>JACZJU010000159.1 GCA_014860395.1 Burkholderiales bacterium | reverse complement strand
GGCGAAGGAGATCAAGACGCTGATCGGCGACTCGGTGGACAAAGTCGGCGCGGGCACCAAGCTGGTCGATCAGGCCGGCAAGACCATGGAAGAGATCGTGGCTTCGGTAAAGCGGGTGACCGACATCATGGGCGAGATCACCGCTGCCTCGCAGGAGCAGAGCTCGGGCATCGAGCAGGTGAACCAGGCGATCACGCAGATGGACGAGGTGACGCAGCAGAACGCGGCGCTGGTCGAAGAGGCGTCCGCGGCGGCCGAATCGATGCAGGAGCAGGCGCAGAGCCTGGCGCATGCAGTGGCGGTGTTCAAGCTCGAGCATGCTACAGAGGACGCGCCGGAAAAGACAAGAGCTGAGACTTCGGTGGCAAGCGTTAGCAGGCTCCCGGTGAAGAAAGCGGCGGCCCGGCCGGTTGCGGCCACCGGGAAGCCGGCGTTGCGCAAGATCGCCAACGCCAAGGCGGGTGACGCCGAGTGGGAGCAGTTTTGATCGAGTCCCACCTCCCGGCGTAAGCATTATTTGCTTCGACCAAGGGCAGCTTCGGCTGCCGTTGGTCGTTTTCCGGCGTCGCTCATGCGCGGCGAGCCTGCGCCTAGCCAATCAGTTGGAGACTTGCGCCGCTGAGGTGACGGCCTAGTGCTACGGCAGGCGCCGTCCGAAGCACGCGACATCGTCCAGCCGCATCGCGTTGTTTCAAGGATGTTAGTACTTCCGACCCCGACTTCTGCCGGCGGAAACCAAGGTTCCCTGGTTACAAAACCTATACAAACATGTGCACAAGTTCGCACTTTTTCTGCCGTATCTAGCGTGTGGTGAAAGGCGCTGCTATGCAGACGCCTGAGGCCTTTGACGCAAGCACCATCCCGCCGAATCGAATTTTCCTCACATTAGTAATCAACCCATTGTCGTTACAGAAGCGATACGAAACGCATACAAATATGCGCACGATTTTTTGCGCTTCCCCCCGTAAGCTAGGAGTGTTCTAAAAATTGTACTGATACTGACATTGATCAACGAATCCGCCGTGGTGTCTGTGACCGCAGCAATTGGTGACGAGATGAACCCGGATGTTCGGGATTCCCAACTAGCTAGGAGTGAAAGACATGAGTGAAGCAACGCAATTCGCGACCAACGCCGCAAAGCCGACAATCGGTGCAGCCTCGGAGCAGCAGGAGTTTCTGAGCTTCACGCTGGGCAAGGAAGAATACGGCATCGAGATCCTCAAGGTGCAGGAGATCCGCAGTTACGAGGAGCCGACCACGATCGCGAATGCGCCCGGTTTCATCAAGGGCGTGGTCAATCTGCGCGGCATCATCGTGCCGATCGTGGACATGCGGATCAAGTTCAACCTCGGCGAGGCGGCATACAACGAATTGACGGTCGTGATTGTGCTCAATGTCGCCGGGCGCGTGGTGGGCATGGTGGTGGACGGGGTCTCCGATGTGGTTCGACTCCCCGCCGAGCAGATCCGTCCGGCGCCGGATTTTTCCTCGTCCTTCGACATGAAGTACATCACCGGCCTGGGGACGGTGGATGAACGCATGCTGATCCTGGTGGACATCGAAAAGCTGATGACCGGCAGCGACATGGCGCTGATGGATACGATGCACTGAACACAAGGATTCTGTGGCGGCCGCAGTTTGCGCGGCTACGTACAAGTCCGTTGTCTAATCACTGAATACTGAAGAAAAGGGAAACAGGAATCATGGAAACGCTGACACTGAAGAAGAAATTTATCGGCTTCGGCCTGCTTATGCTGGCCATAGTCATGGGATTGATGTTCGGCAACTATGCCGTGGAACAATCCCTGGGAACCGCCTACAACCGCTACGTCCTGCGCATGGACGCAGTGCAGGATTCGCTAAAGGCGGACATGATGCATGATGCGATCCGCTCCGACGTGCTGAGCTTTGTCATCGCCGCGCGCGCGCAGGACGCGCAGGGCGCGGACGCCGCCAAGGCGGACCTCAAGGAGCATGTCGAAACCATGCGGAGTTCGCTCAAGAAAGCCGCGGAGGCGGACTTGGGCGCCGACGCGAAGGCGGCGGTCGCGAAAGTGCGGGAGGACGTCGACGGCTATTTCAAGGCTGCCGAAGCGGTCATGGCCGGATCGGTGAGCGACGCGGCTGGCGCTGAAGCCAGGATGCCCGAGTTCAACAAGGCGTTCAAGGCAGTCGAAAAAGACATGGCGGCTTCCAGCGAGCTGATCGAATCGTCTTCGGAAGCGCTCAGGGTCGAGAATGAAAAAGCCGCCGAAAGCGGCAGTCGGTTCGTGCTGGGTCTGGCTGCAGGCGGTTGTGTGCTGTTGCTGCTGCTTAGCTACCTGCTTGCACGCGGTGTGCTCAAGCCCCTGGGCGGCGAACCGGCCTACGCGAGCGCGATCGTGCGGCGCATAGCCGACGGCGATCTGAGCGAGGAAATCACGATCGCTCAGGGTGACAGCAGCAGCCTGCTCGCCAGCATGAAGGACATGCAGCAAAAATTATCCGGCACGGTGAGCAAGATACACCAGACGGTAGATACCATCGGGACGGCCTCGGGCCAGATCGCCGCGGGCAACGCCGACCTGTCGAGCCGCACCGAAGAGCAGGCCTCCAGCCTCGAGGAAACGGCGTCGAGCATGGAGGAACTGACCTCGACCGTGAAGCAGAACGCCGAGAACGCACGCCAGGCCAACCAGTTGGCGGTGAGCGCCTCGGAAGTGGCGGTCAAGGGCGGCGCGGTGGTGAGCGAAGTTGTGGGCACCATGTCATCGATCAACGAATCGTCTAAGAAGATCGTGGACATCATCAGCGTGATCGACGGCATCGCATTCCAGACCAACATCCTGGCGCTCAATGCCGCGGTGGAAGCGGCGCGTGCGGGCGAACAGGGGCGGGGCTTCGCGGTGGTGGCGAGCGAGGTGCGCAGCCTCGCGCAAAGAAGCGCGACCGCGGCGAAGGAAATCAAGGACTTGGTCGGCGACTCGGTGGACAAAGTGGGCGCGGGCACCAAGCTGGTGGATGAGGCCGGCAAGACGATGGAAGAGATCGTCAGTTCGGTGAAGCGCGTGACCGACATCATGAGCGAGATCACCGCGGCCTCCCAGGAGCAGAGCGCCGGCATCGAGCAGGTGAATCAGGCGATCACCCAGATGGACGAGGTGACGCAGCAGAACGCGGCGCTGGTGGAAGAAGCTTCCGCGGCGGCGGAATCGATGAAAGAGCAGGCGCATAGCCTGGCGCAGGCGGTGGCGGTGTTCAAAGTGGCGCAGGACGGACTGCGTGCACCGGGGACGATGGCCGAGGCCGAGAAGCCGATGGCGAGCGTGAGCCGGCTGCCGGTGAGAAATTCCGCGGCCCGGCCGGGAACGCCCAGGTTGGCCGAGAAGCCTGCGCCGCGCAGGATTGCCAACGCCAAGTCTGGCGACGGCGAATGGACGGAGTTCTAATCGAGCCCCATTTGTCGCAGTAAGCATTATTTGTTTCGACCAAGGGCAGCTTCGGCTGCCCTTTTTTGTGGCATTGCTGCCGCCGTCTCGCGCAGGTGACCTGCCGAGGCCCTGTTGTTACACAAACTATACAAAACTGTGCATAAGTTCTCACTTTTCCGGCCGAAGTCGAAGTGTAGGAGCGGGAATCGTAATGCAGTCGACGCGGATTCCTGACGCAGCCCGTGCGTCGGCATGCGAAAAAAGGGAATTTGGGGCGAAGCATGGCTATTGAAGTCCACTCCGGGAGGAGCACAGCGACGAAAACGACATCCTGCCGAGCCGGCGCGGGTTTCGTTTTTGGAATCAATCTATTTTGGTTACGGAAGCTACACAAAAACCATACAAAGTTGCGCACGAAGTTTTGCTCTTCCCGGCATATGCTGAAAGTGTAGTGGGCATCACGATGCAAACCGCTTTGTCGTTACAGCGCGCTGGCAAAATTCGGCGCGTAACCGGGCAAAGTGGAATTTCCGGCAACACTGACGAAATGAAAGATCGATTACTGACTCAGAGCCTGGCGATCCGGAGAAAACCGGTCGCCGGCTTTGACGCGCGCGTTGCGCCAGTTCCCCCATCAATATTTGACGCCGAGCACATCGCCGGCCCGCTCACCATTGACGCGCGCAGGCTGATTCTGCTGGACATGGCGATGCGCATGTCCAGCAGCGACCTGTCACGCCTGAAACAGATAACGCTGCAATAGATATCGTTCAAAATTCTTAATCGTAGGAGATAGCCATGAGCCAAGCAATTGAATTGTCCGCCAGCGTAGCGCCGCCGGTAATGGGTGCGGGGCCCCCGAGCCGCTGGAGTTTCAGCAGCCTGCCGGTGTGGGCGCGCTTGGTGGCGGCGATCGGCGTGATGCTGGCCGTGAGCTGGGCGATCACCATCGTGCTGAGCTATGCCGAGCGGCGCGAATCCACGATCGAGCAGGCGCGCGATTTCGCCGAGAGCACCAACCAGATGATCAATGCGACCCTGACCGGGATGATGATCACCGGCGTGTCCAAAGAGCGCGCGGTGTTCCTCGACCAGGTGCGCGAGTCGAACAACATCAAGAACCTCAAAGTTTTCCGCTACGGCAGCACCATTACCCAGTACGGGGTCGACGCGGGCGCGGATACCAACCCCAGCGCCGCGGAAGCGGCGGTGATGAAAAGCGGCAAGACCAGCTTCCAGGTCAACGAGAAGGACGGCTACCTCAGTGCGATCTTCCCTATCCTGAACTGGAAGTCGTATCTGGGCAAGGATTGCATGGGCTGCCATCAGGGCGCCGAAAACGAAGTGCTGGGTGCGATCAGCATGCATGTGAGCTTGACGAAGGCGCAAGCCCAACTGAACGGTTTCGCCTGGCGCATTTCCTTGATCGCGTTCGGGCTGACGCTGCCCTTGCTCGGTGCGATCTACTACTTCATCCGCCGCTTCGTCAGCCTGCCGCTGGGCGGGGAGCCGGCTGCGGCGACCGCAGTGGCCAATCGGATTGCAGCGGGCGATCTTGCGCACGCAGTGCCGGTGCGCCAAGGCGATAGCAGCAGCCTGATGGCGGCGATGGCCAGGATGCAGCAAAACCTCGCCGACATCATCGGCAAGATCAACGATACGGCAGGCACGATCACGACGGCGTCGGCCGAGATCGCCTCGGGCAATGCGGATTTGAGCCAGCGCACCGAAGAGCAGGCTTCCAGCCTGGAGGAAACCGCCTCGAGCATGGAAGAGCTGAGCTCGACGGTGAAGCAGAACGCCGAGAACGCGCGCCAGGCCAATCAACTCGCTGTCAGCGCCTCCGAAGTGGCGGTAAAGGGCGGCACGGTCGTGGGCCAGGTGGTCGGGACCATGTCCTCGATCAATGAGTCGTCGAAGAAAATCGTCGACATCATCAGCGTGATCGACGGCATCGCCTTTCAGACCAACATCCTGGCGTTGAACGCCGCGGTCGAAGCGGCGCGGGCGGGCGAACAGGGCCGCGGATTCGCGGTGGTGGCGAGCGAAGTGCGGAACCTGGCACAAAGAAGCGCGGCGGCGGCCAAGGAGATCAAGGCGCTGATCGGCGACTCGGTGGACAAGGTGGGCGCGGGCACCAAGCTGGTGGACGAAGCCGGGAAGACGATGCAGGAGATTGTGACCTCGGTGAAGCGCGTGACCGACATCATGAGCGAGATCACGGCTGCCTCCCAGGAGCAGAGCGCAGGGATCGAGCAGGTGAACCAGGCGATCACGCAGATGGACCAGGTGACGCAGCAGAACGCGGCGCTGGTGGAAGAAGCTGCGGCGGCCGCGGAGTCGATGAAGGACCAGACCCGGGATCTGACGCACGCAGTGGCGGCATTCAAGCTCGCGCGTGGTAGCTCGGGCGCGTCGGTCACAGCCGATGTCGGGAGGCCTGCCGCAGCCGCAAGCAAGGCACCGATGGTGAAGGCTGCGGCGCGAGCGAAGGTGGCCGAGAAACCGGCGCTACGCAAGATAGCCAGCGCCAAGGTCAGCAACGACGAGTGGGCGGAGTTTTAGGCAGTCATATTTAACATCACTTGTTTCGACCACGGGCAGCTTCGGCTGCCTTTGGTCGTTTAGGAACGCTGGCTGGCGGTCGCAGTGTGCGGATACAACTCGATTTGGAAATGGGCAGCCTTCCCGGCGGTTGTCGCGAACGCAAGAAAGACCGCTCCTCGCGCCGCTCCAAGCGACATCGTGGAAAGGTGACTTCTGTCACGGATACCTGTTGAAAATCAATCAGGTGTGGTTACACAAGCACTACAAAAGTCATACAAATATGCGCACGACATAGTCTTCCTCACGCGGTAAGGTGTGTGTGTGAAAGATAGTTTTGTGCAAACGGGGTTGTCGTTACACAAGGCATACAGAAGCGTGATTAGGTTCTCACTTTCGCAGCCGATACATAGAGGTGACTCGGCAGGAATACCAATCTATCCGACTGAAAAATAGGGCGAATAGGATGGTGGCGAGGAAACCCAAGGTGAGGCAGCACTTGGTGTATCAAGACGAGCAATCGGGCCGACAAGCGATGGGAATTACTTTGGATCGAAATCAACGAGAGAGGATCACAGATGAAGCGCACGTTCGTAACAACGTTAGTCTTAGCCGCAGCGATCGCCAGTCCCAGTGGACAGGCGCAGGAGCAGGAGTCCAGGTTCAAGTTAAGCGGCTTCGGAACGCTGGGTCTGGTGCAGACGAACACCGACCAGGCCCAATTCGTCACGTCGCCGAGCATACAGGTCGATGGCGCGCGCAAGGGTAATGGCGTCCTAAGGAACGGCTCGATCGATTCCAAACTCGGACTGCAAGGAACCTATCAGGTAACTCCGCAACTGACAGCGACGCTCCAATTCTTGTCGAAGCAGGGCCCGGACGATGACTTCTCTCCGCGCACCGAATGGGCGTATCTCAAGTACGAGGCGGCCAACAATCTATCGATCCACGCCGGACGCATCAGGATTCCCGCATTCATGATTTCCGACTCGCTGGACGTCGGCTATTCCCAGCCCTGGCTGCGTCCACCGGGCGAGGTGTATGCGCAAGTCCCGATTTCGACCATCAACGGCGTTGACGCGGTCTACAGGACGAGAATCGGCAACGCCTTCGTTACCGTACAGCCGATGATCGGCAACGGAGATTTCAAGTTTGCAGCCGCACCGCAGCCCACCGTCGGCAAGTACGAAAATGTCTTCGCACTCAACGCGACCGCAGAATTCGGCGCGCTGACGCTGCGCGCCGGTCATCTGCAGGGAAAGGTCACAGTGCCGAAGAGTACCGACGGTGACAATCCGGCGGTGCAGGCACTGAACGCTTTCGATGCGATCGCTCCGGGGTTCGGCTATGGTGAGCTGGCCGACAGCATGCGTCTAAAGAACGTGACCGCGACCTTCACCGGCATAGGCGCGAGCTACGATGACGGCTCGCTGATTGCGCAAAGCGAATACACCATCCGCCACGCCGACAGCTATGCGATCAATAATTCGACAGGGTGGTATGTCATGGGCGGCTATCGTTTTGGCAAGTGGACGCCGTATGCGATGTACTCGAAGCTTACCAACGACGATCCGCGCAGCTATGTCGACTCGAACGGAACCGCAGTCTCGCCGATGGTTTCTGCGTTGGTTTCCGCTGTCTATCAGTCCGCGTTCACGGATCAGCACACCGTGGCCGTCGGGGTGAGATACGACCTCATGAAGAATGTGGATATCAAGGCGCAGTTTCAGAGAACGACTACTGGCGGGCCGGCCGGAAATGTGCAAGGTCTGTTTGTGCACACTACGCCGTCGTTCGCGGCCGCACCGCAAGATGTGAACGTGCTGTCCATCGCCACCGATTTCATTTTCTAAGAAGACCAACATGAAAATCAAACTTCGTTACCTATTGACCGTCGCCGCCGTCGCATTCGCCGGCGTCGTGCACGCGCAGGCCGTGGTGGTGGTCGGGGCGAGCAGTCCGGCAGGCAACATGACCAAGGAACAAGTCGCAGACATCTTCTCCGGCAGGAGCACGGAATTCGAGCCGGTGGACCAGGTCGGTGGAGCCATCAGGGATGAGTTTTCCTCCAAGGTGCTCGGCAAATCGACGACGCAAATGAAGGCGTTTTGGGCCAAAGCTGCGTTTACGGGCAAGGGAAATCCACCCAAGGAACTGGGCGGCAGCGCGGACGTGAAGCAGGCAGTGGCGGCCAACCCCAAACGGGTCGGTTACATCGAGAAGTCCGCGGTGGATGGAACGGTGAAGGTCATCCTGTCGCCGTGAACGGGCCATGTCCCGCAATCGTAGCGAATTAGAGGTGGATTATGTCTATCGGAAAACGTCTGCTGGTCCTCGTAATTGCGGCCATCGTGGGTCTGCTGCTCGTCGGCGGCATCGGCGTGGTGCAGATCGGAAAGCTTCGCGGCGACTTGCGCGAGGTCAACGAGCGGTCGGTGCCTTCGCTGCTGGCGATCGGGCAGGTAAACGACAGCTTTAAGGAGATTCGTGCGCTGCTCCTGGGGATGGTGGTGGAGGACGACAAGGATCTGCGACAGGGGTTTGGCGAAAAGATCGGGAGCAGCGCACGACTGCTCAAAAGGTCGGCGCAGTTGGCCGACTCGATCCGGTCTACGCAGGTGTCGGCAGGCGCAGGCAGCCTGCAGGACTTCGTCGCCAGCTACCTTGGCGCCGTCAGCACGGTTGTTGCAGATGCGAATGCCGGGAAGAAGGACGAGGCGCAGCTGGGCATTTATACGAAGGTGCTCGCTGCGGAAAAGAAACTTTCCACTGAGGTAGACGCTGAGCAGCAGCTGTTGCTGCAAAACCAGGAGGCGTTGAAGATCCGTGCCGGGAGGACGGTTCAAGCCGCGTTGGTCTCGTTTGGAGCGGTTATTGCAGTGATCCTGGCCGTAGTGGTTGCGCTGGGTTGGTACATCACGCGAGGCGTTACCCGACCATTGGCCGAAGCTGTGCGTGTGGCTCAGGCGGTGGCCGGCGGCGATCTGTCGGCGGAGTTCAAAACGGCGGGTAAAGATGAAATAGCCGATCTGATGCGCGCATTGAAAGAGATGGCCCGCAGTCTGCAAAACATCGTTGCCGAGGTGCGCAGCGGCACCGATGCGATCAATTCTGGCACTTCAGAGATCGCCAGGGGCAATGCCGACCTGTCCCAAAGGACGGAGGAGCAGGCATCGAGTCTGCAGGAAACTGCTTCAAGCATGGAAGAACTCACCAGCACGGTCAAGCAGAATGCCGAGAACGCAAGGCAAGCCAATCAGCTAGCCCAAGGCGCCAGTGCGGTGGCGGTCGAGGGTGGCCGGGTAGTGAGCGAGGTAGTGGGTACCATGTCTTCGATCAACGATTCGTCGAAGAAGATCGTCGACATCATCAGTGTGATCGACGGCATTGCGTTCCAGACCAACATCCTGGCCTTGAACGCAGCGGTAGAGGCGGCGCGTGCGGGCGAGCAGGGGCGTGGCTTCGCAGTGGTGGCAGCCGAGGTGAGGAACCTGGCGCAAAGGAGCGCGGCGGCGGCCAAGGAAATCAAGACGCTGATTGGCGACTCGGTGGACAAAGTGGGTGCCGGCACGAAACTGGTGGACGCGGCCGGCAAGAAGATGGACGAGATCGTCAGTTCGGTGAAGCGGGTGACCGATATCGTGAGCGAAATCGCTGCGGCGAGCCAAGAGCAGAGCGCGGGGATCGAGCAGGTGAATCAGGCGATCACGCAGATGGACGCAGTGACGGAGCAGAACTCGGCGCTGGTCGAGGAAGCGTCTGCTGCGGCCGAATCCCTGGAGGAGCAGGCACAGAACCTGGCGCGGGCGGTGGCCGTGTTCAAGCTGGACCAGGACGAGGCGCGCGCGCCTGCGGCGACGGCCAGGGCGGAGAAGCCGGCCGCGAGTGTGAGCAAGCCGCCGGCGAGGAAAGCGGCGCCCCGGCCCGCTGTGCCCAAGTTGGCCGAGAAGCCGGCGCTGCATAGGATTGCCAACGCCAAGAGCGGCGACGGCGAGTGGACGGAGTTTTAATCGACCCGAATCTGCCAACGCAGGCAGCGGTGGTTTCGGCAAAGGGCGGCTACGGCCGCCTTTTGTCGTTTGCGAACTCGGTTTATCGGGACGGGATTGGCAATCCCGGGCACCAGTACGACGACATTCAAGTTGCGAAACGATGTGGCGAGCACGCGACGCCTCCGACGCACTGCTCTGTGGGAGCGAGCAAGCTCGCTTCCACGACTACAAGGCAGACCGGATTCGAAATCAATGTGCTGTCGTACTAAGCCTGCGTGGACGCATCCGCAGGGACGGTGAAGTAGAATTTCGCGCCATTGCCGAATTCGGACTCGGCCCATACCTTGCCGCCGTGGCGCGCGATAATGCGCTTGACGCTTGCCAGTCCGACTCCCGTGCCGGGATACTCGCGCTCGGTATGCAATCGCTGAAACACGCCAAACAGCCGGTCTGCGCGGGCCATGTCGAAGCCCGCTCCCTCGTCGGCAATGCAGAACGCCTCGCCGTGCTGCGTTTGCGCCAGAGATACGCGGATGCGCGCGACGGGCTTCCCGGAGGAGAACTTCAGCGCGTTGCCGAGCAGGTTCTCGATTACGCTGCGCATCATTCCCGGATCGCCCCGAACCTCGAGCCCGGGCTGGATTTCGGCCTCGATTCGAGCGGAGGGATATTGCAGTTCGAGGTTGCGCAATACCGAGTGGGCAAGCTCGCTGAGATCTATCGTTTCGGTCAGCCTTTGGGTGTGCGACAGGCGCGACAGGGCGAGCAGCGCGTCGATCTGCTGCGACATGCGCTTGCCGGCCCGCTGCACCGAATCGAGGATGCGCGCCTCCTCGGCGTCCAATTTGTCGCGCGCGGTATCGCCGAGCATGGCGGTAAAGCCGATGATGGCGCGCAGCGGTACACGCAGGTCGTGGGAGACCGAGTACGAAAACGCCTCGAGTTCGGCGTTGGCCTCGCGCAGCGCCTGCGTGCGTGTGGCGACCAGCTCCTCGATCAGCGCCTGCTGCTGATCGGTGACCGGATCGGGTTCCGCGATGACCGTGCTGGTATGCGCAAGGAGCCGGCCCTGCGCGGTGGGCGGCAATTCAAGCCGCGTATCCCGCGCCAGCAAGTCCTGTATCTGCGCTGCGGGCACGGGCGCGCTGAACAGGAAACCCTGGATATCGTGGCAGCCGTGCTCGGCGAGCAGCAGCAGTTCATCGCGCGTCTCGACGCCTTCCGCGACGGTCGCGAGCCCCATGGCGTCGGCCAGCTGGATGATCGCCTGTATTACCGCCGACGCGTTGCGTCCGGTCGCGGCCTTGTGCACGAACGACCGGTCTATCTTGACGATGTCGAAGGGCAGATGCTGCAGATTGGAAACGGCGGCATAGCCCACGCCGAAATTGTCGACTGCGAGCCTGATGCCGGAGGATTTCAAATCCTTCAGCATCCCCATCTCGTGGTCGGTGTGATGCACCAGTATGCTCTCGGTGATGTCGAGTTCCAGCCCCGCGGGATCGTATCCGAGGTTGGCGAGAATCCGGTTCATCCGCGCGAGCAGCGCGTCGCGTCGCATGCTCACGGGAGAAACGTTCACGGTCACGCGCAGCGCAGGCCGCGCGACCCGCCAGACTTTGGCCGCGGCGACGGCTTCGCGCAGCACCCATTCGTCGATCGTTGCGATGAAGCCGGCCTCCTCGGCAATCGGCAGGAAGCGCTCAGGCAGCAGAGTGCCATGCCGCGGGTGGTTCCAGCGCAGCAGTGCTTCGACTCCGGCGATTTCGCCGCTGTTCAGGGCGGCGCGCGGCTGGTAGTGCACTTCGAACTGGCCCGCATCGAGCGCGCTCCAGAGCTCGTCGCGCAGCGAGCGCTCGTCGCGTCCGCCGACTTTCAGCGCCACCTCGCCTATGCTTTGCCTGAGCTGTTCGGTGACTCGCTCCGCGGTGCGCAGCGTGCGCGAGATCTCCCCGCTGCGCCGATGCCGGTTCAGCGCCAGTTTGATCATCGCGTGCACTTCGCGTTCCTGCACCGGTTTGAGGACATAGCCCTGCGCACCACTTTGCTCGACCTTTTCGATGGTCGCGTCGTCGGCGAAGGAGGTGAGATAGATGACCGGCAGTCCGTAATCGCGCTGCAGGACCTTGGCGGTCTCGATGCCGTCCATCTGCCCCTTCAACATGATGTCCATCAGCACGATGTCCGGCAGCTTCGCGCCGCCTTCCCGGATGGCGTCGATGCCGTTGTCGACGACCGCGACTATCTCGTATCCCAGCCGATCGAGCCTGAGTGTCAGCAGTTGTGAGATGTCGATGTCGTCCTCGACGATCAGGACGCGGGTCTTATTGGTCATTGCTTTCTTGATTCCCTGGTCCGGTGCTTGTGACCGGTCTTGCCTAGTTTACTGCAACCCCGCCGATATCCATCGGTACAATTTGGCTTTCCCGGAGCTCGGCGGTTGACCGAAGCCGGCAAACGCGAAATGCTCATTTTGGTGAAAATCCTCCGCAGACTGCTTTTTGTCGCCGCGCGGTTCGCCGCTGTCCTTGTACTTGTGGGCCCGGCTGCCGGCGGGGAAACGCTCACCGCTGCGCGTTATGCGCAGCCGGTCGATCGTTATGGGCATTTCGCGCCCGGCCGGCCGCACGAATACGCGCGCCTGACGGCGACCACCAACAGCGGACGCGAGCTCGTGCTGGAGCTGCCGCAAAACGAGGTGTTCGAGGATGTCGCGCCGCGGCTGGTAAGGCTGGCTGCGGATGGGCCGCAGGAGATCCTCGCCATTATCAGCGGACGCGCCAGCGGTGCGCGGCTCGCGCTGATCGGATTGCGCGGCGACGCTATTGCAATCAGCGCGCAATCCGCGGCGATCGGCACGCCGAATCGCTGGCTGAATCCCGTGGGCGTCGCCGACCTAGACGGCGACGGGCGCGCGGAGATTGCCGCGGTGATCACGCCGCACATCAGCGGCACGCTCAAGGTCTACCGGCGCAAGGGTGCTGAGCTGGTTGAGATCGCCGCGCTTGCGGACTTCTCCAATCACGTCTATGGCACGCCGGAGCTGGCGTTGTCGGCGCCCATGTCCATCGAGGGCCGCATGCGCCTGCTGGTGCCGGACGCGGCGCGGCGCAAGCTGCGCATCATTGCGCTGGAAGGCGGCAAGGTGGTGGAAATCGGCCGCTGCGCGCTGTCGGCGCCGATCACCGGCGCGATCAAACTGCTTTCGCCGCGCGAGATCTCTGTAGGTTTGTCGTCCAGCCGCCCGGTCATCGCTGTGGGCAATTGCCTCAAGTAGCCGGGCGTCGCGCCGCCCGCCTCGGGCCCGCGCCAACGACAACTACGTCATAGAGGCGTTCGCGGATGCCGGGGCTCATCGAGCGTAATCCGAAAACCGAAACTCATTCGGAGCCGAGCTGCAGGCGGTTCGGCTGGCGTTTTTCCATCGTCCATTTCAACAGCGCCGCCGCGCGATAAAAGCCGTGCGTGAACTTGCTGTAGGGCAGCGTGAGGAACAGCGCCATTACCGCGCCCAGGTGCAGCGCCAGCAGCAGCGCCATCGCGCCGGTGTCGCGCCAGGCGAGCAGGGCGAGCCCGCTCGCGCTGGTTAGCAGCAGCAGCGCAATGAAGCCGCGGTCCATGGGCTTTTGCGCGGCATCGCCGTGCAGCGGATGGCGCGCGATATTCAGCCACAGCAGCCCGGCCGGCCCGATGAGCAAGCCGATGCCGCCCGCCGTGCCGAGCAGCACCGGCAGGCTCGTCAGCGCATACGGCGCGTGCCAGCCGAAAAGATAGTGATATAGCGTGGCCACCGAGGTTGCGGCGAAGCACAACAGAAAACCGTAGAAGGTGAAATGATGGAAGCGCCGGCGCCACAGGGTGTAGCGGTCGTCGGCTTCGTTGCAGCCCAGGCCATGGCCGCCGTCCAGGTATTTCAGGGCGAGCGCGTCGCGCGTCGCCTCGGCCGCCGCGGCGCCGGATGCATCCCGCGCGCGGTCGCCTGGCGATATCTCTCTCCAGAATCGGCGCACGCTTAAGCCCAGCGCCAGCACCGCGAACAGAAAGATCGGGGCGAACATGGAAACCATCAGGTTGTGCGGAAACACGCGATAGAAATTTCCGGCCAGCGGCTGGTGCCACAGATTGCCGTTGGATGCGAGCGCGAGCAGCAGGAACAGTGCCAGGGCCGCAGCCAGCGCGAGCGCCAGCGTCAGGCCGTTGTGCTTGTACAGGCGTCCGAGTGCCGGCGGCCAGGCGTAGTCCGCATAGGTCTGCACACGCACCTTGGCCATGGCCTGCGGCACGTTGACCGCGAATTCATGCGGCGGTGCGAATTGGCAGGCGTGCAGGCAGGCGCCGCAGTTGTGGCACAGGTTCGCCAGGTAGTCGACATCGGCCTTGCCGAACTCGAGCCGGCGCGTCATCGCCGGGAACACTGCGCAAAAGCCTTCGCAGTAGCGGCAGGCATTGCAGATCTGCATCTGCCGTGCCACTTCGCTTTCGGCGCTGCCTTGCGCGGATTCGCGCATTGGCAGATCAAGCGGCTGCATGCATTTCTCCCTGAATCGCCGCAGCCGCAGCCTGTGCGCCGGCGATGCGCCCGAAGGCGGTGCCGATGGTCATTCCGACGCCGGCGGTGTAGCCCTTGCCGAGCACGTTGCCGGCCATGATTTCGCCGGCGGCGAACAGGTTGGTGCTGGCGCGTCCGGCGAAATGTACGGCGGCCTGCTCGTTCACCTTCACGCCGAGGTAGGTGAAAGTGATGCCCGGCCGCAGCGGATAGGCGTAGAAGGGCGCGGTGTCGATAGCGCGCGCCCAATGCGTCTTCGGCGGCGTCAGGCCGGAGGTGGCGCAGTCGTCGAGCACCGCGTGGTCGAACGTGCCGGGGCGGCAGGCGGCGTTATATGCGTTGACAGTGCCGACGAGGGCAGCCGCATCCAGGCCGAGAATGCGCGCGAGCTCGGGCAGCGTGGCCGCTTTCTCGCCCGGGAACACCGGCGGCATGAAGCGGCCGATCGCTTTCGCGTCTATCACCGAGTAGGCGATCTGTCCCGGCTGTTGCGCAACCAGCCTGCCCCAGATGGCGTAGCGTTTTGGCCAGAAGTCCTCGCCTTCGTCGTAGAAGCGCAGGGCGTGTTTGTTGACGACAATGCCCAGCGACACGCTGTCCACGCGGGTACAGATGCCGCCGTCGTACAGGGGTGCGCGCGCGTCGATGGCGACGCAATGCGACTGCGTCGGGTCGGCGACGGCGTCGGCGCCGGCGCCAATGAGGAATTTCAGCAATACGCCCATGTTGAAGCGCGTGCCGCGGATGAGGAAGTTGTCGGCCGGCCATTCGCCGTTGACCTGGCCCCAGGCCTCGCGCATCCATTCGCGGTTCGATTCGAAGCCGCCGCTGGCGACCACGCAGGCACGCGCCGCGATGCGCTCGGCGCCGACATACGCGGCGACGAAGCGGCCGTCGCTGAGTTCCAGCCGGTCCACCGGCGACTCGTAGCGGATGTGCACGCCGAGTTCCTCGGCGCTGCGGTAATAGGCGTTGAGCAGGGCCTTGCCACCGCCGAGAAAAAATGCGTTGGTGCGCGAGAGCTGCAAGGTGCCGGAGAGTGAGGGCTGGAAATGCACGCCGTGGCGGCGCATCCATTCGCGGCAGGTCGACGATGCCCGAATCGCCAGCCGCGCAAGGGCTTCGTTGGTGAGGCCGCCGGTGACCTTGAGCAGGTCCTGCCAGTATTCCTCTTCGGGATAGGCTTCGGTGAGCACGTCCTGCGGCGCGTCGTGCATGCAGCGCAGATTGCGCGTGTGCTGCGAGTTGCCGCCGCGCCATTCGCGCGGCGCGGATTCGAGCAGCAGCACGCTGGCGCCGGCTTCACGCGCGGTCAGTGCCGCGCACAGGGCGGCGTTGCCGCCGCCTATCACGATTACGTCGTAGTCCCGGTCTGTCATCGGATCACTTGCGAAATGAGAGGTGCATCGAAGGCGCCATTGTAATGTAATCGCGTAGGCCTAAACTTTCACAATGGCAAACACCGCTTCATATTGCCGATGTGGGTGGGATCATGGGTTATAATTTGTCGTCACCGCGTCAACCGGCGACGGTGTTCGCGGCGCCCGATTCAGCATCGATCAGTTGTCCGAATTGAAGTCCGTATCCCCTCGCTTTGTTGCAGACTCCAAGTGAGCGACGAACATGAAAAAACCCGCACGCACTAAGACTCCGCCAGCGGAGGAAAAGCACGAGGTTGCCAAGGAGCACGGCGGCGTGCAGTCGATTGCGCGCGCTTTCGCCATAGCCGAGGAAATCGCGCGCAATCGCGCAGGCATCAGCCTGGCCGAGCTGAGCAAGCGCGTTGGACTGCACAACAGCACGACGTTTCATCTGGTCAAGACCATGGTGCAGCTAGGCTACGTGAGCCAGCTCGCGGATTCGAGGAAGTACCGCATCGGGCGGCGCATGTTCACGCTCGCGGCGGGTGCCCTGGACGAAATCGAGCTGGTCAGCGTCGCCACGCCTGTCCTCGAGAAACTGACCGGCGATACCGGCGAATACAGCCATTTTGCGATCCGCTCGGGAGAGCAAATTGTGGTGGTGGCCAAGACCGCCGGCACCGGCATATTCCAGATGGTCGACCGCACCGGCGCGGTGCGTCCTGGGCACGCCACGGCACTGGGCAAGGTGCTGCTCGCGGCGCTGTCGCCGCCGCAGCTCGAACGTTATCTGGATACTTCCGAATTGCGTAAATTCACAGCCAAGACCATCGTCGAGCGCGAGGCGCTGCTGCGCGAGCTCGACGAGGTGCGGCGCAAGGGCCTGGCCTTCGACGACGGCGAATTCGACGCGGAGGCGCGCTGCGTCGCGGTTCCGGTGCACGATTTCACCGGTCGCGTTGCCGGCGCCATCGGCATGTCCGGCCCGATGTGGCGGCTTTCGCTGCAGGCGCTGCAGGAAAAATCAAAATATGTGCGCGAGGCAGCGGTGGCGCTGTCTGCGGAGCTCGGCTTTCAGCCCGAGCGCGAACCGGCCGCGTCGCTCGCCTAGGCGCTAATTGGGCTAATTGCGCGGACCGCGCTGCTACCCGCCTCGGTTGGCAGGGTGAAGAGTTCCGCCGCGGCGCACCCGGGCGGAGACTCTATCCGACGCTGTTGACCGCCATGCTGACGGGCCGACCGGGCCGATCAGCGATGCTGGCTCAGACGGACTTCAGATCTCCGGCAGAGGTCTTGCCGTCCTTGCCCTTCTGCAGTTCGTACTGGATCTTTTGACCTTCGTTCAGGGTGGACATACCCGCCTGTTCCACCGCCGAGATGTGCACGAACACGTCTTTCGAACCGTCATCTGCCTGAATGAAACCGAAACCCTTGCCTGCGTTGAACCACTTCACTGTTCCAGTAGCCACGAAAATCTCCTGATAGAAATGTAGTCGAATATCAACCCGGGCAAAGGATCAGTCCAAGTCAACAGTTGGACAGTCTAATGCATCGTGCCCCGGCTTGCTACTGCAAGCGGATGAATCCGTGAAAATAACCATCCCCGGATGGGAATTGCGGCGGCCGGATATCCAGGAGTTTGCTAGGATGCGCGTCACCAACTCAGGAAAAGGCCTGGAGGGGACGCATGCGGTCGACCATGATGCAGACGCCGTTGAGCCTGAATCAGCTGCTGGAGCACGCCAACGCGCTCTATTCCGGCCGCGAGGTGGTGTCGCGCCGTCCCGACAAGTCGCTGCATCGCTGCAACTACGGCTCGGTCTATGCGCGCGCGCGCCAGCTCGCGCAGGCATTGCAGCGCGCCGGTGTCGGGCGGGGCGAGGCGGTCGGCACCCTGATGTGGAACCATTGGGCGCATCTGGAGGCCTATTTCGGCATTCCCGCCGCGGGTGCGGTGCTGCACACCCTCAATCTGCGCCTCTCGCCCGAGGACCTGGCCTACATCATCGGCGACGCCGAAGACCGGCTGATCCTGATCGACGATGTGCTGCTGCCGATCTGGGAGAAAGTCAAACCGCTGCTGGCGAGTCCGCCGCGCGTCATCGTGTTTGCGTTCAGCGGCGCGCCTGTGCCCTCCGGCCATGAGGACTACGAGGACTTCATCGCCGACGACGCGAGCGGTTACTGCTATCCGGAGCAGGGCGAGAACGAGGCGATGGGGATGTGCTACACCTCGGGCACCACCGGGCGGCCCAAGGGCGTGGTCTATTCGCATCGCTCCATGGTGCTGCACGCGATCGTAGGCGCGTTGCCCGACGTGCTCGCAGCGTCCTCGCGTGACAATGTGCTGGTGATCACGCCGATGTTCCACGCCAATGCCTGGGCAATGCCGTTCTCGGCGCTGATGCTGGGGGCGAAGCAGGTCTTCCCGGGGCCGCACCTGGGCGGTGAGGATCTGCTCGATCTGATGGAGAGCGAACACATCACCTTGTCCCTGGGCGTGCCGACGATCTGGCTGATGGTGCTGCAGGCCTTGCAGTCGGGCAAGCGCAGCTGGATGCTGGTCCAGGGCATGCGCATGTCGGTCGGCGGCGCGGCCGTGCCGCGTTCGCTGATCGAGGCCTTTGACAAATACGGGCTCACCATCAAGCAGGGTTGGGGCATGACCGAGACTTCGCCGCTGGGCTCGTTCACCTCGATCAAGCCCGATCTGCTCGATGCGCCGGCGGATGAGTTGTACGCGATCCGCGCGCGCGCCGGCCTGCAGGTTCCGCTGGTGCAGCTGCGCATCGTCGACGACGAGGGCAAGGCGCTGCCCTGGGACGGCGTGGCGACCGGCGAACTGCAGTGCCGCGGTCCCTGGGTCGCAGGCGGCTACCACAACCAAGCCACCGATCCGGAGAAATTCACCGCCGATGGCTGGCTGCGCACGGGCGATGTCGCCACCATCGATGCCGAAGGCTATCTGCGCATCGCCGATCGCAGCAAAGACCTGATCAAGTCGGGCGGAGAATGGATCAGCTCGGTCGACCTGGAGAATGCCATCATGGGACATCCGGCGGTGGCGGAAGCGTCGGTGATCGCGGTCAAGCATCCGAAGTGGGGCGAGCGGCCGCTGGCTGTGGTGGTGAAAAAAGCGGGCAAGGAGGTGACGCCCGGCGAATTGCGCGAACTGCTGCTGCCGCATTTTGCCAAGTGGCAGGTACCGGATGATTTCGCTTTCGTCGAGGCATTGCCGCGCACCTCGACCGGAAAATTCATGAAGACGAAGCTGCGCCAGGAATTCAAGGATTGGGTTTCGAAGACGCCAGCGTAAAGAACCTAAAGTACGCAATAATCAGGAGAACACATGAACGCCCCTGCCATTAAGAATCTCGCCGCACCCGCGATCCGGCTGCACCCGAACGACAACGTGCTGGTCGCGCGCGCCGACCTGGTGCAGGGAAGCATGCTCGCGGAAGAAAACCTGACCTGCCTCAACCGCATCCCCGCCGGCCACAAGGTTGCCGCGCGCGCGATCGGCAAAGGCGAGGCGGTACTCAAGTACAACACGACCATAGGCTTTGCATCGGCGGACATTGCCCCCGGCACGCTGCTGCACCGGCTCAACATGGAGTTCCGTGAATTCGACCGCGACTACGCCTACGCCCGCGACTACAAGCCGGTGGACATGGTGCCGGAGCGGCAGCGCGCCAGCTTCATGGGCATCGTGCGCGAAGACGGGCGTGTCGCGACGCGTAATTACATCGGCATCGTGTCGACCGTGAATTGTTCGGCGACGGTGTCGCACCGCATCGCCGAGTGGTTCACGCCGGAACGGCTGGCGGCATTTCCCAACGTCGACGGCGTGGCGGCGTTTACCCATTCGAGCGGCTGCGGCATGGAATTGTCGGGCGAGCCCATGGACCTGTTGCGGCGCACGATCGCAGGCTACATCCGCCATCCGAACATGGCGGCGGTGCTGGTGGTGGGGCTGGGCTGCGAGCGCAACCAGATAGACAAGCTGTTCGAGGCGGAAAAGCTCACGGCCGGCACCAAGCTGCACAGCTTCATCATGCAGGACACGGGCGGGACGCGCAAAACCATAGAGGCCGGCGTCGCCGCGATCCAGGCGCTGTTGCCCGAGGCGAACAATGTAAAGCGCGTGCCGGTGCCGGCCAGCCATATCACCGTCGGGCTGCAGTGCGGCGGCTCGGACAGCTTTTCTTCGATTACCGCGAATCCGGCGCTGGGCGCGGCGATGGACATTCTCGTGCGCCACGGCGGCACCGCGGTGCTCTCCGAGACGCCGGAGATCTACGGCGTCGAACATACGCTCACGCGGCGCGCAGTCTCGCGCGAGGTCGGCGAGAAGCTGATAGAGCGCATCCGCTGGTGGAAGGACGTGTATGCGCTCGGGCGCGATGTGCAGATCAACGGCGTGGTCAGCCCCGGCAACCAGATGGGCGGGCTCGCCAACATCCTCGAAAAATCGCTGGGCTCGGCGATGAAAGGCGGCACCGGGCCGCTGATGGAGGTGTACAAGTACGCGGAAACCGTGAAGCAGAAAGGCTTTGTTTTCATGGACACGCCGGGCTACGACCCGGTGTCGGCCACGGGGCAGATCGCGGGCGGCGCGAACCTGGTGTGCTTCACCACCGGGCGCGGCTCGGCATTCGGCTGCAAGCCCGCGCCCTCGATCAAGCTCGCGACCAACACGCCGATGTACCGCAAGCTCGAAGAGGACATGGACATCAATTGCGGGCAAATACTCGACGGCACGGCGAGCATGGACGAGATGGCCGAGCAAATCTTCCAGCTGATCCTGCGTACCGCCTCGGGCGAGAAGACCAAGAGCGAGGAACTGGGCCTGGGCGAGCACGAGTTCGTCCCCTGGCAGATCGGCATCACCGGCTGAGCCGGCCGGCTTTTCAGCGCCTGCGCAGGCGCGACATCAGGGTCCACTGAACGGCGAGCGCGACCATGATCGCGCTCGCAAACGAGAGCGCCACCCCCTGCGATGGCAGCAGCAACGCCAGTACGAGGCAGAAACTCGTAAATGCGTACAAGCCCAGGATCATGCCTCGGAGCAAGGTCGCGGCGAACGCGGGTCCCGAGGCGCGGTGCGAAAACACCGAAAGCACGATGGCGAGCACCGGAAACACCGCCAGCATCCCGCTCCATGCGGGACCGATCAGCGCGGCGAGCGAGGTCACCGCAAGGGTGAGCGCGGCGCCGGCGAGCATGCGCAGCGGCAGCTCGCGCCGGGGCAGGGGCAGGGGCGCGAGCGTCAGCGGCGCCGACACGCGCGGAATCAATTTCGGCGCGATCGCGAGCGCAACAAGTGCGATGATCAGCGACGCGAGCGGGGTAAGCGCAAGCGAAGTCAGCAGCAGCGCGGCGCAGCACCAGCTCGCGAAACCGACGAGAAAGGCAAGTGCCGGCGGATTGCGCGCGCAGACGCGTGAATAGGCGACGATGTAGACGACCGCGCCGAACACCGCGGACAAGGAAACGACGGCCGCGGCGGCGGCGAAGGCGGTGCCTTTCTCCAGTGCGAGCAGAAACAGTATCGGACCGGTCAGCGCCGGCAGCCCTGCGAGCCGACCGGCGACCTCCGGCCCCCAGCGCCTGCCCGCGAGCGAGAGCAGGAGCAGAAACGCCGGCACCAGCAAAAGCTTCAGGGCGAGCACGGTCGACGCGCTTTCTTAGGCTTCGGCGACGATCAGCGGCACGTACATCTCCGCTGCGCTCACGCCGCCGTGCACGCCCTGGGTCAGATAGCGCGGCTCGCCCAGAATCCAGTCCTTGATGGTGTAATCGTCCTTCATCACCAGCGTGTAGTGGCCTACGCGCTCGCCCAGGCGCGGGTTCGCCGGGCCTAGGCCGAACCAGCCGTGGGCGATCAGATCGCTGCTGCGGTAAAGGCTCGCGCAGTGGTCCAGGCGCGTTTGCGCGTAATGCTCGAAAGCAACGTCCTGCCCGGGCTGGACGTAGCAATAGGCGGCGCGGCGCTCGCCGCACAGCGGCAGCATCAGCATTTCGGCGAGTTGCGGGTGATCCTCGAGCTCGACGCAGGCCGGCTTGGGCGAATCGATGAAGCCGTGGTCGGCGACCGCGATCACCAGCGTATCGGTTCCCGCGATCTCGCCCAGGAACTGGGCGTAGGCGGCATCGATCTGGCGGAACTTCCGCTGCAGCTCCGGGCTGGCGCTGCCGAAACTATGCGCGGTCTCGTCGAACTCGTAGGTATAGGCGTGGATGAATTTGCGCTCGTCGCCGTTGCGCACGATTTCGGCCACCTTCGAAAACAGTTCCGGCAACGCCTTATAGGGTTGGCGCAGCGCGAGCCCGCAATGCGCGATGTTGTAGTCGGAATCGACGATATTTGCCGGGGAAACCACATGGGTTTTCGCCGCCAGGCGGTCGAACATGGGCTCGGCCGTGTACAGGCTGCGCGGATCTACGCCGGTCTTGGACAACGTTTCGCCGCCCAGGCGTGGACGCGCGCGCAAGGTTGCCATGACGCAACCCAGTTCGCGCAGCCACGCATGCCAGCCGGTGAGCGCGTGCTGTTGCGGGCCGACGCCGGTGAGGAAACTCGTCACCGCGGTGGCCGTGGTCGATGGAAACACCGAAGTCAGCCGCGCTCTCAGGTGACGCGCGAGCGCGCTGTCCGCGCCGGCGCTGCTGAGGTAGTCGTAGCCCAGTCCGTCGATTATCAGCAGGACGATATTGCGCGCGCCTTTGAGCGCCGTGGCCGGCAGGGCATTGAGTTCGGGATAGGCCGCCGCCGCCGCGCACGGCCTCGCATCCAGCGCGCGTTCGATCGAACGCATGAGGTTGACGATGCTGCCGCCGTGGTAGTCCGGAAGATGCATCTGTGGATGCTATAAGAAACCGTTACAAAAGTCATGGTGTTACACGCCGAGAAGGCGCGTTCCGGCGAGCGCGCTTGAAACTGGCAGCGCCTGACCGCATATAATCGATAAATATCTGCTGGAGGCGTCATGAATACCCATTCGTTTGATACCGGAACCGAAACCTTCGAGCGCGATGTGCTCAAGGCGTCGGAAAAACTGCCTGTGCTGGTCGATTTTTGGGCGCCTTGGTGCGCACCCTGCCGCGTGCTGAAACCGATCCTTGAGAAACTGGCCGGTGAATATCAGGGCAGGTTCCTCCTAGCCAAAGTCAATTCCGACGAGCATCCGCAGTTGTCCGCGCGCTTCGGGGTGCGCGGCATCCCCAACGTCAAGGCGTTTGTCGATGGCAAGCTGGCGGACGAATTTACCGGCGCGCTGCCCGAGGCCGGCGTGCGCGCCTTCATCGACCGCCTGATTCCGACGCCGGGCGAGAAACTGCGCCGCACGGCGCGCGCCCTGGTGGCCCAAGGCGATTTCGACGAGGCTGAGCGCCATTTGCGCAGCGCGCTCGAACTCGAGCCCGGCAACCACGCGGTGCGGCTGGATCTGGTGGAACTCCTGCTCGCGAAGAACAGCCAGGCCGAGGCGGACGAAGTGTTCGCGCCGATTCCGGAGCGCGAGCGCGACGAGCGCGCGGACCGGCTTTTCGCCGTGCTCGCCCTGTGGAAGAAAAGCCAGCAACTGCCGGCGCTGGACGAACTCGAAGCCAGGCTCGCCGTAAATCCGGAGGACCTGCAGACGCGCCTTGCGCTGGGCGAGCGCCTGGTTGCCGAAAATCGTTTCGAACCGGCGCTAGCGGCGCTGCTGGAAGTGGTGCGCAAGGACCCCGGCGCATTGCGCACCAGCGCGCGCAAGCTGATGGTCGAGGTGTTCAATCTCGCCGAGGGGGACGCGGAATTGGTGAACAAGTATCGCAAGCTGCTCGCCGGCGCGCTGTACTGAGCTGAGCGCCGGGCGCGCGTCCGGCTCCTTTCGCGTTTGTTTGATGCAAATCATAGGCGTGCGCCTGCGCCTAGGTAACCTAAGTCACATACCCCTCACAGTCCGGCCGCTAAAATGCCCGCCATGATGACTCAAGACATTTTCCTATTGCGCGCCGCAGGTTTGGCGCTGGCCATCGCGTTGGCACCGGCTGCTGTGGCGGCCGATGCCCAGGCCCTGCAGACCGCTACGGTGCAGTACCGCGAGGTACCGCATAACTATGCCGCCGAAGGCGTAGTCGAGGCGGTGAAACAATCGACCGTGGCGGCGCAGATTTCCGGCCGCGTGCTTGCGGTGAATTTCGATGTCGGCGACAGGGTCAAAAAGGGCCAGGTGATCGTGCGTATCGATCCCACGGAGGTCAATCAGGCCTATTCGGCCAGCCAGGCCCAGGTCGCGCAGGCCGAGGCGACGCTGCGCAATGCCAAGGCCCAATACGAGCGCACGGAAAGGCTGGTGGAGCAGAAGTTCATGAGTGCGGCGGCAATGGATAAGGTGCGCGCCGACTTCCAGGCCGCCAAGGCACAGCTTGCCGTAGCCGAGGCGGGCGCAGGCCAGGCTGCGGCCACGAGGAGCTATGCGACCGTGATTGCGCCTTACAGCGGCGTGGTGTCCGAGCGTCACGTCGAACTCGGGGAAATGGCGGTACCGGGCAAGCCGCTGATGACCGGATTCGATCCGGGCGAGCTGCGCGTCACCGCGAGCCTGCCGCAGGACCGGCTAGCCGCGGTGCGCAAGCTTGCCAGCGCCAGCGTGGCATTCCCGGCTTTGAACAAGCGCGTTCAGGCGACCCGGATTTCGATCCTGCCGGCAGCGGACGTGCAGACGCATACGACGCAGGTGCGGCTGGACCTGCCTGCAGGCATCGAGGGTCTGTATCCGGGGATGTTTGCACGCGCTTATTTCGCCGTTGGCCGGGTAAAGAAACTGCTGATGCCCATAGCCGCGGTGGCAAAGCGCAGCGAAGTGACCGGCGCCTACGTGGTTGAGCCGAACGGCGAGATCCAATTTCGCCAACTGCGTCTGGGCGAAGTGGAAGAAGGCGATGCGGTGGAGGTGCTCGCCGGCGTCGCGCCCGGGGAAAAGGTCGCGCTCGATCCAGTGGCGGCACTGGAGGCGCTGAAGCGCGGCGGAAAGTAAGAAAAGATTTCACCGCAGCGGATGCAGAGAAACTCGGCTGCTTAGGCAGTATCGCGCAGTCACCCAGCCGGTGGTGCGTTTGAGTTTGCCAACCCGTTGCTTGTCGTCTGCGTCCTCTGCGGTCAAATTTTTTCTTGCAGGATCATAAATTCACGATGGGTATCTCAGGACGCATCAGTCAGATTTTCCTGCATTCGCAGATGACGCCGTTGATCGCGCTGATCGCGCTGCTGCTCGGGGTGTTCGCGGTGCTGGTGACTCCGCGCGAGGAGGAACCGCAGATCAACGTCACTATGGCCAACGTGCTGATTCCGTTCCCGGGCGCCTCGGCCAAGGATGTGGAGGCGCTGGTGACCACGCCGGCCGAGCAGGTGCTTTCGCGCATTACCGGCCTGGAGCACATCTATTCGGTGACCAAGCCCGGTCTGGCGGTGCTCACGGTGCAGTTCAAGGTCGGAGAGGATCGCACGCAAGCGCTGGTGCGTTTGTACGACACCATCAATTCGAATCGCGACTGGGTTTCGCCCACCCTGGGCGTGGGCGATCCCATCATCAAGCCGATGGGCATCGACGATGTGCCCATCGTCAGCCTGACGCTGTGGACTGCGGACCCCGCGCGTGGCGCCTACCAGCTGGAGCAGGTCGCGCATGCGGCCGAAATCGAGCTGCAGCGCGTGCCCGGCGTGCGCGCCGTGACCACGCTTGGCGGCGCGCGGCGCGCGGTGCGGGTGCTGCTCGACGTGGAGCGCCTGCATGCCTGGCGT
Source organism: Burkholderiales bacterium (assembly GCA_014860395.1). GTDB lineage: Bacteria > Pseudomonadota > Gammaproteobacteria > Burkholderiales > SG8-39 > 2-12-FULL-64-23. The sequence continues at coordinate 7,686 of JACZJU010000159.1, read as the reverse complement.
CTGACCCCGAAGGACGTGCGCAACGCACTGATCGGGGCCAACGTCGCCATGCCCTCGGGCAGTCTGGTGGACGGCAATCGCGAGACGCTGATCGAGACCGGGGAATTTCTTACCTCTGCCCAGGAAGTGAAGCGCCTGGTGGTCGGCGCCGTCCAGGGCAGGCCGATCTATCTCGATGACGTGGCAGAGGTAAAGGACGGCCCCGAGCTGCCCGCGCATTACGTCTGGTACGGCAACGGCGTCGCCGGCGCCGGCAAGGCGCTGGGCGAGTTTCCTGCGGTGACGCTCGCGATCTCGAAGAAACCCGGCGAAAACGCGGTGGATGTCGCCGAACACCTCATCCGGCGGGTGGAGCAGCTCAAGGGCAGCGTCGTTCCGCAGGGCGTCGAAGTCTCGGTCACCCGCAACTATGGCGTGACCGCCAACGACAAGGCGATGAAGCTGATCCAGAAACTGATATTCGCGACCTTGTCGGTAGTGGCACTGGTATGGGCGGCGCTGGGGCGGCGCGAGGCGGTGATCGTCGGCTCCGCCGTGATCCTCACGCTGGCCGCGACGCTGTTCGCTTCCTGGGCCTGGGGTTTCACCCTCAATCGGGTGTCGCTGTTCGCGCTGATTTTTTCCATCGGCATCCTGGTCGACGATGCCATCGTGGTGGTGGAAAACATTCACCGCCGCGGCGCGCACTCGGGCATGTCGTTGGCGGCGCTGATTCCGGACGCGGTGGACGAGGTTGGCGGCCCCACCATACTTGCGACGTTCACCGTCATCGCGGCACTGTTGCCGATGGCGTTCGTCACCGGGCTGATGGGCCCGTACATGAGCCCGATTCCGATCAACGCCAGCATGGGCATGCTTATTTCGCTGGCGATCGCATTCATCGTCACCCCGTGGCTGGCGCTGAAGCTGCTCAAGCCGCATGCCACAGCCCTGGGCGAAGCGCCGCAAGAGACCGGGATGCTGCGCCTGTTCCGCCGCGTCATCGGGCCGTTTCTCGGCGGCGCGAAGGGCGGCAAGGCGCGCGTTACTCTCTATACGGGCATCCTGGTGCTGATACTTGCAGCGGTGTCGCTGGCGGGGCTGAAGCTGGTGGTGCTGAAAATGCTGCCGTTCGACAACAAGTCGGAATTGCAGGTGGTGGTGGACATGCCCACGGGCACGCCGCTGGAGCGCACTTCCGCCGTGTTGCAGGAAATGGGCGCCTATCTGGCGACGGTCCCGGAAGTCACCGATTACCAAGCCTACGCGGGAACCAGTGCGCCGATCAACTTCAACGGCCTGGTGCGCCAGTATTACCTGCGCCAGTCGCCTGAACTCGGCGATATCCAGGTGAACCTGGTGGACAAGCACCAGCGCAGTCGCCAGAGCCACGAAATCGCGCTTTCCGTGCGCCCGCGGCTGGAGGCGATCGCCGAGCGCAACGGCGCCACACTCAAAGTGGTCGAGGTGCCCCCCGGCCCGCCCGTGCAAGCGCCCATCGTGGCCGAAGTCTATGGCCCGGACTACGCCGGTCAGATCGCAGTGGCGCAAAAACTGCGGGCCGATTTCGCCTCTACGCCGGACATCGTCGACATCGACGCGAGCGTCGACGAAGCTGCGCCCAAGCTGCGTCTGCGCATCGATCGGGCGAAGGCGGCGCTGATGGGCGTGGCGCAGCCCGATATCGTCGCCGCGATTCGCATCGGGCTCGCCGGCGAGGATGTCACGCCCCTGCATGAGAGCGGCGCTAAGTACGAAGTGCCGGTGCGGGTATCGCTGCCGCCGGAGGAGGCGAGCAGGATCGAATCGCTGCTGCGGCTGAAAGTGCGCGCGGCCGGCGGCGCGTTGATCCCGCTGACCGAACTGGTGCACGCCGAGCCCGTGGCGCGCGACCTAACCTATTATCACAAGGACCTGCTGCCGGTGGTGTATGTGGTCGGCGACATGGCGGGCAAGCTCGACAGCCCGCTCTACGGCATGTTCGACATTCGCAGCCGCATTATCGGCAAGCCGCTGGCGCAGGGCGGAACCCTGAGCGAATACTATATCCGCCAGCCGGAAGATCCCTATGCCGGCTATGCGCTCAAGTGGGATGGCGAGTGGCAGGTGACTTACGAGACGTTTCGCGACATGGGCCTTGCCTATGCGGTCGGCCTGATCCTGATCTACCTGCTGGTGGTGGCGCAGTTCAAGTCCTACCTGGTGCCGCTGATCATCATGGCGCCGATACCGCTGACCATCATCGGCGTGATGCCGGGGCATGCGCTTTTGGGCGCGCAGTACACCGCGACTTCCATGATAGGCATGATCGCGCTCGCCGGCATTATCGTGCGCAACTCCATCCTGCTGGTGGACTTTATCAACCTGCAGATGGAGGGTGGGGCGGATTTCGAACATGCCGTGATCAACGCCGGCGCGACGCGTGCCAAGCCCATCGTGCTGACCGGCCTCGCGGCCATGTTGGGCGCGCTGTTCATCCTCGACGACCCGATTTTCAATGGGCTGGCGATATCGCTGATCTTCGGCATTCTGGTATCCACCGTGCTTACGCTGGTGGTGATTCCGGTGCTGTATTACGCGGCGAACTGGAAACGCTGGCCGGCGCGGGCCGCGGGATCGAGTGTCGCGCCTGCGGACGCGACTTAGAGTCCAAATCAACCCCAAGATCAAATCAACTGATACATAGGAGCATTGCCATGACTGTCAACGACCTGATCCACGTTTTCGCGGGGACTTTCATCCTGCTGTCGCTCGCCCTGGGCGTGCCAGCAAGCCCGATCTTTCACAGCAGCTACTGGCTGTGGTTCACCGCCTTCGTCGGCGCCAATCTGCTGCAGTTCGGCTTTACCAAAGTATGCCCGCTGGGGTTCATACTGAAGAAGCTGGGCGTGAAGGAAAGCTGCGCCACTGCAAGCTGAGCGCTGGACGGCGCCGGGTGCAGCGCCTGGGCTATTTTAGGCGCACGCCATCGCTGTCGTAGACTTCGACGGTGACCGGAATGCCCTGGCGCACGCTTTGGCCGACGGTGCAGAACTCTTCGAATTGCCCCAGTGCGCGGTCCAAATGGTCGAGGCTGGAACCGGCGACCCCGAGTGTCAGCTTGACTTCGATATTCAATACCCGCAGGCGCTTGTCTGGATTGCGGTCGATGGTGGCCGTCACCGTGGAGCGGATCGGCTCGGGGTTCTGTTTGAACTTGCGGATGGCGAACAGCAGGCTGTCCGACATGCAGTTGCCCACGGCTGCGGCGAGCAGGTGCGCGGGGTTGGGACCGGTGCCGCCGCCCAGCGGCGGCGTTTCGTCGCCATGGAGCACCGGAATTCCCTCACCGAATTCGATCGCAAAGCGAAAATCCTTTTCCTGCGTCAAGTTGACAGTCACTGCGTGGGCCATGAATTCGTCTCCTAAAGCTGGGGCAATCGCTTGCCCGCCGATGGTAGAAATTCCCTTTACGTTGATACTACCCCCAGTATAGAATGCGGTCAACGCTTACGCATTGCAAGACTCTGAAACAGGCCGGCACGGAGGGAGTTCTTCATGAACCATCTGCATCGCGACGAGGATAAAAAGGCGCTGATCCTCCGGTTGAAGCGCATCGAGGGGCAGATGCGCGGCCTGCAACGCCTGATCGACGAGGACGCCCCCTGCGAATCGGTGGCGCAGCAGCTCTCTGCGGCCAGGCGCGCGCTGGATAAGGCATTTCATTCCCTCGTCGGCTGCTTGATCGAATCGCGCCTCAGCGCGAAAGGCAGCGCGCCCGCGGACATCAAGCAGGCACTCGAAATTCTCTCGCGCTACAGCTGACCCCCTACGACAACAAGCAAACCCACTGTATTCACGCCTGAAAGGTCCCAAGCCATGTCCACCGCTACACAGAAGTTGCCAGAAACCCTGCCCGTCAGTACGCCGCAGATCGTCAAGAACTTCGCGCCGTCGTGGTTTGCTGCGGTGATGGGCACCGGCGTGCTGGCGCTGGGCGCGACACGCCTCGGTCACGAATATTCGCCGCTATTGTCGGTAGCCTGGGTGCTGCACTGGTTCAACGTCGCGCTGTTCCTGGTGCTCCTCGTCCCCTGGACCCTGCGCTGGATTCATGCGCGGCCGCAGGCGGCCGGCTCGCTGATTCATCCCGTGATCGGCAACTTCGTCCCCACCGTGGCGATTGCGCTGCTGGTGCTCTCGGTGCAGTTCATCCAATTGGCCAAGGCGCCGCTGATCGCGCTGTCGCTGTGGTGGATCGGCACCGTGCTCGCCTTCGGTTTCAGCTTTTTGATCCTGTACAAGCAATTCCTCGGCGAACAGGTGATGCTGGACCACGTTACGCCGGGGATGTTCATACCGCCGGTCGGCCTGGTGGTGATTCCCGTCGCTGGTGCGCCGCTGGCGCTCGCGGCAGGCGGTGCGATGCAGGGCTGGATATTGCTGGTCTGTTATATCGGATTGGGCAGCGGGGCGCTGCTCTGGCTTGCGCTGCAGGCGATCACCATGTTCCGTTTCGTTCTGCACAAACCCATGCCCGGACCCATGGTGCCGACGTTCTGGATCAATCTGGGGCCGGTGGGCGTAATGCCGATCAGCCTGATCGCGCTCGCGGACGCCACGCCCTTCATCGTCGACAAGATGCCGTTTCATATTACGGCGCTGCTGCTCTGGGGCTTCGGCGCCTGGTGGCTGTGCATGGCGGCCTTGCTCACCCTTTCATATTGGAGGCGAGGCCAGCTGCCTTTCGCTTTGTCCTGGTGGGCGTTTACCTTTCCCACAGGCGCCTTCGCCGTCGCCTCGTTCAAGCTTTCCGGTGTTCTGCCTTTGCCCGGCATCTTTGCCATCGGAATCGTCGCCTTTGCCCTGCTGGCGATGTTCTGGAGCGTGACGCTGGTGCGCAGCGTGCGCGGCGCCCTGGACGGCAGCCTGTTCCAGCCGCACTGACGGGCGCAGGCGGACGGCTTTAAACCAGGCAGCGCTGAGAAATGTGCGAACTCTTTGCGATGTCGGCGCGGCGCCCAACGACGGTCAGCATGTCGCTGGAGGAGTTCTCGCGCCACGGCGGACTGAGCGGGCCGCACAAGGACGGCTGGGGCATCGCCTGGTACGAGCACAAGGATATCCGGCTGATCAAGGAGAGGGACCCGGCCGCCTCGAGCGCATGCGTGCGCTTCATCCAGACAAATCCTTTTTCCAGTTCGCTGGTGATGAGCCACATACGCAAAGCGACGCTGGGCGCGGTCGCATCGAGGAATTGCCAGCCGTTCGTGCGCGAACTGGGCGGCGTCTGGCACTGTTTCGCGCACAATGGCGACCTGTCGGGGATAGCCGGCGACCGGCGTTTCCGGCCGACGGGATTTCTCCCGGTCGGGGAAACCGATTCCGAGCAGGCGTTTTGTGCGCTAATGGACGCGCTGCGGCCGCTATGGGCCTCGGGGCTGGTGCCGCCGATCGGCGAGCGCAGGCAGGTGCTTACCCGGTTCGCCGCCGACTTGCGTGAACTCGGTCCGGCGAATTTTCTCTACTGTGACGGTGATGCCCTGTTCGCGCATGCGCACCGCCGGCATCAGAGCGATGGCTCGATCCGGCCGCCGGGGTTGTGGCGGCTGGGCAGACACTGCCCGGCGGGGGGCGAACTGGCGGCCGAAGGGCTGCGCATCGCCTCCGAAGACGGCGAGCAGGAAGTATTGCTGGTGGCGAGCGTCCCGCTTACTGCCGAAGGCTGGGTGGCGCTGGGCGAGGGCGAAATCGTCGTCGCGCGTCAGGGTCGAATTGAACACGAATAGGGGGGAGGCGATGGAGATCGAACAGGCGGTGGCGCGGCACTATGCGCATGGTTCGCTGGAGGAAACGATACTGGATGCGCTTGCAGCTGCGGGCAAGGATATCAAACACCTTAAGCCGAAGGATCTCTCCCCGGTGGATGAGTTTCACGTTGGCGGTCGTCAGGCGACCACCGCGTTTGCCGAGCAATTCGGTTTGCGGCCGGGGATGCGGCTGCTGGACATCGGCTGCGGCCTGGGCGGCGCGGCGCGCTACTTTGCACACGAACATGGCTGCCAGGTGAGCGGCATCGATTTGTCCGCGGAGTACGTCAATGTGGCCAATGCACTGGCCGCGCGCGTCGGCCTCGAGGAGCGCGTGTCCTGCGAACCCGGCAGCGCGCTGGCGCTACCGTTCGAGCCGGGCGGTTTCGACGCTGCCTACATGCTCCATGTGGGCATGAACATCGAAGACAAGGCCAGGCTGTTTGCGGAAGTGCGCAGGGTGTTGAAGCCGGCGGGCCTGTTCGGCATCTACGATGTGATGCGCCTCGCGGCCGGGGATCTGTCCTATCCGGTGCCCTGGGCGAGTGGCCCCGAATCCAGTTTCGTCGCCGACGCGGCAAGCTATCGCCGTCTGCTCGCCGCGGCTGGTTTCGAAGTGCTGCAAGAGCGCGACCGCCGCGATTTCGCGTTGGATGTTTTCGCCCAAATGCGCGCACGGGGGGCGGGCGCAGGGCCTGCGCCCCTGGGCTTGCATATCGTCATGGGCGCCAATGCGGGGCAGAAGGTCAAGAACATGATAGCCGACATCAGCGCCGGGCTGATCGCGCCTACCGAATTGATTTGCAGGGTGCCCTGATAGCTTCGATCGGTCCAGCTCAGGGAGCCGTGGTTCTGGGCAGCGTCAGGATCGCTTCCAGACCGCCCTCGGCGCGGTTGCGCAATACGAGATCGCCGCCGTGCGCGCGCGCGATGTTGCGCGCGATGCCCAGGCCGAGGCCGGTTCCGCCGGTCTCGCGGCTGCGTGAAGCCTCGCCGCGGTAGAACGGCTCGAAAGCCTGTTCCAGTTCCGCTTCCGCGATGCCCGGGCCGTCGTCGAGGACGCGAATGATCAGTCGGTCGGCGGCGTCCTCCACCCTGATTGTGGCGCGGCCGCCGTAGCGGATCGCGTTGTCCACGAGGTTGGTAAGGCAGCGGCGCAGCGCGAGCGGCCTGCCGGCGTAGAGGCGGCCGATGCTGCCGTCGATCTCGACCTTGCTGCCGGTGTCCTGATAATCGGTTTGCAGGCTTTCCAGCAGCGCCGTCAGGTCGACGCGCTGCACTGCTTCCTGGGCGCTCGCATCGCGCATGAAATCCAGCGTATGCGTGACCATGGCCTCCATCTCCTTGAGGTCCTTGTCGAATTTCGCCCGCAGCGCTTCGTCCTCTAGCAATTCCGAGCGCAGGCGCAGCCGCGTAATCGGCGTCTTCAGGTCGTGCGACATCGCCGTGAATATGCGCGTGCGGTCGGCGATGAAGCGCGCGAGGCGCCGCTGCATGGTGTTGAATGCGCGCGCCGCGCGCTGTGCTTCGCTAGGCCCGGTTTCGGGCAGAGGAGGGCGGTTGATGTCCTCACCCAGCTTCTCCGCGGCTGTCGCCAGTGCCGACAGCGGACCCGTTACCCAGCGCACCGCGATCAGCGAAAGTGCGATCACGGTGCCGAGCAATATCAGCAGCGTCAGCGCGAGCCGCAGCGGCACGCCGGCGGCTTGGGGCGAAAGGTAGGAATCGAAGGTCACCCAGGTGCCGTCATGCAGCGCGATCTGCACCGTGAAAAAAGTGCCTTCCGCAGAGAAACCCCGGCCCATGCCGCGTCCCCAGCCGCCACCCTGCATCATGGACATCATCGGCATCTCCGGCGGCCCGCCGCGCCGCCCCGGGCCGAAGCTCGCCGGCGCGTCCTCGAGCCTGACCACGTTCA
>JACZJU010000158.1 GCA_014860395.1 Burkholderiales bacterium | reverse complement strand
GCCCTTCACGCAGGCCTTGGGTCGCAGCAAGGCGACGCGGCGCGCGAGCCCGGCCTGCTCCGTGGCTGCGGCGACGAGATCCACGTCCTTGTACGCGCCGGGCGCTTCTTCGGCGGCGCCACGCATGGAGCGCGTGCGGATGAGGATGCCGTCGGCCGCGAGCGCGTGGATCAGTTCGCGCCCGTGCCATTTGCGCAGCGCCTGGTGGCGGCTCATCGCGCGCCCGGCGCCGTGGCTGGCCGAGGCGTACGCGCCGTTCTGTTCTTCCGGATTGCCGGCGAGTATCCATGAGCCTGTGCCCATGCTGCCGCCTATGATCACCGGCTGCCCCACGCCGCGGTAGCGCTGGGGCACTGCGGGATGGCCGGGGCCGAACGCGCGCGTCGCGCCCTTGCGGTGTACGTAGAGCAGCCGCGGCTTGCCGTTGACGACATGGGTTTCGGCCTTGCAGGTGTTGTGCGAAACGTCGTACAGCGTTTCCAGTTCTGCCTCGGGCAGCACTTCGGCGAACGCTGCGCGCGCGAGATGGGTGAGGATCTGGCGATTGGCGAGCGCGATGTTGATCGCGGCGTTCATCGCACCGAGGTACTGCTGGCCTTCTGGCGACTTGATGGGCGCGCAGGCGAGTTCGCGTTCAGGCAAGCGGATGCCGAGCCGGCTGGCCGCTTTGGCCAACGTCACCAGATAATCGGTGCCGACCTGATGCCCGAGGCCGCGCGAGCCGCAGTGGATGGATACCAGCACCTGGCCTTCGGTGAGGCCGTAGGCCGCCGCAGCCGCGGCATCGAATATGCGCTCCACCACCTGAATTTCGAGATAGTGGTTGCCGCTGCCCAGCGTTCCCATCTCGCCGCGCTGGCGGCGCTTGGCGAGATCGGACACCTCGGCCGGCACGGCGCCGGCGACGCAGCCGTGCTCTTCGATGTATTCCAGGTCGGACGCCACGCCGTAGCCGTGCTGGAGTGCCCATTGTGCGCCGCCGCGCATCACTTGATCCAGTTCGTCCGGCGACAGCTTGATTTTTCCTTCCTCCCCGACGCCGGCGGGAATGTCGCGAAACAGCTGGTCGGCGAGCCGTTCGAGGCGCGGCGCGAGCGTAGGCGCATCAAGGTTGGTGCGCAGGCAGCGGATGCCGCAGGAAATGTCGAAACCGACACCGCCCGCTGAAATGATGCCGCCCGCCTCGGCATCGAACGCGGCGACGCCGCCGATCGGAAAGCCGTAGCCCCAGTGCGCATCGGGCATGGTCATCGCCGCGCCGACCAGCCCGGGCAGGCGCGCCACGTTGGCGATCTGCTCCAGCACCTTGGCGTCCATGCCGCGCAGCAGCTCCGCGTCGGCGTATAGCCGCACCGGCGCGCGCACTTCGCCCGGCAGCGGCGTGAGCGCATAGCACCAGGGATTGATTTCGTTCAGTCGACCCAGGTCCATGGGTGCTCCATCGTGCTGTTACACGTCGACCACGCAGCGTGCTTCCCAGATCCCGTCCGTCTGCGTCACTGCCAGGCCCGTGAGCGTGGCGCCTTTGACTTCCACGCCGCGCTCCAGTCCCTCGCGCCAGGGCTCGCCTGCCGCGGTGCCGCTCCAGCGCGCACCGTTGCGGCGAAGCTGAAACCGGCCGAAGATCAACCCGTGGCTGCGCGCCTGCCCGAGCAGGAGATTGAGCCAGGTCACCAGGGCGAGCTCCGCGTCGGCCTCCTCGAATTCGATGCTTACGCTCGCCTGCGGCGTGATCCGGGCGGGATCGGCCATCATCGCGAACGCTGCCGCCGCGGCATGTTCGAACGCCTCCTCGATGCGCTCGCCGCGCCCGACGATGCCCATGTCGGCGTCGTGTTCGAAGTAGTCGTAGGCTTCATGCATGTTGGCGCGCCGTAAAATTCACATTACTGCCGCGTGCGGTGCGCTGTTTGACCATTGTCAATACGGCAGGACTGTCGCAGACGGAGAATCCCCCAGGTAGCGCTCGAATTCGGAATTCTTCTTTGCCAGTACGCCACATGGGTCCCAATTCCTCAATCAAGCTGCAATCCGGCGATGCGCTGATCGCGGTCGATGTGCAGAACGATTTTCTCCCGGGCGGCAGTCTGGCCGTGCCCGAGGGCGACGCCGTCGTGCCGGCGCTCAACCGCTATCTTGCGGCATTCAGCGCGCGTTCGCTGCCCGTTTTCGCGACGCGCGACTGGCACCCGCCGAATCACTGCTCGTTCAAGGCCCAGGGCGGCATCTGGCCGCCGCATTGCGTCGCTGCAACGCGCGGCGCCGAGTTTGCACCAGAACTCGCCTTGCCGGCAGCGGCGGTCATCATCTCCAAGGCGGCGACGCCCGAGACAGATTCCTATTCGGGGTTCGGCGGAACAGATCTCGCCGCGCGCTTGCGCGCCGGCGTGGCGAGGCGCCTGTTCATCGGCGGTCTTGCCACCGATTATTGCGTGCTCAACACCGTCAGGGACGCGATTACCCAGGGCTTCGAAGTGCTGCTGCTCGAAGATGCGGTGCGCGCCGTCGACGTGAAGCCGGGCGACGGGGCGCGCGCCCTCGGCGAAATGCGGCAGCTCGGCGCGCGCGCCATACGCTACGCGGATCTTGCGCCATGAGCAAAAGCCAGAGCGCGTTGCTGACCGACCTGTACCAGCTCACCATGCTGCAGGCCTACCACGACGAGGGCATGGCCGATACCGCGGTGTTTGAGTTCTTCGTGCGCGCATTGCCGCCCGGGCGCAATTTCCTGCTTGCCGCCGGCCTGGAGCAGGTGCTTTGTTACCTCGAACAATTCCGCGTGACCAATGCCGAACTCGATTGGTTGCGCGCGCACGGCGGCTTCAGCGAGCCGTTTCTCGCAGCGCTGGGCGCGCTGCGTTTCACCGGCGATGTGCACGCGCTGCCGGAGGGCACGCCCTGTTTCATCAACGAGCCTATCCTGCGCATCACCGCGCCGATAGCGCAGGCGCAGGTGGTGGAGAGCCGGCTGCTGAGCCTTTTGCACCTGTCTACGCTGATCGCTTCGAAAGCCGCGCGCAGCGTGCTCGCCGCGCCGGGAAAACTGCTCGTCGATTTCGGCATGCGCCGAGCGCACGGCGCCGAGGCCGGCCTGCTCGCCGCGAGATCGGCCTACCTCGCCGGCTTTTCCGGCACCGCGACCGTGCTTGCCGGAATGGAATTCGGCATTCCGGTGTTCGGCACCATGGCGCACTCCTATATCGAGGCGCATGCGGACGAAATCTCCGCGTTCAGGGCGTTCGCGCGCTCCTGCCCTGCCAGCGTGGTGCTGCTGATCGACACCTACGATACCGAGCGCGCTGCGGAAAAGGTGGTGAGTCTCGCGCCCGAGCTTGCGCGCGAGGGTATCCGCGTGCGCGGCGTGCGTCTGGACAGCGGCGACCTGGCGGCGCATGCGCGCTCGGTGCGTTCCATCCTCGATGCCGGCGGCTTGCGCGAGGCCACGATATTTTCCAGCGGCAACCTCGACGAGTTAAAGGTACAGCAGCTACTCGCCGCGGGTGCGCCTATCGACGGCTTCGGCATCGGCACCGCCCTCGATACTTCGAGCGACGCGCCTTTCCTTGATTGCGCTTAC
>JACZJU010000157.1 GCA_014860395.1 Burkholderiales bacterium | reverse complement strand
GTCTTCAAGGGTCGCAAGGTGAAGGACTGGTTGATTTTCACCATGCCCCAGGCCTTGTCGCACAGCACCAGGTAAATGACCGCGAGCTTGTTCCTCACCGCGGTCTCGATTTCCTGCGGATGAAAGCCCATTGCGCCGTCGCCGATGATGCACACCACCTGCCGACCCGGCAGCGCCACCGCCGCGCCTAAGGCCTGCGCCACGCCCGCGCCGAGCATGCCGAACTTGAACGTCGACAACAGCGTGTTCGGCACGCGCATCTCGTGGTAGAAGCTCGCCCAGATGGTGGTGTTGCCGCCGTCGGCGACGAGGATGGCGTCGTCGGGAAAGAATTCACGGCACACGCTCGCGACATGCGCCGGGTTCGTCGGCGCCGAACGGTCATTGAGCGCGCGGTCCCAGGCGCGGCGGTCGCGCTGTTTCGTCTCGTTGTAGCGCGCGATGTTCTTCTTGCGTGCGTCCGTCCGGATTTCGCCCTTTCTCTCCTCCAGCCGCGCAGCGAGTCCCGCGAGAAACAGTTTGGCGTCGCCGAGTATCGCAAGGTCCGCCGGCTTGTTCATGCCGAGCATCTCGCCGTCGGCATCGACCTGGATCATTTTTTGTTTCGACGCGTGGCGCCAGTACGGTGCCTTGCCCCACCAGTCGGTTTCGCCCAGGCGCGTTCCGAGCGCGAGCACCAAGTCGGCATCGTTGCGCGCCGCATGATTCAGTTTGACGTGGATCATCGGCAGCGCGAGTTCGGAGGTCTCGGGCAGCACGCCGCGCGCCGACCAGCTCGTCGTCACCGGTGCGGCGAGCAGTTCCGCCACCTGGCGCAGCTCGGCGTACGCGGCCGCATGGATGATGCCGCTGCCGGCGTGGATCAGCGGCTGCTCGGTCGCGATCAGCATGTCGGCGGCGCGTTCGATGAGTTCGGGCGGGGGCACGGTGGGCGCGGTGCGGCGGTACTGATGCGGCGCCCAGAACGCAGGTTCCGCTTTCACCTTGGTGTTCATGATGTTCTCGGGCACGTCGATGTGCACCACGCCGGGCCGCCCTTCCCAGGACTTTCTCAGCGCCATGCGCACCAGTTCCGGTATGCGCTCGAACGAGGAGATTACGCAACTCCATTTCGCCATCTTGCCGATCACGCCGGACTGGTCGAAACACTGGTAGCTGCCGCCGCGGTCCGGATAGGCGATGCCGGGACGGCGGCAGGCGGTGACCACCAGCACGCGGTTGCCCTCGGCCTGCTCCACCGCGATGCCCGGCAGCGCGTTGGCGACACCGGGCCCGTTCGAGGCCATGCATACGCCGAGCTTGCCGGTGAGGCGCGCATACGCGCCTGCCATGTGCATGGCGCTGGTCTCGTGGCGCGGCGTAACGAGATCGATACCGTGCGCGCGCAGGTTGGCATAGAAACCGAAATAGGTGCCGTCGATGATGCCGAACACCTTCTGCACACCCTCGGCCTGCAGCATCCTGACGACGACTTCACCTCCGCTGATTTCAGCCATGCGCTCCCCCGTTAGAGTTTTTTATTCGCCGGGCAATGGTACCTTGGATTGGGTGGACGCTGCCGGCGCGGCGGGTGCGACGACCACCCGGTTCCTGCCACCGTGCTTGGCCCCGTACAGCGCCGCATCGGCGCTGCGCAGCAACGACTCCCAGTCCGTGCCGTTGATCCCGTAGGCCGCGACCCCGGCGCTGATCGTGATCGGAATCGAAAGCTGTCCCTCCTGGATCGGTCGCCCGCCCACGGCGAGCCGCGCACGCTCCGCGGCCAGAGTCGCTGCGACGCTGTCCGCGCCCGGAATCAGCAACGCGAACTCCTCGCCGCCGTAGCGCCCGAGCACCTCGTGTCCGCGCAGGCTCGCGCGCAGCGTATCGACCACACGGCGCAAAACCTGGTCGCCCACCAAGTGGCCATGGCTGTCGTTCACGCCTTTGAAATGATCGACGTCGAAAATCGCCAGCGCGAGCCCGGTCTTCTCGCGCATGCAGCGCGACAGCTCGCGCTCGTACTCGAGCATGAAGGCCCGCCGGTTGAGCGTCCCGGTCAACTGATCGATCATGGCCAGCCGCTCGAGGTCGGCCTGCAAATTCTCGATTTCGATCCACACCACACCCAGAGTCGCCAGCACGGTGAGCACGCCGAACAGCAGATAACTCGCGAACTGGAGCGAACCGGATGCAAAGAGGTTCGCGCCCCAGCCCCATTCGGCGGTCAGGATTGCACGCGTCAGCAGGCCTACACCGATCCCGCCCAGGCAGGCTGCGGTAAATATCCTCGCCCGCCGGCTCGCTCCGGGGGCCGCCGCGATCAGCGCCGACACCGGACGGACAAGAAGTATCGCAATGGCAGCGGAAACAATCACGATGCGGATTTGCATGTCCGGCTGCAAATAGGTGAAATATGACAGCAGCAGCATCGACGCGCCGACCACGCTCCAGCCGAAGGCGTCGGCTCCCTGCCCTCGTCCCTGGCGCACGCTGCGCAGGGCCAAAATAAGCGACACAAGGACCAATGCATTGGCCAGGATAATGCTGACGAAATCGGGGATCATGCCGCGTAGCGCGAGCCCGCCCCCTCCTGCAGCAAGCGCCAGCAATGCGTAACCCCAGTGGGTCATGGCACGGGAACCCGGCATCCGGTAGGGAAGAAGCAGGCAGACCAGGCCCAGGCAGGCGTAGAGGATCACAAAAACGACGAACAAAGTGCGCAAGTCAAACTGCATCCCTATCCTCCAGGCTCGCAGAACAATGGCCGAAAAACCCGGCAATCGTCTGCCGCGCTCGGCGCGCTGCAGTTATCATATACACCAAAGTGCGATTTGCCTGTTTGTGCCACATCACCCTCTTGTCCCAGGATCATGATCGATACCATCACCCCGGCAGTCAATCAGCATCGTGCGCCTCGCAACCGCGGCGATTTGTCTGGACGCCGCGCCGCTCGCATGCTCGCCGCCGCCGCACTGGCGCTGACACCGCTCTTCGTCCACGCATTCGACTTGCAGGGCCATCGCGGCGATTCCCTTTTACGCCGCGCCGCTCGCATGCTCGCCGCCGCCGCACTGGCGCTGACACCGCTCTTCGCCCACGCATTCGATTTGCAAGGCCATCGCGGCGCGCGGGGCCTCGCCCCGGAAAATACCCTGCCCGCATTCGCGGCGGCGCTGTCGGTGGGCGTCAGCACGCTGGAACTGGACACGGCGATCACCAAGGACGGGGTGGTGGTGGTGAGCCACGACGCGCGAATGAATCCGGACATCACCCGCGGCGCCGACGGACGCTGGCTCAATGCGCCCACGCGCGCCGTGTTCCAGATGACCTTCGACGACCTGGAACATTATGACGTCGGCCGCATCAAGCCCGGCAGCCAATACAGCTATCGTTTCCCCGACCAGCAGCGCATGGACGGGGTGTACATGCCGACCCTGGCCCAGGTATTCCAGCTCGTGCGCCGCGCCGGCAACAACGATGTGCGCTTCAACATCGAGATCAAGACCTCGCCGCTGAAACCCGATGACACGCTCGCGCCTGAGGTTTTCGCCAAGGCGCTGCTGGATCTGATCGAGCACCAGGGAATGAGTTCGCGCGTCATCATTCAATCCTTCGACTGGCGCGCGCTGAAGGCGGTGCAGGCGCTGGCGCCGAAGATTCCGACCAGCTACCTGAGCGCGCAGCAGCGCTCTCTGGACAACATCGCCGCGGGCAGGCCGGGCGGATCGGCCTGGACCGCGGGTATCCAATTCAGCGATCAAGGCTCGATTCCGAAAATGGTGAAAGCCGCCGGCGGCGCGATCTGGTCGCCCAACTACCCGGAGCTGAGCGCCGACATGGTCAAGGAAGCGCACGCGCTCGGCCTGCAGGTGATCCCGTGGACGGTGGACAAGACCGAAGACATGGCGCGCCTGATCGACTGGGGCGTGGACGGCCTGATCACCGACCGGCCCGACTTCCTGCGCCAGGTGATGGCCGAAAAGAAACTGCCGCTGCCCAAGCCGACGCCGGTTACGCCCTGAATCCAGGCCGGGCGCGCTGGCTTGCGGTTCTGTCTGCCGCGCGCCGCGCGAGTCTACTTTTCGAGCATGCGATAGATTTCGGTGTGATCTGCGGCGCCGCTCAGCTTCGCCTCCGCATCCGCCCAGGACTTGAGCAGCACTTCGCCCAGCAGCGTATCCGCACCCAGGCTGTGTGCCAGGTCGGTGGCAATGTTGATGTCCTTCTTCATCAGCCCCAGGCTGAAACCGGAATTGTACGAGCCCGGGACGATAAACTGCATCAGCTTGTTCTCGGTGCTGTTGTTTTTGCCGCTGGAGACGTTCAACACCGCGACGATCTTGTCCGGGGCGATGCCGAAGTCGGCGCCGACCTTGAGCGCCTCGCAGGCCGCGAGCAGGCCCGCGGCCGAGACATAGTTGTTGAGCGCCTTCATCGCATGCCCGGATCCGAGCATTCCGGTTTCGATGACTTCCTTGCCCATGGTCAGCAGCAGCGGCTTGACGCGTGCAATAACCGCCGGCTCGCCGCCGGCCATGATCGCAAGTGAACCGTCGATCGCGCGCTTTACGCCGCCGGAGACCGGCGCATCGATCAGGTCAACGCCGGCTTGCTTGAGCCGCGGTCCGAGTTCGCGCGTCGCGGAAGGGTTGGACGAACTCATGTCTATGACCACCGCGCCCTTTTTCAGGTGCGCGGCGAGCGCGTCGCCCTCGCCGAAAAGCGCCTTCTTCACCACCTTGCTGTCCGGCAGCATCAGGATCACGACCTCGCATGCGCGCGCAAGCTCGGCCAGGCTTTTCGCCGCCTGCACGCCGCTCACCGCCGTCAGCGGCTGCAACGCGGCCGCGGCGGTGTCGTAGGCATGCACGGGGTAGCCGTGCCCGGCGACGCGTTTCGCCATCGGCAGACCCATCTTGCCGATGCCGATGAAGCCGACTGCGTATTTCGCTGCGCCCGCGCTCATTTCTTGCTGTCGATCTCGGCGAAGACTTCTTTCGCGGCGCGCATCGCATCGATCCCGGCAGGCACGCCGCAATAGATCGCCGCCTGCAGGAACACTTCGCGGATCTCGG
The DNA here is from genome assembly GCA_014860395.1 of Burkholderiales bacterium. Lineage (GTDB taxonomy): Bacteria > Pseudomonadota > Gammaproteobacteria > Burkholderiales > SG8-39 > 2-12-FULL-64-23. The sequence continues at coordinate 1,058 of JACZJU010000157.1, read as the reverse complement.
TCCGGGTGAGACCGTTGTTCAGGGCGCCGAGCACATGCAGCTTGATTTCATGCGGACGGTTCAACGCCGTGAGCATGGCGAGATTGAGGAAACTGCGCGTCTTGCGATCCAGTTCCGGCCGGGTCCAGACTTCGCCCCAGCAGTATTCGGTCACCAGATCCTGCATCGGCTTGCTGAACTCATCCGGCGCCTTCACCGACTTGTCGACATATTCCGCACCCAAAACCGCCCTTCTGACCGCGAGTCCTTCGTCGTAGCGTTTCTTGTCCATGGTTTGCTCCTTTGATGGTTGGGTAATGGGAGGGTTGCGTACTCGTACTATTGGTGTGCCGCGTCCGCGCCCAGCAGTGCGGCGCGAAACCGATTCTTCAGCAGGGCGCCGTCGCGCGGCGGCAGCACCAGCGGCAACTTCTCCGGATCGACCTTGATCTGGGCGAACAAGGCGCCTTCGCCGGCGTAAATGTGCTGCTTCAGCCGATTCAGTTCGGCCTGCGTGCGCACCATGAAGGTCTGCACAATGCCGGCGGCCTTGGCCATGCCGGCGAGATCCACGCCGTGCGCGGTATGCGTCTCCTGCATGCCGGTCTCGCCATAGCGCTCGTTGTCGATCACCACGATGGAGAGATTGCGCGGTTTTTGCACGGCGATGGTGGCGAGCGCGCCCACCCCCATGAGCATCTCGCCGTCGCCCGTGACCACCAGCACTTTTTTCTTCGGCTGCGCCAGCGCGAGGCCGAGGCCTATCATCGCCGCCCCGCCCATCGCCCCCCACAGCGGAAAATTCAGATCATGGTCGCCCGCATTGGTGATGTCCCAGGCAGGCGCGCCCAGCCCGCCGACCACCAGCGCATCACCGCGCTGCGCGAGCAATTCTTTCACGACTTTACGACGCAGTAGTTGACCCATCGGTTTGTTCATTGGGGCACGCTTTTGGTGAGTTTGCGAAAGTCTTTCGCGCCGAATACCCGCTGGCCGATCAGCAGCGCGACCGGGCGATAGGTGTTGAAGGCGAGGCGCGCCGCGCTGGACACCATTTCCGTCACGTCCTCCTCATGGTC
>JACZJU010000020.1 GCA_014860395.1 Burkholderiales bacterium | reverse complement strand
CGCCCACGGCCTGCGCGATTGACGGCAGGGCGGCTATCGATGAAGGCGCGCCGTCGAGCTGGCGCCCGCCGTGATTGGAAACGATGATCGAGTCCGCGCCGGAGCGCGCGGCGATTTCGGCGTCTTCGGCATCCATGATGCCCTTGAGGATGAGCTTTCCGCCCCAGCGCTCCTTGATCCACTGCACGTCATCCCAGTTCAGGGTGGGGTCGAGCTGGCCCGCGCTCCATGCCGAGAGCGAGCTCAGGTTGTCCACACCCGAGGTATGCCCCACAACGTTCCGGAAGGTGTGGCGCTTGGTGCCGAGCATGCCCAGTCCCCAGCGCGGCTTGGTGCTCATGTTGAGCATGTTGCGCAAAGTGATCTTGGGCGGCGCGGACAGGCCGTTCCTGATGTCCTTGTGCCGCTGCCCCATGATCTGCAGGTCCAGGGTGAGCACCAGCGCCGAGCACCCGGCCGCCTTGGCGCGGTCGATCAGGCGCTTGATGAATTCGCGGTCGCGCATCACGTAGAGCTGAAACCAGAAGGGCTTCTCGACGTTCTCGGCCACGTCCTCGATCGAGCAGATGCTCATGGTGGAAAGCGTGAACGGAACGCCGAATTTTTCGGCTGCGCGCGCGGCCAGTATCTCGCCATCGGCATGCTGCATACCGACCAGCCCTACAGGCGCAAGCGCCACCGGCATCGCCAGTTCCTGCCCCGCCATGCTGCTCTTCAGGCTGCGGTTTTCCATATTCACCGCCACACGCTGGCGCAGCTTGATCCGGGCGAAGTCGCTTTCGTTAGCGCGGTAGGTGCCCTCGGTCCAGGAACCCGAATCGGCGTAGTCGTAGAACATGCGCGGCACGCGCTTTTCCGCCAGACGGCGCAGATCTTCGACGCAGGTAATCACAGGGGGCATGTAGACTCCGGGCGCAACTGAAAATTTGCGCCCATCCTAAGGCAAAGCACGAAGGATTGCCACCAGTGCCAGAAAATCGCCGCCTCACGCGGCGCACGCCCTGCCGCGGATCACCCGCTTAGCGTCAGCGGCTCCAGGTCGCGCGCAGCAGGTTGTCGTCCTTGTTGTAGTGGAACTCGAGTTCGCCCTTGTAGGCGTTGTGCAGCGCCTGCGCCAGATCGCGCGCAAGATGCGCGTCGGTGGTGGTGACCATGGCGCCATCGGCGGTATCCACGATGGCCATGATTCGCTGCAGCGGGTGTTCCGCCTTTTCCTTCGCCTCGTGGTGCCGCATCAGGTTCAGTATTTCGTCGCGATGCGCCTGTAGGAACTCGCCTTTGAGGGTGACGAAGCCCATGGGAAATTTGTCGTGGATACGATGGCATGCTGGACATCGCTCCTCGTGCGCCGCCGCGGGCGCGGTCCCCCAGATCCAGCGGCCATTCTGAAACACCGCGCCGCAATCGGGGCAGCGCGTCGGTTCGGCGAGCTTGCGCCCCGCCTTGTAGCTGTCGTGCACCAATTCCTGCAGCAACCGGTCCCCGCTGACCGGCTGGAAACCCCCACGTTGGCTTTTCATGACTGGCCTCTCGTTGCTTTGCGTTCGTGCGTGCCCTGCTGCCCCGGATCAGTGCGCCCCGCATTGCTATCATTTCTACGCCGGTACGCGAATCAACCATACCGCGTCCTTGTCCCGCCGGTATGATTTCCGTCAAACACAGCCGCGTTCAGAGCGTCGGATTTCCCTCATGTGCATGGGTCTTTTCGTACTGTTGCTGGCAGACGAAGCAGCGCTTCGCCGTAGGATAGGCGAGCATGCGTTCAAACCCGATGTCGCCGCCGCAGTCGACACAGTTGCCGACGCTACCGTCCGCGATACGCGCCCTGGCGGCGTCGATGTCCCGGATTTCGCGAACGTGCCGGTCGATGATTGCAAGATTGAGATCGGCCAGCGCGTCGCCGGTCGCCTGATCCGCGCTGTCGGCGGGCGCACGGTCGATAAGCTCCACATACTGCTGGTTCTCGCTCTTCTCCAGTGCGTCGCGCACCTCTTCCAGCAGCGCCTTGTATTGCATATCGAGCTTGCGCTCGAGCTTGGAGCGTTGGGTCTGTGTCAGTGCCATGATCTGCTCCTCCTGGCTGCAATCCATTCGAGAACCCTCGATCCCATTGCGAAACGAGGGCGTTTCGACAGTTCTGAAACAGTCTCTTTGGATATTGTCAGGGCGCCAGAGTTCCGGCTGCTTGACAACGCGCAAGATGCAGACAGATTGCCTGTCTGGCGAATTGATGCCGTTCGCGGGGGCCGGTCAGGCCGCGGGAGTCAGTGCTTGGAGAGTCTCGTGTGGCGTGTTTGCGGACCGGGTCGAGGGCGATCCGCTGCCGACCATTCCCAGGGTTCCAACATACTCGCCGCGGGAAAGGCCTTCCTCCATGAACCATTGCGCTAGTTCTTCCGCGCTCGGAGCCTGCAGTTCTCGCTCCGCATGGGCCTCGCCGTCGACTATGCTTAGCGCCATTCCGGCGCGCGTGGCCATCCGCCGCATGGGAGTGTTGTCCGAGAGGAACATCACGAACACCTTTGCGATCCCGCAAAGCCTCGCGCGCAGCATGAGTTTTTGGATGAGTTTGGTGCCAATCTTTTGGCCGCGCTTGTCGGGCCGCACCGAGAACGCCATTTCACTTGCCTCGGTGCCGCGAACAAGTTCTGCCAGTCCGACAATCTTCGCCTGTTCGTCGAATGCACCCAGGATCGTGTCTCGCGTGAAATCCACTCGGTCGACGTAACCGGAGATGGTGTCGTCGGAAAGCGTACAGCAAAAGCGCTTGCGCCGGTCGTCCGGGGAAAGAGAGAGGTAGAATTTCCTGACAGCTTCCCGCTCAAAAACCGTCAGTGCTCTGATAATCATAGGTAAGTTTTTCGCAGTACTTCCGCGATCGCATTTATACCATGTTGATGCGTTGCACCAAAACGTTTTATGTGATCATCTTCATCCAAAAATGCGATGAGAAAAATGCCACAAAACGCGCTTGCATCGGTGAAAGTCTATTGCGACGCAGCAACCCCTGCGCTATTATTCAAGTGCGGGGTTTCTCCTCCTCCTCCTTTGGAATCCCGTCTTAAACCGGTGGCGTTTCACAAAGCGCCACCGGTTTTTTTTCGTACCAGCGGCGCAGCTGGGTAGCGCAAATTCCTTGCGCACGCGCTCAGACCCGCAACCAGCCACGCGCACCTTTCCATGTGAACTGAAGTTTCCCGCTAGAATAAGACCATGTGTTTCCACACCACCGCTGAGCGCCGGAGCCGCGCTGAAAGATATCCATGAAAACGCCAAAAAGGCTCAAACCGCTGGTCGACGAAGGCCTAATTGACGAAGTCATGCGCCAGCTCATGAGCGGCAAGGAGGCAGAGGTCTACGTGGTCCGCTGCGGCGAAGATACGCGCTGCGCCAAGGTGTACAAGGAGGCGAGCAAACGCAGCTTCCGCCAGAACGTGCAGTACACGGAGGGCCGCAAGGTCAAGAACAGCCGCCGCGCCCGCGCTATGGAGAAGGGTTCCCGTTACGGGCGCCAGGAGCAGGAACAGGCCTGGCAAAGTGCCGAGGTGGACGCCTTGCACCGCCTTGCCGCCGCCGGGGTGCGGGTTCCGCGGCCTTACAATTTCCTCGAGGGCGTTCTGCTAATGGAATTGGTGACCGACGCAAACGGCAGCGCCGCCCCCAGGCTCAACGATCTGGAGCTAAGCGAAGCGCAGGCGCGCGAATATCATCAAATACTCATCATGCAGGTCGTGCGCATGCTTTGCGCCGGCATCGTCCACGGCGACCTGTCCGAGTACAACGTGCTGGTCGGCGGCGAAGGGCCGGTCATCATCGACCTGCCCCAGGCGATCGACGCCGCTGGCAACAACAGCGCAGGCGCCATGCTCGAGCGCGATGTCGATAACCTGACCGCCTACTTCGGCCGCTACGCCCCGGATCTGCGCACCACCGATTACGGCCGCGAGATCTGGTCGATCTACCAGAGCGGCAAGCTGCACCCAGATGTCGCCTTGACCGGTTGCTTTGAGCGCAACCTGAAACTTGCCGACGTGGGCGGCGTCATGCGTGAGATCGACGACGTGGTGAAGGAAGAGGCCGCGCGCCAACGCTATAAGCAGACGCTGGAGCGATAGTCCAGCCTGGTTCGCGCAGACGAGCCAGGCTTCCTATAACTGCTGCAGCCGATACCATCCTGAAGCGGACGCGGTAGCGGCGTGTGACGAAAATGCGTCGCCGCGCCGCCTCTTTCGACCAGCACTTCGCCCAAAGCCTGATTGCCTCCTCGAGCTGCGCCTGGCCGTAGGGCTTGGCCAGATAGCCATCCATTCCGGCGGCAACGCACCGCTCACGGTCATCCTCCAGCGCATATGCCGTCAATGCGATCACCGGCAGCCGCGGCGGCTTCGCGTCTGCGCAGCGCCCGCGTCGCTTCGAAGCCGTCTATTGCGGGCTAAACCTTTCGACGATCATGTCGATAACAGGTCTAATGGTGCGGCGTCTAGCGGTGCGACTGTCCTGTTGCCGCTCTGGGAGCGACCTACAGAAAGGAGAGCGCGGGAACGTTCCTATTGATTTTGGGGTTAAGCGCTTGGCTGTTGTCCGGTTGCGCAATCGCTTGGGTAATCGGGAGCGCGTCGGATTTTGGCTGCCTGCCTGAAGCTGGCTGCGGCGCGGCGCCAATACCGACCAACTAACCGACTGTATCGTCGGAATTTGGGGGTGAATCAAGAATCGGGGATTGCTGTTCAAACAAACGGAGCCACTTCTGGAAACAAGATGAGCCTTTCTTAAATTTCGAGTGGATACTATTGTCAAATATTGTCAAATTAGCCTCTCTTGAATTTCGAGTGGGTACCATTGTCAAATGAGCGATATTCCCAACGACAGTAAACCGGCATCACAGGCAAAGAAGATATTGCTGGTGGAAGACGATTTCGCGAATCGCGACATGCTAACCCGGCGACTGCAACGCCGCGGCTTCTCGGTCTGCGGCGCTCCGGATGGCGCCACGGGCGTCGCAATGGCGGTTTCGGAAGAGCCCGACCTCATCCTGATGGATGTGGCATTGGGCGAGATGGACGGCTGGCAGGCAACACGACTCATCAAGGCCGACGTCAGGACATCAAATATACCGATCATTGCGTTGACCGCCCATGCGCTTGAGAGTGATCGGGAAAAAAGCGTCGCGGTGGGCTGCGCCAACTTCGATACCAAGCCTGTCGATCTGACACGCCTTCTGGGCAAGATCGAAGGCTGCTTAATGAGCGCAACAAACAGTAAGTAGGTCAAATGCAGTTTCACCATGATGGCAACGTTGCTCGTCAAGAGCACAACAAGGGAGACAGTGTTATGTCAACAAGTGATCTGACCCAAGCTTTGACAGGCAGCGCGCGTGACTTTCGCGCGCCTCAGGGAACGGACCTGATGGCTCGAGTCGGCCCCTTTTACGAATGGACGGAGGTGCGCCGGCAAAGAAGCCTGTGGCCCTATTCGAAATCGACGCAAAAGGCACCACTGTCGACTTGCACGGCCCATGACGACAGCGGAATGCAATTCACGGGACTGAACTTCGGCACACAGGACTATCTGGGTCTGTCATCGGATCCCGAAATAAAAGAGGTCGCCAAGGCAGTTATCGACGAGTACGGGATTCACAGCGCCGGCTCATCGGCCTTGGCGGGAAACACCAAATACTCCCTGCGATTGGAAGAAACAATCTCCGGATTCCTCAACGTCGATCACACGGTACTCTATCCAACCGGTTGGGCCGCCGGATACGGGGTGATCAAGGGACTGGTTCGGCCGTCGGATCACGTTGTGATGGACGGACTCGCTCACGCGTGCCTGCAGGAGGGCGCCTACTCGGCAACGCCCAACGTGTACTTGCATGGGCACCTCAATGTCGATTCCGTTCGCCGCCATCTGAGACGAATCCGTGACAAGGACACGACAAATGGCATCCTCGTGGTGACCGAGAGTCTGTTCTCGATGGATTCGGACACGCCGGATCTGAAAGCGCTGCAGAATCTGTGCGACGAGTATGAGGCGACGCTGCTTGTTGACGTCGCTCATGACTTGGGTGCCATGGGCCCGGGTGGCAGGGGTTTCATTGGCGAGCAGGACATGTTGGGCAAGATCGATATCGTCATGGGAAGTTTCTCGAAAACGTTCGCGTCAAATGGCGGATTCGTGTCCTGCAATTCGGTGGCGGTAAAGCAGTATCTGAAATACTTCGGCAGCACGGCGATGTTCTCAAACGCGCTCTCGCCGGCCCAGGCCGCTACCGTCACGAAGGTATTCGAAATCGTTCAGTCTGAAAAAGGTCAGCAACTTCGCTCGCTGCTCATGACAAGGATCGGCCAACTGCGTGACGCATTGAATGCCGAAGGCCTGAAGTACACGGGCAATCCCTCTCCAATCGTTCCTGTTCTTGTCGGCGACGAAGCCTTGGCGCGCCTGGTGAGCCGACAACTGCCGGCGCTGGAAGTCATTGCCAACCTCGTGGAGTATCCGGCAGTCGCCAAGGGCGACGCCCGCTTGCGACTCCAAATGATGCCTACGCACAGCCTCGAGAACGTGCAGGCGCTGGCCTCGAAGCTGCGCACGGCGATCGATCTTGCGCAGGTTGAGTACGCGCGATATCGGGCCGCAGTTGGCGGAGTGACCGGAGTTACCGCAGTTACGGATGCCGCCCGCCCTACTGTTACCGCCGCTTAGGCGATTCATGCGCTCCGAGGAAAAACAAGAGGTGTCCGATCGCCTGATCGGCGCCGTCGATTGGTTCGTTCCGGCCGAGCTTGGAGAGAGTACCGCAACTCTTTGGCGGGCGAGAATTTTCGTCATCAGCCACGTCCTGGGACCATTCAGCGGCTTCGCAAGCCTGGTATACCTCTATCGCATACAACCTGCACACGATTGGGTCTTTTGGACCATATGCGTCGCGTGCGGCTCATTCTGGACTTTGCCGTTCGCGCTCAAGCTGGCGCGCAATTTGTACAAGCCCGCCCTCATTTCCTTTTGTGTCCTAATCTCCATCAGCGTATTCGGATCTTACTTTTACGGCGGGGTAAGTTCCCCATTCATGCCGTGGTTCCTGACTGCGCAGTTGCTCGGATTCTTCTATTTGAGCGAGCGGCCGCTTCTGGTGCTTGGCATCATTGGCGCAAACCTGGCGGCCTTCTCCACGGCCTATCTCATGAATGGCTCATTTCCTGAGCGAGTAGCGATTCACGATCTTTCCACCGTCGGCATGATTTCCGTTTGTGCCGCCACCGTTTACAACTCGATGATGGCGATCTACTACGCCTATGTCATGGTCGCACAGTCGGCGCTGCAACTGGAAATCGAGAAGCATCACGAAACGGCGGCGAAGCTGCGAATCGCCAAGCACGATGCTGAACGCGCCAATGAAGCCAAGGCCGTCTTTTTGGCGAAGATGAGTCATCAGCTTCGGACCCCGCTGAATGCCATCATCGGCTACAGCGAAATCCTGCTGGAGGACACCGAGGCGAGCGACCAGGCGACGGACGCCGAGGAATTGCGTTCCATCAACAACGCGGGCCGCCACCTCTTGTCGTTGGTCTCGGATGTCCTGCAAATGCCGAAGGCCGACTCAGAAGACGTAGAATTATGTCTTCATCCGGTCGATCTCGACCGCTGCCTCGAGGAGGTGTCCGCAACGTGCCGAAATCTGATTTCGCATAATGGGAACACGTTTGCACTTGAGAAGCATGGCGAGCTCGGGATGATTCAAACAGACGATATTCGGTTGCGGCAGATTTTGATCAACCTCCTTGGCAATGCGGGCAAATTCACCAGGAACGGCAAAGTGGTGTTGCGCACGAGTCGCCAAAAAGAAGGGAATCGCGAACAGGTACTTTTCTCTGTGCAAGATACCGGGATAGGTATTCCGACGGAGGCAATTCCGGGCCTTTTCAAGAGTTTCAATCAGGTCAACTCGAACCTGTATGGTGGAACTGGATTGGGCCTCGCCGTGAGTCAGCAACTCGCAAAACTGCTCAACGGCGAAATTTCGGTGGAAAGCCGACTGGGTCGCGGATCAGAATTCACTCTTCGACTTCCGGCCGTCGCGCAGGCAGTCGCCGCCGCAGCGTGACGGCTCCTATCAACGTGAACGGGTAAATTCGATGGGAAATGGGCTCAGAATTTTCGTTCCAAGACTGAACGCGTTGGTCGATTGGTTCATCCCCGCACGTTTAAAGCAATCTCGGAACACCCTGCAGGCCGTGCGGATGTTTCTGTTCAGTCATTTTTTCGGTCCGTTTCTGGGGCATACGATGTCCCTGTCCGTGTTGTATGTCGGGGCGCAGGCCGACCTTTCCTGGTGGATATTATTCCTTAGCATCTCTGCCTTCTGGCTGTATCCCATTGTCTTGCGGCTGACGGGTTGGTACATTCCGCTGGCATTGATTTCGATTCAAAACCTGATGTTTTGCATCTTTTGGAGTTCTTATCTATATGGCGGCATCAGTTCGCCGATCATGCCGTGGCTGGTTACTGTCCCGCTGCTCGCCTTCTTCTACTTGCCCGAGCGCTCGACGAGAATCATCGTCACAGCGCTTATCGTCGCCAACCTCGCGCTGTTCTATGCCGGGTATAGCGCGTTGGGGTTTCGCGAAACCGTGTCGCCCCACGGCCTGGTCATCCTCGGCTTGGTATCGCTCGTTTGCGCCAGCGTCTACGTCTCGATGATGGCGCTCTATTTTGCGAGCATCGTATCTTCCCAGGGCGAGCTCGAGCAGGAGGTTCAGCACCATCTGGCGACGGAACAGAAGCTTCGTGACGCAACCGCCCAGGCACAGCGCGCCCTGTTCGCAAAATCGGATTTTCTCGCCAAGATGGGCCATGAATTGAAAAATCCCCTCAACGCGATCATTGGCTACAGTGACCTCCTCATCGAGGATAGCGGTGAGACAGAAACACAGAAGGGCAAGGACCTGACCGCGATCAGAAGTGCCGGTTTTAGGCTCCTTGGGCTCATCAACGCCCTCCTCGAACTGTCGAGGCTGGAAGCCGGCAAGGCAGAACTTCGCGTCGAAGAACTGGAATTTCCCGACTTCTTTGAGAACATGGTTTCGCTATCCCGCCCATCCATCGTTGCAAGTGGGAACGAGCTGATTGTGCGGCCGCCTCCCGCGGGACGGATTGTCTGCGATTCGCAGAAGGTGCAGCGTGTTGTCGAAGGCCTGTTGAGCAATGCCGCGAAATTCACGCAGAACGGTCGCATTACGTTCTCGGCCTCGATGCGGGACGACTCATGGAGCGTATCGATCGAGGACACTGGAGTCGGGATCGCGCAGGAGCGAATGGCGAGCCTATTCGAGACCTTTGGCAGTTCCGAAGACGAAACCGCAAGCAAGTACGCTAACGAGGTCAGGCTCGGGCTTCCTCTTGCATATCGGTACTGCAAATTGATGGGCGGCAATCTATCCGTTCACAGCAAGCTGGGCCTGGGTTCCACGGTCACCATCACTTTGCCGAGGCGATCGCGCGGCGCCCAGGAGCGTACAGATGCAAGCATGGAAATCCAGGCGCAAGCCGCATGACACTGCAAAAGGCGACCACTTGGCGGGGCGCCGACGATGGCGCGAATAAGCCATCGGCCTCTGCCCTTCCTGCAACCCCCACCGGCTGAGCGACGTGCATACGCCGCTTGCGCCGCGGAAAGCTTAGAAAATTTCTAAGAGTCCGTAACAAAAGTCATTTTGTTACGGTCAGATCTAGGGGAGCACGAGGGGAGATATCCCCTCGTTTTGTTACCGACTCTAAGCGCCCAGGCGGGCGCTACTCCTAAGTTCTTGAATTGTGGTCGGGGCGAGAGGATTTGAACCTCCGACCACCTGCACCCCATGCAGGTACGCTACCAGGCTGCGCTACGCCCCGAAGATGCTAATTTTATCACGCCGGCCCGAACCAAAACCAGCAATGCTTGGATCCGCAATTCAGACGCGGCTTTCAAGCGATTCGATGATGCTCTTGAGCTCGCTCCGGATCGCGGCCAGATCGACCTTGCCTTGCTCTGCTCGCGCGGCCTGCGCGCGGCCGCCGCCGACCCCGCTCTCGTCCAGGCGGTTGCGCGCGCCGCTGATGGTGAACCCCTGCTCGTACAGGAGATCGCGGATGCGCCTGATCAACAGCACTTCATGATGCTGATAGTAACGCCGATTGCCACGGCGCTTGACGGGCTTCAGTTGGGTGAACTCCTGCTCCCAGTAGCGCAGGACGTGCGGCTTGACGCCGCACAGTTCGCTCACCTCGCCGATGGTGAAATAGCGCTTCGCCGGAATCGGCGGCAGATCACTGCTGTGGTTGCTGTGGCTTTCCACGATTGGCCTTTTCCACCAGTGCCTTCAATTTCTGGCTGGCGTGGAAAGTGACAACGCGCCGCGCGGTGATCGGTATCTCTTCCCCGGTCTTGGGGTTGCGCCCAGGACGCTGCGGTTTGTTGCGCAGTTGGAAGTTGCCGAACCCGGACAGCTTTACGCTGTCGCCGCTTTCCAGCGCAGCACGGATTTCTTCGAAGAATGTTTCGACCATATCCTTGGCTTCGCGCTTGTTTAGGCCGACTTTTTCAAACAAAAAGTCAGCCAACTCGGCTTTGGTTAACGTCATTTTTTCTCCCTAGGTACGCAATTTGGCGCCGAAGCGCTGGTCGAGAAGCTGCAGCAGTTGCGCCATCGCTGCCTCCGTCTCCAGGTCGGTCAGCGTTTTCGAAGTATCTTGCATAACTACCCGAAATGCAAGGCTTTTTTTGCCTGCGGCCACCCCTTTTCCGCGGTATAAGTCAAACAGCCGGAGCTGTTGCACCACGGCCGGACCGGCGCTTTGCATCGCCTCGAGCAGCGCTTGTGCCGGCACGGCTTCATCCACCACCACCGCCAGGTCACGGATCACGGGCGGAAACTTCGATACCTCGCGGCAGACGGGCATTGGCGAAGCGAGCAACGCATCCAGGTCAAGCTCGAACAGAATGGGAGCCTGTGGCAATTCGTATTTTTGCTGCCAGCGCGGATGCAGTTCGCCGAGCCAGCCGATGGGCTTTTCGTCAATCAGCACTCGGGCTGCACGCCCGGGATGCAGCGCGGGGTGCGCCGTGGGCTCGAACCGTGCCTTCGCCGGCGCGAGCAAGCTCTCGATATCGCCCTTGACGTCGTAGAAATCGACCTTGCGCTCAGGCGATCCCCATTGCTCCGGGTAGGCCGGCCCATAGGCGATGCCGCCAAGCTTGAGCGGCTGGGCAATGCCGGCCACCGTGAGCGGCCCGTCGGCTACGCTCGCATCGTCGCAGAAGACCCGCCCGATCTCGAACGTGCGCACCCTGTCCTGCTTGCGGTTGAGGTTGTAGCGCACGTTGGCAACGAGACTGCCCGCGAGCCCGGAACGCATGACCGAGAGCTGGCTCGAAATCGGATTGAGCAGCCTCACCGGCGCGTCGTTGCCGCAGAAATCATGTTCCCAGGCGGCTTCGACGAAGCTGAAGTTGACGACCTCCTGGTAGTCGCGCGCGGCAACCGCTTCCTTCACCCGCATCAGCGGGCGCACGCCTTCGCGCTGCGCCGACATGGCGGCGCGCGCGTGCGGCTGGTTGGCCGGGATGCGCTCGTAGCCGTGGATGCGCGCGATTTCCTCGATCAGGTCTTCCTCGATCGCGATGTCGAATCGGTACGAGGGCGGCGTCACGTCGAAGCCGTCCGCGGTCTTCGCGCTGGCCAGGCCCAGGCGCGAGAAGATCGCCGCGATTTCGGCGTCGCTCACGTCTATGCCGAGGATGCGCGCCGCGCGCGCGCTGCGCACGTGCACCGGCTTCCACTCGGGCAACCGCGCCACGTCATCGACGGTCGGTCCCGGCTCGCCGCCACAGATTGCGAGTATCAGTTCGGTCGCGCGCTCTATGCCGGCGACATTGTTGGCGAAGTCGACGCCGCGCTCGAAGCGATGCGCGGCGTCGCTGGTGAAGTTGTAGCGGCGCGTGCGCCCCGCGATTGCGTCGGGAAAGAAAAACGCCGACTCGAGATAGATGTTCCTGCTGTCGGTCTCGGCCTTGGTCGAATCGCCGCCCATGATGCCGGCCAACCCGATCGGACCCGAGCTATCGGAAATGCACAGGACGCCCTCGTCCACCTCGACGGTCTGTTCGTTCAGCAGCTTGACCTGCTCGCCCTTGCGTCCGAAACGCACGTCAATGCCGCCCTGCAATTTGTCCAGATCATAGACGTGCAGCGGGCGCCCGAGTTCGAGCATGACGTAGTTGGTCACATCCACCAGCGCCGAGATCGAGCGCTGGCCGGCGCGCGCGAGGCGCTGCTTCATCCACTCGGGCACAGGTGCGGCGGCGTCGACGTTGCGGATCACCCGGCCGGTGAAGCGCCCGCAGCCGTCCGCGGCGGAAATCTTCACCGGATGCCGCGCGTCGCTCTTCGCCGCGACCGGCGCGAAAGCGGGCGCATTGAATGCGGCGCCGGTGATGGCGGCCACTTCACGCGCGACCCCGAGCAGGCTAAGGCAGTCGGCGCGGTTCGGCGTGAGCTTGAGCGTGAACACGGTGTCGTCGAGCTGAAGCACTTCGCGCACATCGCGGCCTATGGACGCATCGGCTGCGAGTGGCAGGATGCCGCTATGGTCATCGTCGATTCCCAGTTCCTTCGCCGAGCACAGCATGCCCTGGCTCTCGACGCCGCGCAGGCTCGAACGTTTTATTTCGAATGCCTTCCCTTCGGGGCCGGTCAGGCGCGCCCCGATGCGCGCGCAAGGCACGCGCATGCCTGCAACGACGTTGGGCGCGCCGCACACGATGGAGAGCGGCGCTGGCTCGCCCACGTTGACTTTGCACAGTGACAGACGGTCTGCATTGGGGTGGCGCGCCACTTCGAGTATTTCGCCCACCACCACGCCCGAACACGGCGCCGCGGCCGGCGTAAGCGACTCCACTTCCAGTCCCGCCATAGTGAGGGCGTGCGCCAGCTCCGCCGTGGACATGGCCGGATCAACGAAACTGCGCAGCCAGAGTTCGGAGAATTTCATGCGAACTGCTGCAGGAAACGCAGATCGCCGTCGTAGAACAGGCGCAGGTCGTGGATGCCGTAGCGCAGCATCGCCAGGCGTTCGATGCCCGACCCGAAGGCGAAGCCGATGTACTTCTCCGGGTCGAGCCCGAAATTGCGGATCACCGTAGGATGCACCTGGCCGGCGCCGGAGATCTCCAGCCATTGGCCCTTGTTCGGACCGGCGCCGAAAGCCATGTCGATCTCGGCAGAAGGCTCGGTGAACGGGAAAAACGAAGGCCGGAAGCGCACCTCAAGCTCTTCGGTTTCGAAAAAGCGCCGCAGAAAATCGGTATATACGCCCTTCAGGTCGGCGAAGCTAACGTCCTCGTCGATCCACAGGCCTTCGACCTGGTGGAACATGGGCGAGTGGGTGGCGTCGCTGTCGACGCGATAGGTGCGCCCGGGCGCGATCACCTTGATCGGCGGCACTTTCGCCGCATGGCGAAATTGTTCGACCCACATGCGCGCATAGCGCACCTGCATCGGGCTGGTGTGGGTGCGCAACAGCAGCGGCCGGCCATCCGCATCCTTGTTCTCGACGTAGAACGTGTCCTGCATCGAGCGCGCGGGGTGGTTCTCCGGATTGTTGAGCGCGGTGAAATTGTTCCAGTCGGTCTCGATTTCAGGGCCGTCTGCTATGTCGAAACCGATCGAGCGGAATATGGCCTCGATGCGGTCCTGAGTGCGAGTGAGCGGATGCAGGCGCCCGCGACCCGCGCCGCGTCCCGGCAGCGTCACGTCCAGCGCCTCCTCGGCGAGGCGCGCATCGAGCTGCACCTGTGCCAGCGCGTCGCGCCGCTGGGCGAGCGCAGCCTCGAGCCGGTCTTTGGCCGCGTTGATGCGGCTGCCGGCATCGCGCCGCTCATCTGCGGGTAGCTTGCCCAGGCCTTTGAGCAGATTGGTTAGCGCGCCGGCCTTGCCGAGGAAACGCGCCTTCGCCTGCTCCAGCCCGGTCGCATCGTCGATGCGGCTGAACTGCTGCAGTGCATCGCCGACTATTTTTTCCAGATTTTCCATTGGTACGATCACAGAAACGAAAAGAGGCTAAAAACACTTAGCCTCTTTTCGCGTTGATGCAGGTACTTTTGCCGCGGCCCGCCTACTTGGTCGCCGCGCCTGCCGCCTCTGCAGGCAGGCTAGCCTTGGCCTGTTCGGCGAATTTGGCGAAAGCGGCCATGTCCGTGACGGCCAAGTCTGCCAGCACCTTGCGGTCAACCTCGATCTCCGCCCGCTTCAAACCATTCATGAATACGCTGTAGCTCAGGCCGCACTCGCGCGCTGCGGCGTTGATGCGCGCGATCCACAGCGCACGAAACACGCGTTTTTTGGTCCTGCGGTCACGATAGGCATACTGGCCCGCCTTCATCACCGCTTCCTTGGCGATGCGGAAGACGCTGCCGCGGCGGCCGCGGTAGCCCTTGGCCAGATCCATTACTTTCTTGTGACGGGCGCGCGCTTCTACTCCACGTTTTACTCTTGGCATGGCTCGTTCTCCTTAACCGTTGGGTAGCATCGCGCGCACGGAGCGCAGGTTGCTCGCGTCCACCATGGAAGTGCCGCGCATGTTGCGCTTGCGCTTGGTGGTCTTCTTGGTCAGGATGTGGCGCAAAAACGCTTTGGTGCGCTTTATGCCGCCGCTGCCTTGGACGCGGAAGCGCTTGGCAGCGCCCCGCTTGGTCTTCATCTTGGGCATGACTACTCCTAGTTTTGACATGGCGGCAGGTGTCTCCCGATGGGAGAACTTGTTGACCCGGACACCACTTGTTTTACGTTCCCGGCGAACCTGGAACGATGCTGCATGGAACGATCAGATTCGGATCGCTCCAGAAAACCTGTTACAAAAACATCGAGGGGATACCTCCCCTCATACGTCCCCGAATTGAGGCGCTGCAAAATTCATTTTGCAGCAGGTTCGGTCTTTTTCTTCACCGCCACCTTCTTCGGCGCCAGAACCATCACCAGCTGGCGCCCTTCCATCTTCGGGTACTGCTCGACCACGCCGTGTTCGACCAGGTCGTTTTTCACCCGCTCAATCAGCCGGTGGCCGAATTCCTGGTGCGCCATCTCGCGACCGCGAAAGCGCAGCGTGACCTTGGTCTTGTCGCCTTCGTCCAGAAACTTGATCAAGTTGCGCATCTTGATCTGGTAATCGCCTTCGTCTGTGCCGGGCCGGAATTTCACTTCCTTGACCTGGATCTGCTTCTGCTTGAGTTTTGCCTCATGCGCTTTCTTGGCTTCACGGTACTTGAATTTACCGAAGTCCATCAGCTTGCACACAGGGGGAACGGCCGTCGGGGCGATTTCCACCAGATCCACTTCCAGTTCCTCCGCGCGCCGCATCGCATCTGCGATCGGCACCACACCTAGCTGCTCGCCTTCGGTCCCAACCAGGCGTATTTCCGGTGCGGTTATCTCACTGTTGAGGCGCTGCGCTTTTTCCTGAGCGATGTTGTTTCTCCAAAAAATTAATAACTAGGCCGCGCTGCCCACGCGCGCCTCTTGCTGGAGGCGTTGGATGAATTCCGCAAGCGTCATCTGCCCGAGGTCTTCACCGCTGCGGGTTCGCACGGCCACTTTGGAAGCTGCCTTCTCCTGCTCACCAACGATCAACTGGTAGGGCAGCTTCTGAATGCTATGTTCCCGTATTTTATAGGTAATTTTCTCATTACGCAAATCGGCTTCGGCGCGGAAACCGGCACGACGCAGTTCCGCCGCCACCGTGGCTGTGTATTCAGCCTGCCCGCCGGAGATATTCAGCACCACCACCTGCACCGGCGCAAGCCACAGCGGCATCGCCCCGGCGTAATGTTCGACCAGGATACCGATGAAGCGCTCCATCGAGCCGACGATGGCCCGGTGCAGCATGACCGGCACCTTGCGCGCGTTGTCCTCGGCAACATATTCGGCGCCCAGCCGCCCGGGCATGGAAAAATCCACCTGTATGGTGCCACATTGCCAGGAGCGGCCAATGTTGTCCTTCAGATGGTATTCGATCTTGGGCCCATAGAAAGCGCCCTCGCCCGGCAGCATCTCGAAGGGCACGCCGCTCGCGCGCAGCGATTCGGCCAGCGCGCTCTCCGCCTTGTCCCACAGGTCGTCGGCGCCTACGCGTTTCTCCGGTCGCGTAGCGAGCTTGTAGACGATGTCGGTGAAACCAAAATCCGCGTAGACCTTCTGCAGCAGCGCGGTATAAGCCACGCATTCGGGCAGGATCTGGTCCTCGGTGCAGAATATGTGGCCATCGTCCTGAGTGAAGGCGCGGATGCGCATGATGCCGTGCAGCGCCCCAGAGGCCTCGTTTCTGTGGCAGGCGCCGAATTCGCCGTAGCGCAGCGGCAGCTCGCGGTAGCTGCGCAGGCCGGCATTGTAGATCTGCACGTGGCCGGGGCAGTTCATCGGTTTCACCGCGTAGGTGCGCTTCTCCGACTCCGTGGTAAACATATTCTCGCGGTAATTCTCCCAGTGGCCGGATTTTTCCCACAGGCTGCGGTCCAGGATCTGCGGGCAGCGCACCTCCTGGTAGCCGTTGTCCTGGTAGACGCGGCGCATGTACTGCTCCACCTGCTGCCACAGGGTCCAGCCCTTCGGATGCCAGAACACCATGCCCGGCGCCTCTTCCTGCATGTGAAAGAGATCCAACTGGGTGCCGAGCTTGCGATGGTCGCGCTTCTCCGCCTCCTCCAGCATATGCAGATAGGCGTCCTGGTCCTCCTTTTTCGTCCAGGCAGTGCCGTAAATGCGCTGCAGCATCTCGTTCTTTGAGTCGCCGCGCCAGTAGGCGCCGGCAACCTTCATCAGCTTGAACACCTTCAGTTTGCCCGTGGAGGGCACGTGCGGCCCGCGGCAAAGGTCGACGAAATCGCCCTCGCGATACAAGCCTATGGGCTGATCCTCCGGAATCGAGGCGATGATCTCGGCCTTGTAATGCTCGCCCATACCCTTGAACAGCGCCACCGCCTGATCGCGCGGCAAAACCTCGCGCGTCACCGGATAGTCCTCTTTTGCGAGCTCGGACATCTTCTTTTCGATCGCGACCAGGTCTTCCGGCGTGAACGGCCGCTTGTAGGCAAAATCGTAGTAGAAGCCGTTCTCGATCACCGGGCCGATGGTCACCTGCGCATCCGGAAACAGTTCCTTCACCGCGTACGCGAGCAGGTGCGCAGTGGAGTGGCGGATGAGGTCGAGGCCGTCCTTGTCGCGCTCGGTGACAATGGCGAGTTCGGCATCGGCTTCGATGCGATAGGAGGTATCGACCAGCTTGCCGTTGACGCGGCCGGCCAGTGCCGCCTTGGCGAGGCCCGGACCGATGCTGGCGGCAACCTCGGCCACCGTAACCGGCTGGGGAAACTGGCGCACCGAACCGTCAGGCAGTTTTATGTTGGGCATAGCGACTCAACTCCAAAATGAAAAGGTGCGGACACGCCGCACCTTTTCCACAAACACGCGTATGTGTATGTAATCGCGCTGGCGCTGTCTCAAGCCTTGATCATCAGCAGCGTATAGGCTGCGATCACCGTTCCCGCAAAGGCGCCACCATAGCAGAGAACCCTGACCGCCGTAACCGCATGGACGCCAAAATCATGCAACAGGATGTGTATCCGATGCGCCGCGTGCCACAGGAACAGCGCAATGACCGCTAGCACGAAGACCTTGCCTGCCCAAGACTGAGAAAACGCGAGCATGTGCGCATAGCTCATCGTGTCCGGCGAGAAAACAAAACCAAACGGGACGGCGATGCCGGTGATGAATACCAGCGCCGGACCAATCAGCGCCGCCAGCATCCCGCCGGCACCAAACAGTGACCAGAAAATCGGTTCGTTGGAGCGTTTCATTAGCTCATCCCCCGCACAATGAATAACACTGCCAGGCATGCGACTACCGAAGCTGCAAGCCCGGTACCGGTGATCGTTCCCGGCTGCAAGCGCTTGCCGCCCATGAAAATGATCGGCATGGTCTTGGGCATGATGTTGAACCAGCTCCATGTGTGGTAACAGAACACCGCCAGCACGATCAGGTGGAACACCAGCATCCACGGGGTTTTCAGGTACTGCAGCCAACCGTTGAACGCGGCCTCCCCCTGGCCCAGCCGCACCAACCCGAACAGGAGGACGATTGCGTAGAGTGCGACGAATACCGCCGTGACTTCGCGCGCCATGTAGCGGATGAAATACGGATCCCGCTTCCACCAGCCATCCATGGACCGGACATAGGGTCGACGATTGCTCATTTGCCTGCCCCCCCTGGAGTGACGAATCGGGTGAAATAATTGATCGCGCTGTTCATCTTGTTTTGGTTGATCGCGTTGGCGGGATCCACGCCTTTCGGGCACACCTCGGAACAGTAGCCGACCGCAGTGCAACCCCAGTAGCCCTCGTCCGCGTAGCCCAACTCGTTGCGTTCGGCTTGCCCGCCGTCGCGCGAATCGGCGTTGTAGCGGTGCATCAGCGCGAGTATACCCGGGCCGGTGAACTTCGGATTGAGCCCGTACTGCGGGCAGGCGGCGTAGCACAGCATGCAGTTGATGCAGGAGCTGAACTGCTCGTACATGTCGCGCTGCTGCGGCGTCTGCAGGTATTCGCCCTGCTCAAGAGCGCGCGGCTCCTTCGGAATGATGTAAGGCTTGATGCTTTCGAGCTTGGTGACGAAATCCGTAGCATCGACCACCAGGTCGCGCTCGATCGGCAGATGCGCCAGCGCCTCTACCCGCAGGCCCCCGGGGTAATAATCGCGCAGGAAGGTCTTGCACGAGAGCTTGGGTTTGCCATCGATCATCATGCCGCAGCTGCCGCAGATCGCCATGCGGCATGACCAGCGAAAGCTCACCGTGCCGTCGAGATAGTCCTTGATGTACTGCAACCCCTGCAGCACGGACATGTCGTCGGTGAATGGAACCTTGTAGGTCTGCAGCACCGGCTCCTTGTCCTGCTCCGGACGGTAGCGCAGGACTTCAATCTCTATGATTTTCTCGTTCTCAGCCATTGGCGGCCTCGTTCTTTCTGTCCTTATCGGCCTTCACGCCGGCGGCGCCGTATGCGCGCGTGGCTGGCTTGGATTTGGTGATTTTCACGTCGCCGTACTCGATCCGCGGCGTGCCGTCTCCGGTGTAGTAGGCGAGCGAATGCTTGAGGAAGTTAGCGTCGTCGCGCTGTTCGAATCCGTCGATGCGCTGGTGCGAGCCACGCGACTCCTTGCGATTGATCGCCGAGTAGGCCATGGATTGTGCCACGTCGAGCAGGAAGCCGAGTTCGATTCCGAGCAGCCACTCCGTGTTGTACACTTTCGAGCGGTCTTCCAGCTTCAGTTTTTTGTAGCGCTGGCGCAGTTCGTCGATCTTGTTGCACGTCTCCTGCATGGTCGTGCCGAGACGGTAGATGCCGCAACCGCTTTCCATGCTCTTCGCCATCTCGGTGCGCAGTACCGCCATGCGCTCAGTGCCGCCGGAATTGTTCACGATCCCGAGTGCGCGCGCCTGCGCGGCCGCGGCCTGCTTTTCGATTGCGCCTGGATTGCTGATCGACACCGACTTCGCAAACTTCGCCGCCTCGACGCCCGCTACCTTGCCGAAAACACACAGCTCGGTGAGCGAATTCGACCCGAGGCGGTTGGCGCCATGGATGCCCACGCTGGAGCATTCGCCGACCGAATACAGGCCTGGCAGCGACGAGGCCGTTTTGCCATCGGCGAGAATGCCGCCCATGGTGTAATGCACCGCCGGCACGACTGGAATCGGCGCGTGCGCGGGATCGACACCGAGAAATTCTTCTGCCAGCTCATAGATCTGCGGCAGGCGCTCGCGCAAATAGGCTTCGCCAAGGTGGCGCAGGTCCAGCTGGACGACCGAGCCAAGCGGGCCCTCGATGGTCCGTCCTTTCTGCTGCTCGTGCCAGAACGCCTGGCTCAACCGGTCGCGCGGGCCCAATTCCATGAACTTGTTGCGCGGCTTGTCCTCGGGCGGCCCAAGGCCGTAGTCCTGCAGATAGCGGTAGCCGTCCTTGTTAAGAAGAAATCCGCCTTCGCCTCGGCACGCCTCGGTGAACAGGAGTCCGGTGCGCGGCATGCAGGTCGGGTGATATTGCACGAATTCCATATCGCGCAGCGGCACGCCGTGGCGGTAGGCAAGCGCCATGCCATCGCCGGTAACGATGCCGCCATTGGTATTTTCGCGGAACACGCGCCCGGCGCCGCCGGTGGCGATGATCACCGCTTTTGCCTCGATCAGCGTGAATTCGCCGGTGGCGATCTGAATCGCGAGCACGCCCTGGCAACGGCCGTCTTCGACCATCAGATCACTGCAGAAATATTCGTCGAAGCGCTTGATGGAAGGGTATTTGATCGAAGTCTGGAACAGAGTGTGCAACATGTGAAAGCCGGTCTTGTCTGCGGCAAACCAGGTGCGCTCTATCTTCATGCCGCCAAAGGCGCGCACGTTGACGTGCCCGTCTTCCTTGCGGCTCCACGGGCAACCCCAGTGCTCCATCTGCACCATCTCCTCGTGGGCGTGCTCCACAAAGTACTCGACCACGTCCTGCTCGCACAGCCAGTCGCCGCCGCCGACGGTATCGTTGAAATGGTGGTCGAGACTGTCATCGGGCCGCGTCACTGCAGCGGCCCCGCCTTCTGCCGCGACGGTGTGGCTGCGCATCGGATAGACCTTCGAAATCAGCGCAATCTTCAGTTTCGGATCCGCCTCGGCAACCGCAATTGCCGCCCGCAAGCCTGCACCACCCGCGCCCACTATCGCCACGTCCGCCTTGAATACTTCCACTGCTTACCTCCGTATGCGTATGCGCAAAACCAGCGGGATTTTAACTCTAATCGATGAATGCCGTCGCATGCATCGGCTCGCCATCCACGCCACCGTCGAGCGGCCATCATCGGCCCCCGCTAAACTAACGCCCGCGACTCCTTGCTTTGTTGATCCAAATCAAACGCAAAGCTGAAAGTTCGAAGAACATTATCGGCTGAGGTGACATCGCACGCCACTGCATCGATCGGCGACGAAGCAAGACCAGACATGGCCGCCTCGCGATCCATAGCGAAGAATCAAGACAGAGGAACTGTCCATCATGTACGAAAAACCCAATGCCAACGGCAATCAACCCATGCCCTCCGGTCTTGCGCTCCTGCGCGACCCGGCACTCAACCGGGGCACAGGATTTAGCGAAGCCGAACGCGACAAATATAATCTGCGCGGCTTTTTGCCGCCTCGCGTACACAGCCAGGATGAGCAGGCCGAACGCGTGCTGGCACGGCTGCGTCTGCTCGCCGACCCGCTGGAGAAATTCGTCGCGCTGAACGCCCTGCACGACCGCAACGAAACTCTGTTCTTCCGCGTGCTGTGCGACAACATCGACGAAATGCAGCCCCTCGTCTACACGCCCACGGTCGGGCTGGCCTGCCAGAAATTCGGCCACATCTTTCAGCGGCCGCGCGGCCTGTTCATCTGCGCGAAAGACCGTGGACGCATCGCACAACTGTTGCGCAACTGGCCATACAAGGCCGGCATTATCGTCGTCACCGACGGCGAACGCATTCTCGGATTGGGCGATCTTGGCGCCAACGGCATGGGAATCCCCGTTGGCAAGCTGTCGCTTTACACTGCCTGCGCCGGCGTGCATCCGCAGCTGTGCCTGCCGGTCATCCTCGACGTCGGCTGCAATAACACCGAAATGCTCGAGGACCCGTTCTACGTCGGGCTGCGTCAGCGACGGCTGACAGGAGCGGCCTACGATGAAATGCTGGAAGAATTCATTACCGCCGCATCGGAGGCATTCCCAGGCGTGGTGATTCAGTTCGAGGATTTTGCCAATCACAACGCGTTCCGGCTGCTGAAGAAATATCGCGATCGCGTCTGCACTTTCAACGACGACATCCAGGGCACGGCGGCAGTCGCGCTCGCGGGCATGTTCTCGGCACTGCGCATCACCGGCGGCAAATTCACCGAGCAGAAGCTGTTATTTCTCGGCGCGGGCGAAGCCGCCACGGGCATCTGCGACCTCGTATCGTCCGCGATGATGGCAGGGGGCCTCAGCGAATCGGCCGCGCGGCAGCGCTGCTGGGCCGTGGATTCGCGCGGCCTGGTGGTGAAGAGCCGCACGGACCTGGCAGCACACAAACTGCCTTACGCGCACGAGCACGCGCCAGTCGGTGATTTCCTCTCCGCCATCAAAACGCTCAAGCCAACCGCGATCGTAGGCGTAGCCGCGGTAGGAGGCACCTTCACTCAGGAAGTGCTGGAGGAAATGGCGCGCATCAACGAGAGGCCGATTGTGTTCGCGCTTTCGAATCCGACCTCCAAAGCCGAGTGCAACGCAGAGGAAGCATACCGCTGGACCAAGGGGCGGGCACTGTTCGCATGCGGAAGCCCGTTCGACCCGG
The DNA here is from genome assembly GCA_014860395.1 of Burkholderiales bacterium. Lineage (GTDB taxonomy): Bacteria > Pseudomonadota > Gammaproteobacteria > Burkholderiales > SG8-39 > 2-12-FULL-64-23. The sequence continues at coordinate 16,581 of JACZJU010000020.1, read as the reverse complement.
TCAAGCTCGACGGCAAAACCTACGTGCCGCGGCAGGGCAACAACTCCTATATCTTTCCCGGCATAGGTCTAGGTGCGATTGCCAGCCGCGCGCGGCGAATCACGGACGAAATGTTCATGGACGCGGCACACACGCTCTCGAATCTCGTCACTGAATCCGATCTTGCGCAGGGCAGCCTCTACCCTGCACTGCCACGAATTCGCGAAGTCTCGGCGCACATTGCCGCAGCCGTTGCGGAAAACGCGTACAAGAACGGACTCGCCGGCAAGCCGAGGCCCGACGACGTGCTGGCTGATGTGCGCTCGGAGATGTTCGATCCGCACTACTAAATTCTGTTGAAGGAACGCGCGCGGCGTTCCCGCAAAAACGGGAGCGCCGCGCGCTGTCGTTTGATCTACGTCAATGCGCTAAAGACTGCTGGTACTATGCTTCGAGTATCGTTGCAGGAGGACGCAGCGCTATCCGTGTCAACTCACGACAAAGGCACGCCAGGCTGTTGGGAGCGCAGCCTGAATAGTGTGCAGAAATGCTGCGCTCGACCGGCGCCAACGCGCTGATCATCCGCGAAGCGATTCTCCTTCGCCCGACTAACCCTTAAACAGGGCCGCAAGGTTATTCTATGTACACGATCGTCCGCCGCGAGGTATTTTCCGACACCACCTTCCTCTGGGAGGTACTGGTCCCAGACGTCGCAAACTCGGCGGAGCCCGGCCATTTCGTCATGGTGCGGCTGCACGAGGGCAGCGAACGCATTCCGCTGACGGTGGCCGATTTCGATCGCGACAAAGGCACCATCACCATGGTGATCCAGTCGCTCGGCAAGACCACACTCGAAATGCGCGATCACTACAAGGAGGGCGACACCTTCGCAGATTTCGTCGGCCCGCTCGGCATGCCGCAGCATGTGAGCAAAGTCGGGCACGTGGTGCTGGTCGGCGGCGGGCTCGGCGTGGCGCCCGTCTATCCGCAGTTGCGGGCGTTCAAGAACGCCGGCAATCGCACCACGGGCATCATCGGTTTTCGCAACAAGGATCTGGTGTTCTGGGAAGACCGCTTCAGCAAATTCTGCGACAACCTGGTCGTCTGCACCGACGACGGCAGCTACGGCACGCCGGGGTTCGTCACCTCGGCACTGAAGGAAGTGCTCGAGCGCGATAAACCGGACCTGGTCATCGCCATCGGACCATTGCCGATGATGAATGCCTGCGTCGAGACGACACGGCCCTATGGCGTCAAGACCATGGTCTCGCTCAATGCCATCATGGTCGATGGCACCGGCATGTGCGGCTCCTGCCGAGTCAGCGTCGGCGGCGAGGTCAAGTTCGCCTGTGTCGAGGGCCCGGATTTCGACGGCCATCAGGTCGATTTCAAGGAACTCATGCTGCGGCAGCGGCGCTTCAAAGGAGAGGAATCCAAGGCGAGCGACGATTACGCGCATATCTGCCAGGTCGAGAAGACGCTGTTCGAGCAGAACAAACGCAATTACAAGAAGTTCAAGGACCTCGCGCCGCACGCCGTGAAGATGCCTGAGCGCAACGCGCTCGAGCGCTCGCGCAACTTCAAGGAAGTGAACCTCGGCTACAGCATGCACGACGCGCTGGAGGAGGCGGAGCGCTGCATCCAATGCACCAAACCCGACTGCATCGCCGGCTGCCCGGTGTCGATCGACATCCCGCGCTTCATTCGCCACCTGCTGGTACGTGACGTCGACGGCGCTCTGGGCGTGATCAACGAATCCAATTTGTTCCCGTCGGTATGTGGCCGCGTGTGCCCGCAGGAATCGCAGTGCGAAGCGCAGTGCGTCGTCAGCAAGAACAAGAAGATCAAAATGGAGTCGGTGGCGATCGGCCGGCTCGAGCGCTTCGTCGGCGATAACGCACGCGCGCCGAAAACCGAAGCACCGCGCTTCGAGCGCACGCTGGGTCGGGTCGCCATCGTCGGGTCCGGTCCCTCGGGACTCGCGGTCGCCGCGGACCTCGCGCGCTACGGCTGCGACGTCACCGTTTTCGAGGCGCTGCACGTCATCGGCGGTGTGCTCCAGTACGGCATTCCACCGTTCCGCCTGCCGCGCGACATCATCAGCCGCGAGGTCGAAACCCTGAAGAATATGGGCGTGAAGTTCGAAGTCAACAAGGTAATCGGCAAAACTTTCTCCATTCCCAAGCTCATGGGCGACATGAATTTCGACGCCGTCTTCGTCGGCGCAGGGGCAGGCGCGCCTTCATTTCTTGGCATCCCCGGCGAATTTGCCGGCCAAGTCTATTCGGCGAACGAATTCCTCACTCGCGTCAATTTGATGGGCGGGGACAAGTTTCCTTATCTCGACACGCCGATCACGCTCGGCCAGAGCGTTGTCGTAATCGGCGCCGGCAACACCGCGATGGACTGTTTGCGCGTGGCCAAGCGCCTGGGCGCGCCGACGGTGCGCTGCGTCTATCGCCGCTCGGAAGCCGAGGCGCCGGCGCGTATCGAGGAGATCCGCCACGCCAAGGAGGAAGGCATAGAGTTCTTCTTCCTGCACACGCCGGTCGAAATCATCACCGACGCTGACGGCGGTGTGCGCGGCATGAAGGTGCAAAAAATGATGCTGGGCGAACCCGACGAGAAAGGCCGGCGCAAGCCCGTGCCTCTGGACGAATTCGTCGAGCTCGAGTGCGATACCGCGATCTACGCTCTTGGCACCAAGGCCAACCCGATCGTTACACAGTCGACGCCTGGGCTGGGCCTCAACAAATGGGGCTACATCGTCGCCGACCCGCAAACGCAGGCCACCACCCTGCAGGGCGTATTCGCCGGCGGCGACATCGTCACCGGTGCGGCAACCGTCATTCTGGCCATGGGCGCCGGCCGTCGCGCAGCCAGAGCCATCGGCGCCTACCTACAGAGCGGCAAGCAGAAATGGCCGATTACCCAGGAAGACGCCGACGCCTTCGTGCCGCCGGCGAACCTCAACGCGCCAACGCCAGCCACCGCATCACCTACCGGCATACAGAGCGGGAGCCAGCCATGATCACCTGTCCGAAGTGCCACCGTCCGATCGAGGGCGAAGAAGCCTACATCTGCTGCGCCAACATGGAACTGAGCTGGAAGTGCAGTTCCTGCGGCAAGGTGAGCGAAGGCTTCGCCTTCCCCTATGGCATGTGTCCCCATTGCAAAGGCAAGCTCGAGTTGCTGGAGCGCGGGGCGATAGCCGACACCAAGGGACTGGACGCCATTCGCGCTGCGTTTGAGATCGAACTCGGCGGCCACGCATTCTACAAGCGCGCGGCGAGCGATTCCAAGGATCCGGCGCTGCGTGATCTATTCGCTCGTTTTGCCGAAATGGAGAAGGAGCACATGGAAACTCTGTCCAAGCGCTACCACGCCGATCTGCCCAAGCCTGCCGAGGATTATCAGATCGACCGCGCGGCGATATTCGCCGGGGTTGACCGCAAGCCCGAAGATCCGGCAAATCTGTTTCGCATCGCCATCGCGTTCGAGGAGCGGGCGGTGAAATTCTTCAGTGAGCAGGGCGCGCACTCGCCCGAAGGTTCGGTCGAGCGCGATCTATACAAGGAACTGGCAGCGGAAGAGCGCGAGCATGTTGCGCTCCTGACTACCGAGTATGAACGCTGGAAGTCCGGCAAAGCCGGCCTTCTTTAGCGAAACGGCCGCAGCAAGCCCCCAGAACACAAGCGAAAGGAAATTATGAGCAACCGCCTGGCCGTCCTCGAAGGCAACGAGGCCGCTGCACGCATCGCCCACCTCACCAACGAGGTGATCGCGATCTACCCCATCACGCCGTCTTCTGGCATGGGCGAGTTTGCCGACGCCTGGTCGGCGGCTGGACACAAGAACATCTGGGGCGCCATCCCCGAGGTCATCGAGATGCAGAGCGAGGCCGGTGCCGCGGGCGCGGTGCACGGATCCTTGCAGGCTGGCGCGCTGACGACGACTTTCACCGCGTCGCAGGGCCTGCTGCTGATGATCCCCAATATGTTCAAGATCGCGGGCGAACTCACGCCTGCGGTATTTCATATTGCCGCGCGCACGGTGGCCACGCACGCGCTGTCCATCTTCGGCGACCACAGCGACGTAATGGCGGCGCGCATGACCGGCTGGGGCATGCTCGCCTCCGCCAGCGTGCAGGAAGCGCAGGACATGGCGATGATCGCCCAGATGGCGACGCTGCGCTCGCGTGTGCCGTTCATGCATTTTTTCGATGGCTTTCGCACCAGCCACGAAGTCAACAGGCTCGACCTGCTGCTGGAAGACGAGGTTCGGGCGCTGATGGACGATGAACTCGTCACGGCGCATCGCGCGCGCGCGCTCAATCCGGACAAGCCCGTGCTGCGCGGCTCGGCGCAGAATCCGGACGTGTTCTTCCAGGCGCGTGAAGCCTGCAACCCGTTCTACATGGCGGTGCCGGGCATCGTGCAGGAGAGCATGGACCGCTTCGCCAAGTTGACCAAGCGGCAATACAAGCTGTTCGATTATCAGGGAGCCCCCGATGCCGAGCGCGTTCTGGTGCAGATGGGATCTGGGGTCGGCGCCTCCGCAGAGGCGGTCCAGGCTCTGGTCGCGCGCGGCGAGAAGGTTGGCCTGCTGACAGTCCGGCTCTACCGCCCGCTCGACACACAGGCCTTCGTCGCCACGCTGCCGAAAAGCGTGCGCGCCATCGCCGTGCTCGACCGCACCAAGGAGCCTGGCGCGATCGGCGAACCTCTTTATCAGGACGTTGTCACCGCTTTGGTGGAGGCCTGGCCGCAGGATCAGGCGACACCGCGGGTGATCGGCGGCCGTTACGGCCTGTCGTCCAAAGAGTACACGCCGGCCATGGCCAAGGCGGCGCTGGACGAACTCGCGCAAAAGCAACCCAAACGTCATTTCACCGTGGGCATCGTCGACGATGTCACCCGCTTGTCGCTGGCCGTGGATGAAGATTTCGAAACCGAAACCGAAGGCGTGACACGCGCCGTGTTTTATGGCCTGGGCGCGGACGGCACCGTGGGCGCAACCAAGAACTCGGTGAAAATCATCGGCGAGAATACGCCGCTGCATGCGCAAGGCTATTTCGTCTACGACAGCAAGAAGTCGGGCGCGGTCACCATCTCGCACCTGCGCTTCGGGCCGAAGCCGATCAATTCCACCTATCTGATCCGCCAGGCCGATTTCATCGCCTGCCACCAGTTCGAATTCATGGAGAAGCTCGACGTGCTCGCGCTCGCGCGCACCGGCGGCACTTTTCTGCTCAACAGCCCGTACGGGCCGGACGAGGTTTGGGACAAGCTCCCGCGCGAGGCGCAGGAACAGATACTCGCCAAGAAGCTCAAAATGTATGTGGTCGACGCGCTCGCCGTGGCAAAAGAGGCCGGCCTCGCGGGCCGCATCAATACCGTCACGCAAGCCTGTTTCTTTGCCATTTCCGGGATTCTTCCGCGCGACGAGGCGATCGAGAAAATCAAGAGTTCGATCCGCAAGACCTATGGCAAGCGCGGCGAGTCCGTGCTGAATCGCAACTTCGCCGCGGTGGACCAGTCACTTGCTGCACTGCGCGAAGTAAAGGTTCCAGGCCGGGCCGACTCTGCGCTGCGCCGCCGGCCGGTGGTGCCGGCCTCGGCCCCGGATTTCGTGCAGCGTGTTACCGCGATGATGCTCGGCGGCAAGGGCGACCTGTTGCCGGTGTCGGCGCTGCCGATCGACGGCACCTTCCCCACCGCGACTTCGCAGTGGGAGAAGCACAGCATTGCGCACGAGATCCCGATCTGGGACGCCGCCATCTGCACGCAATGTGCGCTGTGCCCGCTGATGTGTCCGCACGCGGCCATCCGCATGAATGTGTATTCGCCCGAACAGTTGAAAGACGCGCCGGCGGGCTTCAAGAGCGTGCCCTGGAGGAGCAAGGAGGGCGACGGGCTGGCCGGCTGGGCCTACACCCTGCAGGTTGCGCCGGACGACTGCACCGGCTGCGGCATCTGCGTGGATATCTGCCCGACGCGCAGCAAGCAAGAGGTCAAGCGCAAGGCAATCAACATGGAGCCCAAGCTCGATCACCTCGAGGCCGAGCGGCGCAACTACGAATTCTTCCTCGCCCTGCCTGAAACGCGCCCGTCGTGGGACACCATAGACCTGCTCAAGGGCTCGCAGTTGCGCACGCCGCTGTTCGAGTACTCCGGCGCCTGTGCCGGCTGCGGCGAAACCCCCTATCTCAAGCTGCTGTCGCAACTCTATGGAGACCACTTGCTGGTGGCCAACGCCACCGGCTGCTCCTCGATCTACGGCGGCAACCTGCCGTCGACGCCGTGGGCGCAGAACAGCGAAGGCCAGGGTCCGGCGTGGTCCAACAGTCTGTTCGAGGACAACGCCGAATTCGGGCTGGGCATGCGCCTTGCCCTGGATGCGCAGGGCGATCTGGCAAAGGCCCTGGTGCGCGCGCTGCGCGCCGAGATCGGCGACGATCTGTCGGCGGCCCTGCTCGAAGCACCGCAGACGTCCGACCAGCAAATTCGCGAGCAGCGCGAGCGCGTGAAACAGCTTAAGACCATCCTGCAGCGGATCAAGTCTCCGCAGGCACAGCAACTGCTGGCTGCGGCCGACAACCTGATAACGCGCAGCGTGTGGATCGTCGGCGGCGACGGCTGGGCCTACGACATCGGCTACGGCGGCCTCGACCACGTGCTCGCCGCAGGACGCAACGTCAACATCCTGGTGCTCGACACCGAGGTGTACAGCAATACCGGCGGACAGGCGTCGAAGTCCACCCAGCGCGGCGCGGTAGCGAAGTTCGCCGCCGCGGGAAAATCTTCGGGCAAGAAAGATCTGGGCATGATCGCGATGGCCTACGGCAACGTTTACGTCGCCCAGGTGGCGATGGGCGCCAACCCCGTGCAAACGGCGCGCACATTCCAGGAGGCTGCCTCCTGGCCGGGCACATCGCTGATCATCGCCTACAGCCATTGCATTGCCCACGGCATCGACATGACTACCGGCATGAGCCATCAGCGCGATGCGGTCAAGAGCGGCTATCTGACTTTGTACCATTACGACCCGCGTTTGGGCATGGGCGGCGCAAGTCAGCCGCTCAAGCTCGATTCGCGCAAGCCGACCATGCCTGTCGAGCGCTTTACCATGAAAGAAGGCCGCTACGCCATGCTCGCCCAGGCTGACCCCGAGCGCGCGAAACAGCTGATGGAAAAGGCACAGTCCGCCGCTGACGCACGCTGGAGCCTCTATGAGCAGGTGGCGGGCGTGCAGCGTACCGTGACCGAGGACGGCAAACCCGACCCGGGGAGCGACAACGCGGCTGGCGCCGCGACCGCGCAGAGTTCAAAGGAGGAGCAATCATGAGCGCCGATCTGCGCAGCCGTTATCTGGGCCTCGAGCTCAAGAATCCCATTGTGGCCGCGGCCTCACCGATGACCAGCTCCATAGACAGCCTCAAGCGACTGCAGGATGCCGGTGTCGCCGCCGTCGTACTGCCGTCGCTGTTCGAGGAGCAGATCGAGCACGAGGAGATGGCGGGCCACAACCTGATGCTGGCGGGCGCCGAGCTGTCGCCTGAGGCACGTGGTTTCTTTCCGGAGATGCAGAACTACAACACCGGTCCAGACAATTATCTGAAGCTGATCGGCGACGCAAAAAAGGCGCTCGCCGTGCCGGTGATACCCAGCCTCAATGGTTACACGCCGGGCGGCTGGACACACATCGCCAAGCAGTTCGAGCAAGCCGGCGCGGACGCGATCGAACTGAACATCTACTTTCTCGCCACCGACCCCGGAAACACAAGTACCGAAATAGAGAAGCGATACATCGACCTCGTAGCGTCGGTCGGCAGCATGGTTTCGATACCGGTGGCAGTCAAGGTCTCCCCCTACTTCAGCGCCATGGCCAATATGGCGGCACGGCTCGCCGCGGCCGGCGCGAAGGGTCTGGTGCTGTTCAACCGCTTCATACAACCGGACATCGATCTCGACGAACTCGAGGTAACGCCGCATCTCGTGCTGTCGACCTCCGACGAGTTGCGTCTCGCGCTGCGCTGGATCGCGATTCTGCGCGGCCGCGTAAAGGCGAGCCTGGCCGCCACCGGCGGAGCGCATACCGCGGAGGACGTGCTGAAGCTTCTGCTGGCCGGCGCCGACTGCGTCATGGTCGCGAGCAGCCTCTTGCGCAAGGGACCGAACCACGTCGCCAACCTGGTGAGCGGCGTCGAAAAATGGATGACCGAGCGCGAATACGACTCGGTCGAGCAACTCAAGGGCTCGCTCAGCCAGCAATCCTGCCCGGACCCGGCCGCCTTCGAGCGCGGTAACTATATGAAGGCGCTGACATCGTTTACGGGCGAGCGCATCTAGGCGACGCAGCGCCCGGAATTGAACCACTAGGAGATCGCATTGGCACTGGTAATCAACATGGACGACTGCACGTCATGTGACGCATGTCCGGAAGTCTGTCCGAACAAGGCGATTAGCGTCGAAAATTCCAACTACGTCATCGATCCGGCGAATTGCACCGAATGCGTAGGCGCGCACGACGAGCCGCAGTGCGTCGCTGTCTGCCCGGCCGACTGCATCATTCCCGACCCGAATTTCAAGGAAACTCCGGAGCAGTTGCAGGAGAAATACCGCAGCCTGCACGGCTGAGCGCGGCTTGAGGTAGCGGCACCGGACCGCAACAATTCCTTTCAAGCATGAGGGGGATACCCCCCCTCATACTCCCCTAAATCGCACCATCGCTAAATTCGATCTGCAACGGATCCTATTGCGTTCACCGGGCGCCGTCATCCTAAAACAGCAGATTCGGCAGCCAAAGCGTAATCATCGGCACGTAGGTGACGATCACGAGGAACACCAGCAGCACCGACAACCACGGCAACGCCGCATGCACGACCTGGCCGATCGACATTCGGGTGATACCCGCGGTGACGAAGAGATTGAGGCCGATCGGCGGCGTCACCATGCCGATTTCGAGATTCACCACCATGATGATTCCAAGGTGCACCGGATCAATGCCCAGGTGCGTAGCAATCGGAAACAGGATCGGCGCCAATATCAGGATGATCCCGGTCGGCTCCATGAACGCGCCAGCAATGAGCAGCAGAATGTTCACCACGATAAGGAAGCCCCAAGAGGGCATGCCCCAGGCTACGATCTGCTCTGCAATCACCTGCGGGATGCGCTCGGTGGTGAGCACGTGCGCGAACAGCAGCGCGTTGGCGATGATGAACATCAGCATCACCGTCACCTTGGATGCGTCCACCAGAACCTTGGGTACTTTGTTGAAGCCGATATCCTTATAGACGAACACCGCGATGAAGAAGGCGTACACCGCGGCGACCGCAGCCGCCTCGGTCGGCGTGAAAATGCCGCCGTAAATGCCGCCGAGAATGATGACCAGCAGCATCAGACCCCAGATCGAGTCGCGGGCCGCCACCAGCACCTCGTTTAACGACGCACGCGGCTGGCGCGGCAGGTTCTTCGCCCGCGCAAGAAACCAGATCGCCGTCATCAGCATCAGTCCGAGCAAAATCCCCGGGATTACGCCGGCCATGAACAGCTTGCCTACCGACGTTTCGGTAGCCGCGCCGTACACCACCATCACGATCGACGGCGGGATAAGTATGCCAAGTGTTCCCGCGTTGCATACCACGCCCGCGGCGAAATCCTGCGGGTAGCCTGCGCGCACCATGCCGGCAATCACGATCGAGCCGACCGCAACCACCGTCGCGGGCGAGGAGCCGGACACCGCCGCGAACAGCATGCACGCCAGCACGGAGGAAATCGCCAGGCCCCCGCGCAGGTGCCCGACGCATGCGATGGCGAAGCGGATCATGCGCTTGGCCACACCACCGGTGGTCATGAACGCGCCCGACAGGATGAAATACGGAATTGCCAACAAGGTGAAGTGTTCGGAGGTCTCGAACAGCTTCAGCGACAGCGAGGCGAGCGAATCATGGCCAAAGACCATGATGGTCAGCAGTGACGACAGGCCGAGCGCAACCGCCACCGGCATGCCGACCAGCATGAACGCAAACAGCATCACGAACAGCGCCACGGTGGTCATTGGCGCCCCCCATGCGGCGGCTCGGCGTCGTCGACGCGCAGCTTGAGCGCGTCCTCGACCTCGTCGCCGAGCAAATGCGCCTCCTTGCCGACAAGGAGGCGGTATAGCACCTGCCCGAAGCGGAAGAACAGGAAGGCGTAACCGACCGGAAGCACCAGCCGCGGCACCCACTGCGGGATCGGGATGTCCTCTGCCATGATGCCGATCTGATACATTTTGGCGACATAAATCCAGCCGCCATAGAATACGATCGCCGCATAGACCATGCACAGCACCGCGGCGATCACTGCGACCACGCGCGCCCGCGCGGGTGGAAGGCTCTTCACGAGTGCATCGACGCCGATGTGCCCGCCGACGCGAACGCCGTAGGACATTCCGAAAAAAATCAGAAAGGCGAAAAGGTACGTCACCAGCTCCAGCGCCCAAACAAAGCTGAAGTTGAAGACATAGCGCGCCACCACCTGTGTGAAACTGATGAGCGCCATCACCGTCAGGAGGAAGGCGATCAGCCCTTCCTCCACACGGTCTATGATTTTGCTGAAACCCATGGCGCCCCTCCTACGCCATTAGCCGTCGCGAGCGGGATCTATTTATTGGCCTTTTGCGCAGCCTGGATCAGGTCCTCGCCAATATCGCCCTCGAACTTCTTCCACACCGGCGCCATGGCTTTGCGCCAGGCGGCGACGTCGTCTTTCGACAGTTCCTGTATCTTGGCCTTGCCGGCCTCGGCAATGCGCTTGCGGTCGCGCTCGTTGAAGTCATTGGCAACACCGTTTCCGTACGCGGTCGCCTCGTCCATCGCCTTTTGCAGCCCATTGCGGATGTCGGCCGGCAATCCGTCCCACCACTTGGCATTGGTGATCACCATATAGTCGATCACGCCATGATTGGTCTGGGCGATGGTCTTTTGCACCTCGTAAAACTTCTGCGAGTAGATGTTCGACCAGGTGTTCTCCTGGCCATCGACGACGCCGGTCTGCAGTGCCTGATACACCTCGCTGAAAGCCATTTTCTGCGGGTTGGCGCCGAGCGCCCGGAACTGCGCCTCGAGCACGTCGGACTGTTGGATGCGGAACTTGAGCCCCTTCACATCCTCCGGACGCTTGAGCTGGTCCTTGTCGCTCGAGAGCTGCTTCATGCCGTTATGCCAGTAGCCCATGCCTTTGATGCCTTTACTGAGCATCGAATCGAGCAGCGCCTTGCCATCCGCGCTGTGCTGAAACCTGTCCACTGCAGCGATGTCGTCGAACAGAAACGGCAGGTCGAACACCTGGAGCTTCTTGGTCCAGCGGGCGAACTTGGACAGCGAGGGCGCGATGAACTGCACGTCGCCGAGCAGCACCGCCTCCATCTCCTTGGCGTCGCCGAACAGCTGCGAACTCGGGAACACTTGCACCTCGACCTTGCCGGGCAGCGCCTTCTCCGCCAGCTCCTTGAACTTAAGCGCGGCCTGCCCTTTTGGCGTGGCTTCCGCCACGACGTGGCTGAACTTGATGACTATCGGCTGCGCATAGGCGGTGCCAACTGACAGCGCGGCAACCAGGGCTGTAAGTACGAATTTGCTTTTCAGATTCATGAATTCCCCCTCAGGTTTAACGAACGATTGCGGTACGTTGCCATAGCGCAGACTATTGTCTTTGCGCTAGATCAAAAGACCGCGTCACAGCATTGCGAGCGCGCAAATCTTTACACCTACGCGGCCCGGCAGCGCGCAACGGGGTCGCACATATGATCTAAACTATTTCAGAATTGCCGACGAGCGACTTCTATATTGAATCTAAATCTGCCCCTGGCGAGTCTCTGCGGACCCTTGTGTAACCTACCAAGAAATTTGGTAGGCGCGATTGGACTCGAACCAACGACCCCCACCATGTCAAGGTGATGCTCTAACCAGCTGAGCTACGCGCCTAAATGTCCGCGCATTCTAGCCCAAAGCGGCTGCCCGCACAAACCACGCGGCGCATCCAGGCGATCGGCGCGAAGCGGCATGCGGATTCCTCAGCATCGAGCGTGCTAGCCGGCCCACGCCCTCGATTTTGAATCGTAGTGATAAGGTTGGGACTTGAACAGCACATCCTGGCAGCCTAGCGTATATTCCGCCCCTGTCGTCTTGTACGTATAGGGTTGGCCGTTGGGGCACTTGGCCAGCAGCGGGAGGTATTTGGGCACGAGCCTTTCGAGCGTATCCGGCAGGGACCCGGTTTCGCGTTTGTAGGCAGATAGCGCACCGAGAATCGCGCCGCCGCGCCCTTCCACCATGCTCGCGTCCCGCTGTCCCCCGACATAAAAATCCAACGCAACATAGGCGCAGGCGAGTATCGCGACCAGTACCATCATCGACACGACCCGCGCTGAACCGCGCGCGGATTCGAATAGTTTGAACTCTCGCATCGCTGCACCTCCTGAAACCCGGAAACAGCTTGTCTTGACCAGACTAGCCCAGGCTCAACATTTCCGCAGCATGTTTGCGTGTGGTGGCGGTAATTTCGGTGCCACCCAGCATGCGCGCTACCTCCTCGATTCGCCCTTTCGGGTCCAGCACCGAAACCATGGTCTTCACCCGGCCCTCGATACCGAATTTGCTCACCGACCACTGTTGGTCGGCCTGGGCAGCCACCTGGGGCAGATGCGTGACGCACAGCACCTGACGTTCGCGCCCCAGGGCCCTGAGTTGGCGGCCGACGATCTCGGCCACGCCGCCGCCTATGCCGGCGTCCACTTCGTCGAAAATCAAGGTCGGCACCAGCGCCGCTTTGCTGGTGATCACCTGGATTGCCAGGCTGATGCGCGAGAGTTCCCCGCCCGAGGCCACTTTCGCGAGCGCTCGCGCCTCCAACCCCGGATTGGCGGCCACCAGAAACTCAACCAGTTCGGCGCCATGTATGCTGCCCTCCGGCGGGTACGGGTTGAGCGCCACCTCGAACTTGCCGCCTGCCATGGCAAGTTGTTGCATCGCCTGCGTGACCTCCTTGCCTAGCTTTGCGGCGGCCTTTTTCCTGCCCGCGCTCAGCCTGGCCGCCAGATCGAAGTAGCTCGTGCGCGCCTGCTGCTCCTGTTTCACCAGAGCCTCCAGATTCGAGGCGATATCGAGTTCGGCCAAGCGCGCCTGCAGTTGCTGCAGGTGTTCAGGCAGTTCCTGCGGCGAAAGGCGGAACTTGCGCGCACTGCCGTGTATCGTCTCCATGCGCGCTTCCACCGCCGCAAACCGCTGCGGATCCAGTTCGAGCCGGTCGGCGTAATGACGCAGTGCGTAGACCGCCTCCTGCACCTGCGCCTCGCCTGAGCGGATGAGTTCAAGCGCCTCACGCAGGTGCGCGTCGTAGTCGAGCAAGTCCTCCAGCCGCGCGCCCGCGCGCGCGAGCAGCGGCAGGCAGGCGGCATCGGCCTCGGACAGGTTGTTAAGCGCCGTCTGCACACCCTCGATCAGGCCGGTCGCATGCGCCAGTCTGGTGTGTTCGGCCTGCACCGCGTCCCATTCGCCGGGCTGCAGCGCCAGCTGCTCGAGTTCGCGCGCCTGCCATTGCAGCTGCTCGCGTTCGGCGTAGCGCTGCGCCGCGTGAGTTTCGTACTCAGCACGCGCCTGGGCCAGCTTCTGCCATTGCCGGTAGGCCAGCGCCACCTCGGCAGCGAGCGGCGCGAGGCCGGCGTGTGCGTCCAGCAGCGTGCGTTGGGCGTCGGCTTTGAGCAGTGACTGATGCGCATGCTGGCCGTGGACGTCGACCAGCCATTCGCCCGCTTCGCGCAACTGGCTGAGCGTGGCCGGCCGGCCGTTGACGAATGCGCGCGAGCGCCCGTTCTTGTCGACTATTCGGCGCAGCAGGAGCAGGCCGGGATCGCCCTCGAGTTCGGCTGCGCGCAGCCAAAGCGCAAGCTCGGGCAGCGTCTGGATGTCGAATTCGGCGCTGACGTCCGCGCGTTCGCAACCGGCGCGCACCGCAGCCGCATCAGCGCGCTCGCCCAGGGTCAGCGCCAGCGCGTCGATGAGGATAGACTTGCCGGCGCCGGTTTCCCCGGTGAGCACCGTGAACCCGGCGTGAAATTCGAGTTCGAGCGAATCGACGATGACGAAATCGCGGATGCTGAGCGTCCGCAGCATATCTATGGTTCCTTACGAAATGAGGGGGTACCTCCCCTCATACTCCCCTAAGTCAGGGGCCACCTCGGCAAAGCCGAATCGGCCTGTTACATCTCGCTCCAGTGCAACTTCTCGCGCAGCATCGCGTAGTAGCTGTAGCCGGGCGGATGCACAAAGCGGATGGAATGCGCCGCGCGACGCACGATCACCTTGTCGTCAACCGCGAGCTCCGAATGCTGCTGGCCGTCGAAATGCAGGCTTGCGCCGATGGCGCGCTGCTTGATGGTGATCTCGATCACACACTGGTCGCTCACTGTAATCGGCCGGTTGGACAGCGTATGCGGGCAGACCGGGACCAGCGCGATCCCGGGCACATTAGGCTGCAGGATCGGTCCGTTGGATGAAAGCGCGTATGCGGTGGAACCGGTCGGCGTAGTCACGATGATGCCGTCGGAGCGCAGGTCGTAGACGAACTGGCCGTCGATATGCACCAGGAACTCGATCATGCGGCCGGTGGCGCCTTTGTTGACAACGATATCGTTGAGCGCCTGGGTGCTGAATATTTCGTTTTTCCCGCGCAGCACCCGCGCCTCGAGCATGGTGCGCTCGCCGATGGTGTACTGGCCGGAGAGCAGCTGCTCGATGGTTTCGCGCATGCGCGAGAACGCGATGTCGGTCATGAACCCGAGCCGCCCCTGATTGACCCCGACCAGGGGCACCCCGTGAGCTGCCAGATGACGTGCAGCCGAAAGCATGCTGCCGTCGCCGCCCAATACCACCGCGAGATCGGCCCGCTCGCCGATGGCGGCATAATCCGCGGCGGCAAAACCGTTCCTGCCAATATTGACGGCTGTCTCTTTTTCGATCAATACGGTGCAGCCACGATGCTGCAGCAGCTCCGCCAAGCCGAGCAGCGACTCGGCGATTTCGGCAGTGTTGTAGCGGCCGATCAGTGCGACAGTTTTGAACGCGGGTGGCATGGCGTTGAAATTAAACCACATCGCCCCCATGTCGTGTTGATATAGCGTGGAATTTTTAGCGTCGCGTAGTTCAAGACCTGATCGAAATAGCGAATGTTTCGAAGCAGAGAGAACCTGCATACGCGGGGGGATATACAAGGGGGGTTTCACCCCCCCTTTTTCGTAGAATAAGGTTATTTCCTCTGTCGGAGATACTTTGTATGCTTTTGCACCGTCCGGTTTAGGTAGAATGCAATCATGCTTGACCGCCGCGCCCAGATCCTGCTCAAAACCCTGGTAGAGCGCTATATCGCCGAAGGCCAGCCGGTGGGCTCACGCGCGCTGTCGCGCTATTCAGGATTGGACCTGTCGCCGGCGACGATCCGTAACATCATGTCGGACCTCGAGGAACTCGGGTTCATCTCCAGCCCCCATACTTCGGCCGGCCGCATACCGACACCGCGCGGCTACCGCATTTTTGTCGATACCCTGCTCACCATCAAGCCGCTGGAACAGGTCGAATTGAGGGAGATCGAAGGCAATCTGCATCCGGACAACCCGCAGCGCTTGATCAGCTCGGCGTCCCAGCTCCTGTCGCAGCTGTCGCATTTTGCCGGCGTAGTGGCCTCGCCCAGGCGCAGGAGCGCTGCCTTCCGCCACATCGAGTTTCTCGCGCTTTCGGAAAAGCGCATCCTGCTCATCATCGTCACCCCGGACGGAGACGTGCAAAACCGGATCCTGTTTACCGAAAAGGCCTATACGCCGGCGCAGCTCACCATGGCGGCAAACTTTCTCAATCAGAATTATGCCGGCTTCACCTTCGATGAAATCCGCCGGCGGGTGCAGGACGAATTGAAGCAGCTGCACCAGGACATGACTGCGCTCATGACCGCCGCGCTGGACGCGGGCAAGCAGGCCCTGAACGAGAACAACGAGAACTGCGTCATTTCCGGGGAAAGGAACCTGCTCGACTCCACCGACCTTTCCTCCAACATGGCGCGGCTGCGCGAGCTGTTCGATCTGTTCGACAAGAAGACCCTGTTCGTGCAAATCCTCGACATGAGCACGCGTGCGCAAGGCGTGCAGATTTTCATCGGCGGGGAATCCGGCGCTTCGGTGCTCGACGAATGCAGCGTGGTCACCGCCCCCTATACCGTGGACGGCCAGGTGGTCGGCACGGTGGGCGTGATCGGCCCGACGCGCATGGCCTACGAACGCGTGATTCCCATCGTCGATATCACGGCGAAGCTGCTCTCCAGCGCGCTTTCCGGCAACTGATCGCTCCGCGGCTACATTCCATGCGCTTTCTGCCCGAACCAGCCCATACCCACGGCACGCCGGCGCGCACCGCGATCCTGCTCGTCAACCTGGGCACGCCCGATGCGCCGACGCGCGCGGCAGTGCGCCGCTACCTGAAGGAATTCCTCTCCGATTCACGCGTGGTCGAAATTCCGCGGCCGCTGTGGTGGCTGATTCTGAACGGCGTGATCCTCAATCTTCGGCCGGCCA
>JACZJU010000156.1 GCA_014860395.1 Burkholderiales bacterium | reverse complement strand
GCCCGCCCGGCAGCGGCTTCGGCTTTGGCGAGGTTGTCTTTGGCTTGCGCAAACTGACGCTCGAAAAACAGACGACGCCGGGAAGCCTCGGTCACCGCGAGCACCTGGGAGAGTTTCTCCAGTTCGTCGACGTAAGCGTTGGCCACATCGGCAGCGCGCTTTGGATCTCCGTCACCAACCTGGATCGTAATGATGCCATCCTTGCTGGAACCAATACTGGTGGCGCGCGTCAGTTTTTCGCGAACCTGCGAAGGATATTTTCCCCCATAAATCTGCGCGAGACCGAAGCGCTCGATCAGATTGTCCGCCACGGTACGGCTCTTGAGCATGGCGACATAGACGTCGCTAGGGTTCGCCGCCGCTCCTGCCGCCAAGCCGGCAAGGCCACCGAGTTGCGCCAGCATCGCTGATGCACTCGACTGACCTTGCAGCGGCGGCAGTATCTTCGTGGTTGCGGTGTAACTTATAGGCATAAAGAGGCTATATATGGCGGCCAATATGGCGACGAAAAAGGGCAGCCCAAGGATCAGCTTCTTGTGCTTAGCCAGCACGATCAGCAGATCGAGCAGACTGATTTCGTCGTCTTCGACTGTTGTATAAGTGGCCGGCGAGTTGGAGGGTTCGGTCATGTAGTCGTTCGCATTAATCGTTGAGAATTACGTAACTCGGCCAGAACCTCACCTGCCCGTCGCGCCGGCCCTCTCCCCGCTGATGGTGAGAGGTGGTACTCGCTCTGTTCAATGCCCAATCACGGCGAGCGCGCCCTACTTACGTTCGCGTACCGTGGCCGCTCTTACGATTTCTTTATTGCTTGAGTACCTTTATCGCCGCGGCACCTAGGCCGAATTGATAGAGAATCTGGCCGTAGTCCTTGAGTGTTTTGGTCCACGTCGTGCGATCGAATTCTTCTGGCACGACGATCGTGTCGCCGGGCATCAGACGCTCGCTGTCGAAACTGCCCATAAGCCAGCCGGATTGACGCTTGCTGATTACAGACCCGTCTACCCGCAGCAGGTAGACGTCTGCGTTGTCGCCGGATTTGGACACGCCACCCGCCTGGCGCAGGTAATCGGTCAGCCGCTTTTCCGGCCTGAACACGAACGCGTTCTCGTTGTAGACCGCGCCGACGACATTGACCATGGACGGCCTGGAAGGCACGATAAACCGATCGCTGTCTTCCAGCACCATGTCCGGCAGGTCCTTGACGCCCGCGTTTTCGGCCGGCAGCTCGAGCACGATGCGGCCGGTGGCCTTGACCTGGCGCAATTTGGCAATCAGCGCCTGTTGCGCCTGCGCGTCCTGCCCGAGGCCGGCTGCCTCTTCGGCGGTGGTGACGTTCTTGGCGCGGCTGATCGCACTGGCTTGGATTTCACGTTCCAGCCTGTTGACCGTCTCTTCCAGCTTCTTCTGCTGGTAGATCCGGTTCGATTCGCGCGTGAATTCCGCGCCGAACAGATAGGCATTCGGGCTCAGACCGCCCACCCGAGCGATCAGTTGCCGCAGGGTTTCGCCCGGCTCGACGCGATAAATGCCGGGATTGGCAAACTCGCCTTCCAGGCGCACATACTTGGTCTGCTTGGCAATCGGCACCTGGATATCATCGACCGAGAATATGGTCACCACGTCGCCCGGCTGCAGCAGGAGATTTTGTGCCGGATCGCCCTCGAGGATCGCCTTGCCGAGGTTGAACGGCACCAGCGTCGTGGAGAGATCCTTGGGATTCATGCGCTCGATCACGGCGTAGTTCCAATTGACTTCGCTGAGGTTGCGCTTGATCTCGTCTGCGAATTTGGCTCTGACCTTTTCGTCCCGCACTCCCGCCTGAGTGCCCTGGCCTATGCCCAGCCCCTTTGATGCACCCTGCGCCGATGATCCAGCTTGCACCGACGCGGCCCTCGTTACCGCTTCGGAACTGACGGTGGCGATGTCGGCCGCAATCTGGGTTCGTCGCATCGAGTCGGCCACGGTCGCTTCCGCCTCCTGCTGTTGCGTCTGTTGGTTCCTTTTCAGCAAATCGGTGACCGGGATATCGACCCCCGCCACCTGGCTGCGTCTTACCAGCTCAGCTATGGTGTTATCCAAGCCGACCGTCTGGTTCTTGTGCAGCCAGTAGTGGCGGGAAAGCAACGATTCGACCCGCGGAATGAGATCCTTGACGCGCATGCCCTCGCGCCAGGGAAAGCGCCCCGGCTGGGCGACGTTGCCGCGCAGGGTGACCGCATTGTCGATGCGCGGCGTAATCGCGTAGATGGTAACGACATCGCCATTGCGCAGATTGGCCTGCATTCCCGCCGCGTCCAGCTTGAATTCGGCAATCTTGCGCGTCCTGTGGCTGTCGATGCGCTCGACCGTGGCCTTCTGGCCCGACGCCGTGCTCGCAAGCCCGCCGGCCCAGGCAATCAGGTCGGCCAGCGTGCCGTCGTTCTTGAGTTCGAAGATTGCCGGCACGTTGACGCTGCCGGATATCGCCACCAAAGCGCCGACCGGCGGGATATAGATTACGTCGCCTGGCAAGAGCTGCGTGTCCTTGGACTTGTCGCCGCTGATCAGGAGGTCGTACAAGTCGAGCTCGGTCACCACCTTGTTGCCGCGCTTCAACTGGATGCCGCGCATCGAGCCTTTGGCCGACGCGCCACCGGCTGCGTATATGGCATTGACCAAGGTGCTCATGGAACTGACGGTATACGAGCCTGGTTGGCGCGCCTGACCCACGACGAACACCTGGATTGCGCGCAGTTGCCCCATGCTCACGGTGAGGTCGAAGTTGCGAAATACCCGGCCGATTGCGGTCTTGATATAGGACTGCAGGTCCTGGTACTTGATCCCAGCCACATTTACGGTGCCGACCTTGGGTATGTTGATTGCGCCAACGCGGTCCACCACCGCCGAATATTCGACATCGAGTTGCCCCCAGGCGCGAATCAGGATCTCGTCGCCCGGGCCGATCACGTAATCGGCCGTAACCGGGATGTTGTCCACCGGCGCGAAAGTGGAAGGCACATTCTTGAATAGTTCGGAGCCGAAGATCGGCAGATCACGTCCAGTGGATTGGGCCACAAAATCCTGGAACTCGATACGTTCGTCCAGCGGCACTTCCGTTTGCGGGAGTTGTGGGGCGCCAATAGACTGGCCGGGGCGCTGTTTTGTGGCATTGCCGATTGAAGGCGACACCAAGCTGCGAACCGCCGGCACGGTTCCGCCTTGCGTGCCCATGCGCTGGCCAAGCCCGCTGTCGGGCTGCCGAGACTGCGAGATATCCTGCGCTTCGACTACAAGCGGCAACAACGCAAGAAGCGCCGAAATCAAAAGACAACGCAAACCGAGAGTCATGCAGATTTATCCAGAAAGGTACGAAAGGAGAGAAACTATTGTTGCGTGCCTAAAAAACCAATCGGATCATAGCTTTTTTCAATATGGACGTCTAGGTTGAGCGCTGGCCGCGGCAGCGCGCCGCCCTCGCAGCCGTTGAGGCACGCTACCGCCCTGCAAAACACGGGCGTGTTTCGCATAATTGTATTT
Source organism: Burkholderiales bacterium (assembly GCA_014860395.1). Classification (GTDB taxonomy): domain Bacteria; phylum Pseudomonadota; class Gammaproteobacteria; order Burkholderiales; family SG8-39; genus 2-12-FULL-64-23. Next base: position 3,476 of record JACZJU010000156.1, on the reverse strand, counting down.
ACAACAATCGCTTACTAACTACGCTACCTGAGTGGGTCAGCGACGATTTGCTCTCTCTCAAAAGCAGATTCCTCGCTACGCTCGGAATGACAATTCTTGGAGTTAGAGCCTTACGCTGCCCGAATGATCCAGTCGCGGCTTACGGTCACCTTGTTCGCCTTGCCCAACAACTCCAGCAACACGATCACACGCTTGTCGCCGTCCTGCTCGGTGAACACACCTTCCATGCCGGCAAGCGGCCCATCCACCAACTTGACTGTTTCACCTGAGTTGAACAGGGGGCGCTTATCCTGATGCAAGCCGGAATCCGCGTCCTCGCGCTGCCGCAGCGCTTCCATCACCGTGTCCGGGACTACGGCCGGCTGCCCGCCGAAGCGCACCAGGCCGACTGCGCCGCGCGTGGAACGAATCGTGGCGGTACTGCGCTGCAGAGGATCTACACGGACGAAAATGTAGCGCGGAAACAGCACCTCGACGGCATCGAGCCAGTGACCGCGCCGGCGTTGCCTGATGCGGATGCGCGGCAGATACACATTGAACCCTTGGCGCAGGAGATTCTCTTCCGCCACCGCCTCCTGGCGCGGCTTGCAGCATATGGCATACCAGCGCTCGACTCCCGGGTTTTCGGTCATGGATTTCCCGATTGCTGTTCTGACAACCCGGCGGATTGAATTCCGCCGTTTTCCAAGTCTCCCCGCAATTGTGCGATTTCCTTTTCCAGGGCTTCGTATTCCGCAACCTTGTACCTCAGGAACTCCATGGTGATTCGGGTCTTTTCCTTCAGGCCCGCCGGCGTGAGCAGATAAGCGTAATTCCGCTTGTCCGGATTCGTTCGGAATCTTTCCAGCTTGACCAGTCCCTTCTCCATGAGCGCGTTCAGGCAGTAGTTGGCTTTGCCCAAGCTCACCCCCATGGCTTGCGCCAAATCGCGCTGGCTCATCTGCGGCTGCTCTTGCAGCAGCTTGAGCAGTTCAAGGCGTTGCGGATCGGTAAGCCCCGGCATGCCAGTCAGTTTCCAGAGTGGACGCGTTTATGTTCAAAAGTTGACGGCAGATTGTACACACCAGAGGAAAACGGTGCAAGTATTCGTTTTTTATGGAAAAACATGTGTGCCACCGGGGGGGGCCACAACAAACAGACCACTCTCGAAGCCGGTCGATAATTGAGCATCGCAAAATTTGGACGACCAGAGTTCTCCCTCACCTTACTCTCTCCCCGCAAGCGGGGCGAGGGAACACCTCGTTTACTGCTTACCGCTGCGCATGCATTCCGCCAAGCTGATCTTCCAGTCGGGTAACGCAACACTGAACGCGCGCCGCAGTTTGGCGTTCGCCAATACCGAATAGCGCGGTCGGCTGGCTGGCAGCGGGTATTGCTCAGTCTGGATGGGTTTGAGCACGGGCACTCGAGCGAGGGTGAATTCCGATCGGCCAGGCAACACATTTGCGGCCTGGTCAAGTATCGCTGCGGCGAATCCGTACCACGACGTTTGTCCGGCCGCGCTCAAGTTATAAATACCCCGTTGCTTCGTGCATGCGTCGAGAAAACCCGTCTGGCCGTAGCCCAAGCGATCGAGGATGTCTCTGGTGGCGACGGCAACTGCACGGCTCCAGGTAGGCGCCCCGACCTGATCGTCAACTATCGAGAGTTCTTCGCGCTCCCGCGCCAGACGCAGAATGGTCAGCAGAAAATTCTTGCCGCGCGTGCCGTAGATCCAGCTGGTGCGCAGAATCAGGTGCGGCCCGTCGACGGCCTGGATCGCGCGCTCGCCCGCGAGCTTTGTCTTGCCATAGGTATTGATCGGCCGCGGTTCGTCGTCCTCGGTGTAAGGCGCGGCTTTGACGCCGTCGAACACGTAGTCTGTAGAGTAATGAATCAGCGCCGCGCCCAGGCGCTTCGCCTCCTCGGCAAGAATACCCGGAGCAATGCCGTTAACGGCCATCGCCAGACCTGGCTCCGACTCGGCTTGGTCCACCGCCGTATACGCTGCCGCATTGACGATGAGGTCGGGGCACGCATCGCGCACCGTGCGGCGGATCGAATCCGGATTGGACAGATCCATCTCGTCCCTGCCTACTGCGATTACCCGCCCCCGCCCAGCCAGGCCAAGGATCAACTCGAATCCGACCTGCCCGTTCCTGCCGGTAACCAGGATACCGCTCAATCGAATACCTCGGCCTCGGACAGCCGTTTTCCGGCGCGATCCTTGGCCGCCAAAATAGGTTCGCCCGCCAGCGGCCATGCGATGGCGAGATCGGGGTCGTTCCAGAGCAGGGTGCGTTCGTGCTGCGGCGCCCAGTAATCGGTGGTTTTGTACAGAAACTCGGCGGACTCGGAAAGCACGGCGAAACCGTGCGCTAGACCCGCCGGGATCCAAAGCATGTTCTTGCTCTCGGCCGACAGGCGGTGTCCTTCCCATTTGCCGAAAGTCGGCGAATTGCGGCGCAGGTCCACGACCACGTCGAAAACCTCACCCGCCACCACGCGCACCAGTTTGCCCTGGGGTTGTCGAATCTGATAGTGCAGTCCGCGCAGCGTGTTCTTGATCGAGCGCGAATGATTGTCCTGCACGAATTTCGCCGCGACGCCGGTCGCCTGGATAAATTCGCGCTCGTTGTAGCTCTCGAAGAAGAAGCCGCGCCCGTCGGCGAACACTCTGGGCTCGATGACGAGTACGTCGGGAATGGTGGTAGTGGTGATTTTCATCGGCGGCTACAAAAGGATGTCATTCCGAGGGCATGGCCCGAGGAATCTGCTTGATTCGATATTCTGAATTCAACAGCAGCTTCCTCGCGTTGCTCGGAATGACATTATTAAGCACATATTCTCGTCGCGCATCAGAAGACCTGGTCCCGCAACACGCCGAGCAGATACTGCCCGTAACCATTGTTTCGCATCGGCGCGGCCAGATGCTCCAACTGGGCGGCGTCGACGTAGCCGAGACGGTAGGCGATTTCTTCCACGCAGGCGATCTTGAGACCCTGGCGCTTTTCTATGATCTGGATGAACGTCGAAGCGTCGAGCAGGGATTCGTGCGTGCCGGTATCGAGCCAGGCCGTGCCGCGGCCCATGACCTCGACGTTCAGCTTTCCCTGCTCCAGGTAGCGGCGGTTCAAATCGGTGATTTCCAGCTCGCCCCGCGTCGAGGGTTTGAGCTCGCGCGCGAACTCGACCACCTGTTCGTCGTAAAAATACAGGCCGGTCACGGCGTAGCGCGACTTCGGCTGCTTCGGTTTTTCCTCTATGGAGAGCACTTTGCGCGAGCGATCGAATTCGACCACGCCGTAGCGTTCTGGGTCCCGCACCGCGTAGGCGAAGGCCGTGGCCCCGGTCGGTCGACCCACGGCGGCACGCAACTTCGCTATCAGATCGTGTCCGTAGAAGACATTGTCGCCGAGGATCAGCGCCGAGCGTTCATCGCCGATGAAGTCGGCACCGATGATGAAGGCCTGCGCGATACCTTCGGGTGCGGGCTG
>JACZJU010000155.1 GCA_014860395.1 Burkholderiales bacterium | reverse complement strand
CGAGCGACTATAAAGAGGACTTCCCACATCCTGCAGGTGGCCTAAGCCAACCGGCATCGATGTGCCAAGATTGAATTTCTGTAAATCAATCTGAAGTGCAGAAAGGGGAAGTCCAAATGAATGCTACGACAATTGGTGTGGATCTGGCAAAGCACGTCTTTGCTGCATGCGAGGGCGATAGCCGTGGTCATGACGCGCGGTCGTCTGTGATGAAGCGCGGCGAGTTTTTGAAGTGGTTGTGCACGCTGCCGGCCGGTACAGTGGTGGCGATGGAAGCCTGTAGTGAGGCGCACAGCTGGGGGCGTACGATGCGGGCGTTGGGGCTCGAACCGCGGCTCATTGCCGCTGAGTTTGTTAGGCCGTACCGCAAGAACCAGCGCGTAAAGAACGACGCGCGTGATGCCGAAGCGGTTCTCACGGCACTGCATGCTCCCGGGATGCGTTTTGTTGCCGTCAAGACAGAGGAGCAACAGCAGCGCCTTGCGTGGCACCGCCTGCGCGAAGGGTGGAAGGCGGAGAGAACCGCTTTGTTCAACCGCATTCGTGGATTGCTCACGGAGTTTGGCATAGTCGTGGAAGTCGGCGCCTCCAAGATTCGGCGCAAGTTGGCTGAGCTCGAAGGTGACGATGCCTATCCGCAGAGCATACGGCTGATGACGCAAAGCGTGCGTGAGCAAGTGGCGGTGCTTGATCAACGCCTGGCCGAGTGCGAGCGGCAAATTGCTCGGCAAAGCCGGGATGACCCTGTGGTAGCTCGACTGCGAAGTCGTCCTGGAATCGGACCGCTCACCGCCGATGCCCTCGTCGCCACGGTCGGAGATGCCCGTCAGTACAAGAACGGTCGCCAGTTTGCCGCCAGCCTGGGGATTACGCCGCGCCAACACGGCAGCGGTGGCAAGACCCATTTGGGGGCGATCACGCGGCGCGGCGATTCTTATCTGCGCACCCTGCTTGTCCAAGGCGCCCGCTGCGTCCTGCTCGCCGCGCTGCGCCTGTCCAAGAACAGCCCGGATACGCTGAACCGACTCCAACTGTGGATGGTCAAGCTCAATGACCGGGTCGGCTATCACAAGGCAGGGGTGGCTATTGCCAACAAGCACGCGCGGCAGGTTTGGGCAATGCTCGCGCGTGGGGAAGCCTACAACCCTGATGCCTACAAAGACTGGGAAGCGGCTCACGCGGCTGTGCGTCCGGGTGACATGCGCGAGGCAAGCGACCACCACTTATCCACCGCCGCGCTCGCAGCCGGCGTATGAGGTGCGCTTTGGCGAGCGCGTCCGTGGATAAGTCTGCGCCGGCGCGCAATTGATTGAACAACCGAACCGATGATTTTATCAACCGAAACGGAGCGCGAACGACTGCACAAGTGCAGTGCAAGACACCACAGGTCAGACCGGCCGGTGGAGAGCCTGATAAGCAGCCTGCGCCGACCATTCACGGGCGAGGATTGATCCTCCCAACCCGGGTCGTGACGACGAGCGACTGAGGCCCACCGGAGCGGTTTATTGCATGGCCCAGCGCACGCGTGCGCTGAACAAGGCCGGTTAGAGGGATGACAGTCTGCTCTGTTCCTGTCCTGTACGACATTAATGCCAGCTCGCGATCCAGATACTCAATGAGAACCACATGCACATCGATACGTCTTGAGCGATACCAAGCCGGTCTGTAAGCCGGCATCAAAACCTCATGGAGTTGACAGGAAGTCCCTTAGAGGC
>JACZJU010000154.1 GCA_014860395.1 Burkholderiales bacterium | reverse complement strand
CATGTGCCGGGCGATGAACCGCAACTTCATCAGCGTGATCGCGGGCGGGTTCGGCAGCGAGGGCGGAGCGCCGGCGCCTGCGGGCGGCGTGCAGCCGGCGGGCGAGGTCAATCCCATCCTTGCCGCGGAGACGGCAGAGCTGCTGCGCGAGTCGAAGAATGTGATCATCGTGCCGGGCTACGGCATGGCGGTGGCGCAGGCACAGCACACGGTCTATGAGATTACCAAAGTTCTGCGCGAGAAGGGCGTCAATGTGCGCTTCGGCATCCACCCGGTCGCCGGCCGCATGCCTGGCCACATGAACGTGCTGCTGGCCGAGGCCAAGGTGCCTTATGACATCGTGCTCGAGATGGACGAGTTGAACGAGGATTTCCCCGATACCGACGTCGCCATGATCATCGGCGCCAACGATATCGTCAACCCGGCGGCCGAGGAAGATCCGTCGAGTCCGATCGCCGGTATGCCGGTGCTGCAAGTGTGGAAGGCCAAGACCTCGATCGTGATGAAGCGCAGCATGGCCACCGGCTATGCGGGCGTCGACAATCCGCTCTTCTACAAAGAGAACAACCGCATGCTGTTCGGCGATGCGAAGAAGATGCTGGATGAGGTGCTGGGCGCGCTGAAAGCCTGAACGCCGACAGAAACTGTATGCACACGGGCGCGACATTGAGTGCGCCCGTGTGCATGTCGGCCGTGCCGGGCACCCTCGCGCGATTAGGACAACGACGCTGACTCGCGTTTTCCCGTGCTTGCGGGAGCGGTAGAAGCGGAGCGCGCGATCACGGCGGGTTATTGTGTTGTCGGCGGGTGCATCGGTCTGTAGAATCGCGAAGACCAAGCGGAGACACGAATGCGAGGCCTGCATTCGCGATCAAGGGAGCGATTGAATGTTGCAATTGACCAGCCTCGGCATCGTGCTGTACGTGTTCTGGATCCTGCTGTCGGGCTATTTTGAGCCGTTTCTGCTTGCTGCGGGCGCCGGGTCCGCGCTTGCCGTGGTGCTGCTCTCGCGGCGCATGCATATAGTCGATCGCGAAGGCCACCCGATCCAGATGATCGCGGCGGTCTTTTGGTATTGGCCGTGGCTATTGAAAGAAATCGCCAAGTCGGCCTGGGACGTGTCGCGCATCATCCTCGATCCGCGCCTGCCAATCAGTCCGGTGCTGGTGCGCTTCAAACCGTCGCAAAAGTCGCAGGTGGGGTTGGCCACGCATGCCAATTCGATCACGCTTACCCCCGGCACGATCACGGTCGAAGCGAGCCAGAATGAATTTCTGGTCCATGGACTGACCCGAAGCTCGGGCGCAGGTGTGATCGACAGCGAGATGGACCGGCGCATCTCGAAAGTCGAGGGCTACCGCTGATGTTCGCCGCCGGTGCCGCCGCGCTGCTGGTCGCACTCGCGCTCGCACTCGTGCGCGCCATCCTCGGTCCGACCGTATTCGACCGTCTGCAGGCGGCGAACACCGTCGGCACCCTGGCGATGCTGATGCTTGCGATGCTCGGGTTTCTCACCGGCCGGCCGGAGTTCCTGGATCTGGCTCTGGTATATGGGCTGCTCAACCTCCTGGGTACCATCGCAGTGCTGAAGTTCTTCCGCTACGGCGACCTCGGGGAACCGGGGGAAGACGCGGAGCGGCACACATGAGCGTGGCGCTGGAAATCCTGAGCTGGATTTGTATCGCCGCCGGGGGCGCTTTCTGCGTGATTGGCGCGTTCGGCCTGATACGCATGCCCGATTTCTATACGCGGGTGCATGCGGCGAGCATCACCGACACCGTGGGCGTGGGACTGCTGCTGCTCGGCATGTTGCTGCAGGCCGGTCTCAGCCTTATAGCGGTGAAGCTGGTCATGATCGGGTTGCTGTTTCTTTTCGCCAATCCGACCGCCACCCATGCGCTGGTCAAAGCGGCGCTCTCGCGCGGACTCGCGCCGCTGCTTGCTCCGGGAGAGGATTCATCGAAACGTTGATCGTCATGACGCTGCTCACCATGATGGCGGTGGTGACCGTCGCGATCGTGGCGCAGCGCAATCTGTTCGCGGTGGTGGTGTTCGGCTCCATTTACAGCTTTCTGATGGCCACGGCGCTGGTGGCGCTGGACGCGGTCGACGTGGCCATGACCGAGGCCTCGGTCGGCGCCGGCATGTCCACCGTGCTCCTGCTGGCCGCGCTTCATCTGACGCGCGGGGACGAGGTCAAGCCGCTGCGCCGTCCCTTGCTTCCGATGCTGGTGGCAGTGGTCATCGGCGCAGCGCTGGTCTACGGCACGATCGGCTTGCCCGCATTCTCCGATCCGCAGGCCGCCATCCACACCCATGTCGTGCCGCGCTACCTGGGCGATTCGCTGCGTGAAACCGGCGTGCCTAATGTGGTCACTTCGGTGCTGGCGAGCTATCGGGGCTATGACACGCTGGGCGAGACCACGGTGGTGTTTACCGCCGGCGCTGGCGTGATCGCCTTGCTGCGGCGGCGGCGCCGCGAGAAGAAGAAATGACGCGCGACCTGGTTCTGCGGGTCCTCGGCAAGCTGCTGATCCCGTTCGTGCTGCTGTTCGCGCTATACGTGCAATTCCACGGCGATTTCGGCCCGGGGGGCGGGTTTCAGGCCGGCGTGATCGCGGCCGCGGCGGTGATCTTTTACGCCATCATCTTCGGTCTGCCCGCCGCGCGCAGATTCGCGCCGGACTGGCTCATCGAGAGCATGGTTGCTTTGGGCGTGTTGGTGTACGGCGGGGTAGGGGTGTTTGGTGTTCTGCTGGGGGGCAACTTCCTCGACTATTTCGTGCTTGCGCACAATACGGTCCATGGCCAGGAGCGCGGCATTTTCTGGGTCGAAGTGGGCGTCGCGATCACCGTTTCCGGCGTGATGCTGAAAGTCTTCTACATGTTTGCCGGACGGCAGCGCGATCGGGACGAGGAATGAGCCTGGCCGGACATTACACCTACTGGGTGACGATCTTCCTGATGATCGCGGGCCTCTACATCGTTATCGCCCGCGGCAATCTGGTGAAAAAGCTGATCGGTCTGGGCATCTTCCAGACTTCGGTCTATCTGCTCTACATCGCACCGGGCAAATTGATCGGCGGCACTGCGCCCATTCTGGCGGCTACGTTCAACACCTATTCCAACCCTCTGCCGCACGTGCTGATCCTGACCGCGATCGTCGTCGGCGTGGCGACGCTCGCGCTGGGGCTGGCTATCGTGGTGCGCATACGCGAAGCCTACGACAGTATCGAGGAGGACGAAATCCTCGACAAGGACAGCGCCGGGGACGAGGGCCAGTGATCGCAGAGAATCTACCCGCGCTGCAGGTGGTGGTGCCGCTGTTGGCGGCGCCGCTGATGGTGCTGGTCCGGCGCCGCACCTTTGCCTGGCTGCTCGCCGTAGCCGTGAGCTGGACTGCGCTCGCGATCGCGCTGGCGCTCGCGTTCAAGGTGCGCGAGGCGGGGGTTATCTCCTATGCGATGGGCAGCTGGCCGCCGCCCTGGGGCATTGAGTACCGCGTCGACGCGCTTAATTCCTTCGTGCTGGTGCTGGTCAGCCTGGTCGCGTCTGTCGTGATGCCGTACGCGCGCACCAGCGTCGCGGCCGAGCTGCCGCGCGACCAGCACTATCTGTTCTTCAGCATGCTCACGCTGTGCCTCGCCGGCCTGCTCGGCATCGCCATTACCGGTGATGCGTTCAACCTGTTCGTATTTCTCGAGATCTCTTCCTTGTCCGCCTATGTGTTGGTCGGACTCGGGCGCGACCGCCGCGCGCTGCTCGCCGCCTACCAGTACCTCGTTCTGGGCACCATCGGCGCCACGTTTTACATCATCGGCGTAGGACTGCTCTATCTCATGACCGGCACGCTCAACATCGCCGATCTTGCGCTGCGGCTGCGCGACGTGCACGAAATGCGCCCGGTGCTGGCGGCGCTCGCCTTCATCACCGCGGGGATCGGGCTCAAGCTTGCATTATTTCCGCTGCACTTCTGGCTGCCGAACGCCTACACCTATGCGCCCTCCGCGGTCACCGCCTTCCTCGCTGCGAGCGCGACCAAGGTATCGGTCTACGTGCTGCTGCGCTACTATTTTCTGGTTTTCGGCATACCGTTGGTGTTCGGGCGGCTGCCGATGGCGGAAGTTTTGATCGGGCTGTCGGTGCTCGCCGTGGTGAGTGCATCGCTGGTGGCAGTGTATCAGCGCGATCTGAAGCGCCTGTTCGCCTACTCGAGCGTGGCCCAGATCGGCTATATCACTCTGGGCATGGGTTTGGCGAACGAACCGGGCCTGACCGGAGCGGTGGTGCACTTGTTCAACCACGGCATCACCAAGGGCGCGATCTTTATGTTGCTCGGGGGCGTGTCGTTGCGCGTCGGTTCGACCAGCCTCGAGCGCATCGCCGGGCTCGGCAAAACCATGCCGCTTACTGCGTTCGGGATAGTGATCGGCGGCATGAGCCTGATCGGCATTCCGGGCACCGCGGGCTTCATCAGCAAGTGGTATCTCATCTTGGGTGCGATAGCGCACGGCTATTGGTGGCTCGCGGCGCTGATCGTGGCGAGTTCGCTCATCGCCGTCGCCTATGTCTGGCGCTTCGTCGAGGTGGCCTATTTCCGCGCACCGGCGCCGGCTGCCGCGGGACTGGCTGAAGCGCCGGTGTCGATGCTGATTCCGGCCTGGATCATGGTCGCGGGCTGCGTGTATTTCGGTCTGGACACCGGCTATACACTGGACGGCGCCAGGCTCGCCGCTCAGGTTCTGCTAAGCAGCGTGCGATGATTCCGGACGCCATATTGCTTGCTGCGCTGTTTGTGCCGGTTCTGGGAGCGCTCGCCATTGCCGCGTGCGACCGCTGGCCGGATCTGCGCGAGGCGGCGACGCTGATCACCGCAGCCGTTCTGCTCCTGTGCGTGCTGTCCCTGCTCGGCCCGGTGCTCGGTGGGGCCGAACCGCAGGTGACGCTGATACAGATGCTGCCGGGGATCGCGCTTTCCCTGCGCGTAGAACCGCTGGGGATGCTGTTCGCGCTGGTGGCATCGGCCCTGTGGGTGGTCAACTCGCTGTACTCGATCGGATACATGCGCGCCAACCGCGAGGCGCACCAGACACGCTTCTATGTCTGTTTCGCCCTGGCGCTCGCCTGCACCATGGGAATCGCATTCAGTGCGAACTTGCTCACGCTCTATCTCTTTTACGAGGCGCTGACGTTGATCACCTATCCGCTGGTGACCCACCACGGCGACGACGAGGCGCGCCGCGGCGGGCGCCTGTATCTGGGTTACCTGCTTGGCACATCGATCGTGTTCCTGCTGCCCGCGATTGTCATTACCTGGGCAGTGGCCGGCACCCTGGAATTCACCGCCGGCGGAATACTGGGGCATGGGCTGTCGAACGCCGCCATCGGCGGACTGCTGGCGCTCTACATGTTCGGCATCGGCAAGGCCGCGCTGATGCCGTTCCATCGCTGGCTGCCGGCGGCGATGGTCGCGCCGACCCCGGTGTCGGCGCTGCTGCACGCGGTCGCGGTGGTGAAAGCAGGCGTGTTTTCGGTAGTGAAGGTGATCGTGTATGTGTTCGGCGTCGAACGGATCACGGGCCTTGCGAGCGTCGACTGGCTGCCGTTCGTGTCCGGCTTTACCATCATCGCCGCCTCCATCGTCGCGCTGCGCTCGGACAACCTCAAGCGCCGCCTGGCCTACTCCACGGTAAGCCAGCTTTCCTACATCGTGTTCTTTGCCGCCTTGCTGACTCCGCTGTCGGTGGTCGGGGCGGCCTTGCACATTGCCATGCACGCGGTCGGCAAGATCACCCTGTTCTTCGCCGCGGGCGCCATCTACACCGCTGCGCACAAGACCGAAGTAAGCCAGCTCGACGGCATCGGCCGGCGCATGCCATGGACCATGGCGGCGTTCGCGGTCGGCGCGCTTTCCATGATCGGTCTGCCGCCGACCGCAGGTTTCATCAGCAAATGGTTCATGCTCTCCGGCGCGATGTCGAGCGGCAAGTGGGCGGCGGTCGCGATAATCGCGGTGAGCACCCTGCTCAATGCGGGGTATTTCCTGCCTGTCGTATACCGGGCGTACTTCCGCCCGGCAGCAGGCGAGGCGCATGGCGAAGCGCCGCGGGCAATGGTTTTCGCATTGCTGCTGACGGCGTGCGCGACCGTCGCCCTGTTCTTTTATCCGGATGTGCCGCTGTCGCTCGCGCGGCGCCTGACGGGAGGCTGATCCATGGAAAAGCACTGGCTGGTACGACCCGAGAACATCCGCCTGCTGTGGCGGGCGTTCATCGGCATACTCGCGCTGACCGTAGCGGCGGAACTGTTCGTGCAGCATCACGCCTACTTCGGCATCGACGGCTACTTCGCTTTCAACGCCTGGTTCGGCTTCCTTGCCTGCGCCGCGCTGATCCTTTTCGCCAAAGGGCTGGGCGCGTTCCTCAAGCGCCCGGACGACTACTACGATGGACGCGATGACTGAATTTCTGCATCCGGGCCTGGTCCTGATTTTCGGCGGTCTGATCGCAGCGCCGCTGCGCGGCGCTGCGCGCGCCGCACTGGTGCTGCTTGCGCCGCTGGCGGCGATGGTGCTCGTGTGGATGGCGCCCGAGGGCGCGATCTGGCATGCGCAGTTTCTGGGCTACGAACTGACGCCCTTTGCCGTGGACAAGCTGTCGCGCCTGTTCGCGCTGATTTTCTCGATCATGGCTTTCGGCGGGGCGCTGTTCGCGCTTAACCGCGATAACCGGATCGAGCTTCCGGCTGCCCTGGTTTATGCAGGCTCGGCCGTGGGCGTCGCGCTCGCAGGCGATCTGGTGACCGTATTCGTGTACTGGGAACTGATGGCGATCGGCTCGACCCTGGTTATCTGGAGTGCCGGCACCAGCCAGTCGCGCGCGGCGAGCTTCCGCTACCTGATGATTCATCTTCTGGGCGGGGTGCTGCTGATGGCGGGTATAGCCGGCCACGTAGCGGCCAGCGGTTCGCTCGCGCTCGGGCATATCGCGCTGGATACGCCCGCGCATTGGCTGATTCTGGCGGGGTTCCTGATCAATGCCGCTGCGCCGCCGCTCTCGGCCTGGCTGCCCGACGCCTATCCGGAGGCGTCCTGGAGCGGCACGGTGTTTCTTTCCGCGTTCACGACCAAGACCGCGGTCTACGTTCTGTTGCGCAGTTTCGCCGGCACCGAATTGCTGGTCTATGTCGGCTTGTTCATGGTGTTCTACGGCATCGTGTTTGCGCTGCTCGAGAACGACATGCGGCGCATCCTTGCCTACAGCATCGTGAACCAGGTCGGCTTCATGGTTACCGGCATCGGCATTGGCACCGAGATGGCGCTCAATGGCGCCGCCGCGCACGCGTTCACGCACATTATCTACAAGGGCCTGCTGCTGATGTCGGCAGGCTCGGTGCTGCATATGACCGGCAAGCGCAAGTGCTCGGATCTGGGCGGATTGTTCCAGACCATGCCGTTCACCGCCACCTGCGGGATCATCGGCGCGCTTGCGATCTCCGCGTTCCCGCTCACCTCCGGATTCGTGAGCAAGTCGATGATCTCGCAGGCGGCTGTCGACGGGCATCTGTATGCCGTATGGCTGCTCCTGGCGGCGGCGTCGGCTGGCGTGTTCCTGCACGCTGGCATCAAATTCCCCTGGTTCGTGTTTTTCCAGAAGGACTCCGGGCTGCGCCCGCCCGAGCCGCCGCTGAACATGCGTCTGGCGATGTTCCTGTTCTCGGCGCTGTGCATCGGGCTGGGGATTTTCTACGAACCGCTGTACGCGCTGCTGCCCTATAGCGCAAATTATGTTCCTTACGACGGGGCCCACGTAGTCGGCCAGTTGCAGTTGCTGCTGTTCTCGGGGCTGGTTTTCTTCCTGATGCTGCCCATGCTGCGCCGCACCCCCACGATCACGCTCGATGTGGACTGGCTCTATCGGCGCGCCGGGCCCGCCGTGGTCGCGGTCTGCGCGGGCGCCTTGTCGCGCGGTCTGGCCACGCTGGGCACGGAGGCGCGGGACTGGGGCGCTGCCCTGCTGCGCTGGACCAAGCGCTGGCACGGGCCGGCAAGCGTGCTCGCGCGTACGCAATCCACGGGCGCGATGGCCTTGTGGATCAGCGTCCTGCTTGCCCTGTACCTGGTGATGTACTACGCGTAGACGGAACTGCTGCTGCCGGTGGCGGCGCGTCCAGAAAGAAGCGCCACGCCTGTACCAATTTGCGATGAACTACGCTGAAACGGCTGCCGGCTGCGCTGGCCTCATTTTTTGCTGTCGTCCTTGCCGGCGCGGATGGTCTGGACGAATTCAACGATCATCATGACGACGCCGATCATCACCACTGCGACCAGCGGGATCGATTTTGTTCCAAGGATGGGAACGAGCTTGACGATGGGGACCAGGTAGAAAACTACCGCCATGGTCATCGCGATCAAGCCGAAAATGATGTCGGATAGCATAAGGTGTACTCCTGGTTTGGTGTCGGGTTGAAGGCTTTGCGGCGGATCAGCTGGACTGGACCTGGGCGACGAGCCAGCGCGCGGTGCGCAGCAGGCGCGCGTCGCTGCCGCGCGGCCCCACCAATTGCACGCCCAGCGGCAGGCCGTCCTCGCCCCGCATCAGCGGCAGCGTGACCGCCGGCAGGCCGCACAGCGTCCACAACGTGCAGAAGGCGGGGGATCCGGTTGATGCAAGGCCCTGCGGCGCCGTGCCGGCCGTGGCGGGGGTCAGAATCGCTTCGTAGCGCAGCTCGAACATCTGCTCCAGCGCGCTGTTCAGCGCGGGAACCTGGTCCAGCGCCCGGTTGTACTCGACCGCGCGCACCCTGCGACCGCGCTCTATCTGTTCGCGCAGCGTGGCGCTCAGTTTGTCGCGTCCTTGCGCGTAGTCGTGCTCGTAATTCTTGGCCAGATCCGCTTCCATGACTGTCTGGTGCCATTTCCACGCGTCCTTGAACCCGGGCGGCAGTTTGAACTCCTCTACGCGCTCGCCCAGGTGCGCCACCAACTCGGCGAACGCCTCATGGGTTTGCGCATCGGCCTGCTTCCACACTGGCGACTTCACGAACGCCAGCGTGGGCGGCACGGGCGGCTCCTGCATCGCGATTTCGCGCAGCGGCGGCCGCGGCAGCGGCCGCGTAGCCGGATCTTCTTCGTCGAAGCCGATAAGCTGCTCGGCGAGCAGGGCGGCGTCCTCGACGCTGCGCGCCATGACGCCGATCTGGTCCAGGGGAGGCGACTGCTTGAGTACCCCGTGGCGCGAAATCAGGCCGAAGCTCGGCTTGTAGCCGACTACGCCGCAGTAGGCGGCCGGCCGGATGACCGAGCCGTTGGTCTGGGTACCGATCGCGAGCGGCACCATGTGCGCCGCCACCGCCGCGGCCGAGCCGCTGGAGGACCCACCCGGGGTGTGTTCCGGGTTATGCGGGTTGCGCGTCTTGCCGGGGGCATAGGTGGCGAGCTCGGTGGTGACGGTCTTGCCCATGATGATTGCGCCAGCCGCGTACAGCATCGACACCAGGGTCGCGTCCCTGAACGGTGTGCGCCCGGCGTGCAGCACCGTGCCGTCTTCAGTCGGCATGCCGCGGGTGTCGATAATGTCCTTGATGCCCACCGGCAGCCCGTGCAAGGGTCCCAGCGGCTTGCCCTCGCGCCGGCGCAGGTCTGCTTCGCGCGCCTGATTCAATGCGTACTCGGGGTCGAGATAGGCCCAGGCCTGCACGCGTTCCTCATCGGCCTTGATGCGCGCGAGACAGCCCTGCACCAGTTCCTCGGAGCTGATCCTGCCTTCGGCCAGGGCGCTCGCCGCTTCGGCTGCGCCCAGCAGTGACAAATCCATGGGTGTTTCAGCGTTCATCCAGTTTCCTTAGGGGCCATTTCAGAATTGCCGAATTGGCGTAGATTCAGCGGAGCATGAGGGGGAGGTATCCCCCTCATGCCAGAACAAATCCTCAGTTTCCGTAGATCAGGTTAGGCAGCCAGTAGACCAGTTGCGGGAATATGTATACCAGGATCATGGAGACGAACACCATGGCGAGGAACGGAAAGCAACCCTTGAAAATGGTCCACAGCTGCACGTATGGTGGCGCAATCCCCTTCAAATAGTATGCCGACATCGCCATTGGCGGCGTGAGGAAGGAGGTCTGCAGGTTGAGCGCAACCAGGATGCCGAAGTACATCGGGTCGATTTTGTAATGCTCCAGCAGCGGCAGGAAAATCGGCACGAAAATGATGATGATCTCGCTCCACTCCAGCGGCCAGCCGAGCAGGAAAATGATCACCTGGGCCAGGATCAGAAAGTGGACCGGCGTGAGTTCCATACTGGTCACGAATTCCTTGATTAGCATCTCGCCGCCGAGGTAGGAAAACACCGAGGAGAAGGTCCAGGAGCCGACGAACAGCCAGCACACCATGGCCGAGGTGCGCGCGGTCAGGAATACCGCTTCCTTCAGGCGCTGCCAGGTCATCGCGCGGTAGCCGATGGCGATCACCATCGCGCCCATGGCACCGACGGCCGCGGCCTCGCTCGGGGTCGCCAGCCCGAACAGGATGGTGCCCAGCACCGACAGGATCAATATTGCCAGCGGAAAGAATGCGGTTACCAGCAGGTATACCACCTTGCCGAACGGGATATCGGTCTGCTCCTTGGGCAGTTTCGGCGCCAGCTTCGGTTTCAGGGCGGTGAGAGTAATGACGTATATCACGTACAGCCCGGCCAGCAGAAAGCCCGGCAGCATCGCCGCGGCATACAGTTTCACCACGGAAACCGCCGAAGTCGCGCTGTATACGATCAGCATGATCGACGGCGGAATCAGGATCCCCAGCGTCCCGCCGGCGCAGATCACCCCGGCCGCGAGCTTCTGGTCGTAGCCCGCCTTGAGCATGGCAGGAAACGCGAGCAGGCCCATCAGCGTCACCACCGCGCCGACTATCCCGGTCGCGGTTGCGAACATGGCGCAGGTCGCGAGCGCCGCCACCGCCATCGAGCCCGGCACGTTCTTGAACGCGACCTGCAGGCTGTGGAACAGGCGGTCGAGGATGTTGGCGCGCTCTATCATGTAGCCCATGAACAGGAACAGCGGCACCGCAGTGAGCACGTCGTTGTTCATGATGCTGAAGGTGTTCTGAGACAGCAGGTAGAACACGCGACTGTCGAAGAATTCCTGTCCGGGGACGTAGTAGGCGTAGTAGCCGAAGCCCACGCCCATCGCCATCAGTGTGAACGCGATGGGGAAGCCGAGCAGGATGATGAATATGAACGAGCCCAGCATCAGCAGGGCGATTTCGGGGTTGGTCATGCCGCCTCTCCCTTTTGCGCGCCGTCAGCATGATGCGCATGCTCCTCAGCGATCACGTCCTCCAACTCTTCGACGTCGTGCAGTTTTTTAGGCCACTCGCCGTCCCGGATCGCGAGTATGCAGCGGATCACCTGCGCCACGCCCTGGATGAACAGCATGATGCCCGCCAGCGGAATCAGGCCCTTGAGCTGCCAAATGGGCACGCCCACCGGGCTATTCACGCTCACTTCGCGGTAGCCGAAGGAATCGTGCGCATAGCCGTAGCCGGCGATGATCAGCGAGGTCACCCCGGGGAAAAAGAAAATGAAGTAGAGCACCAGTTCCACGCTGCCCTGCACGCGCACCGGCCACAGCCGATAGAGCACGTCCCCGCGCACATGGGCGTTGCGCGACAGCGCATAGGCGCCGGACATGAGGAACAATCCGCCGTAAAGGATATAGCTCATGTCGAATGCCCAGGCGGTGGGATTGTCCAGGACGTAGCGCACGAACACTTCGTACGAGGTCCCCAGAGTCAGAATGACGATGCACCAGGCGAAGGCATGGCCTACGGCCATGCTGAAACGGTCGATGCCAAGCAGGAAAGTTTGAAGCATGAAATTCCCCCGAGGAGGCGGATATGTACATTAAAAGAGGCGGCACATTGCTGTGCCGCCTCCGGTCGATAAGTCTACAACTCTGGCTCTAGAAACCGAGCTTGCCGTGGAGGTGCTCGTAGGCGGCTTTGTAATCGGCGGTGTTGAAGAAGTTGTAGTAGCCGACCCGCTTGCCCCAAGCCAATTGCGACTGCCATACCTCCTTGAAGAACGGGTCCGCATCCGACAGGCGCTTGACAATCACGTCCCAGGCCTTGATCTGCGCGTCGAACACGCTCTGCGGCGTGCGCAGGATGTTAACCTTCTCCTTGTCGCGCAATTCCAGCAGGTCCTTGGAGTAGTTGTCCATTGCGGTGGCGAAGTTGGACGTGGACGCCGCTTCGGCCGAGTATTTCAGGATAGCCTGCAGTTCCTTCGGCAAGCCTTCGTACTTCTTCCTGTTGAAGTCGATTTCGAAGAATTCCATCGCCTGGTGATAGCTGCCCATCATGTAGTACTTGGCTACGTCCTGGGCGCCGAAGCGACGGTCGGAGGTCGGGTTGTTGAATTCAAACGCGTCGATCACGCCGCGCTCCATTGCCGGGACGATTTCGCCACCGGGCAGCTGGGTCACTTTCATGCCCAGTTCCTGCATCAGGTCGGCGGCCAGACCCACGGTGCGGTATTTGAAGCCCTTGAGCTCGGCGGCGCTCTTGATCGGCTTCTTGAACCAGCCCAGCGGCTGCGTCGGCATCGGCATGGCGAAGAAGCCGACTACGTCGATCCCGAGCTTCTTCATCAGCTGGTCGTAATACTTTTGGCCTTCCTTGGCGATCCAGGCCAGGTTCTGCGAAGCGTCGGCGCCGGTGATCGGGCCCGACCCGAACATCGAGGCTACCTTGCTCTTGCCGTACCAGTACACTGCGACCGTGTGCGCGCCGTCGATCACGCCTTTGGAGGTGGCGTCCAGCACTTCGAACGGCTTCACCACTGAACCAGCGACCAGATAGTCGATTTTCAGCGCACCGCCGGACATATCGTTAACGCGCTTGACGTATTCCTCGGCCATTTCGTTGAAAATGTCCTTCGCCCCCCAGGCGCCCTGCATCTTGAGCACGATCGGCGATGCCGACTTGGCGATCATCGGGAAGCCCAGGGTCGCGGCGCCCGCCGTCGCGGCGGCGGCGCCGGTCAGGAATTTACGGCGTGAGGTTTGTGTTTCGGGTTTTTTGTCCATCGTGGATTCCCCTCCAAAGAGATGAAAGAAACGCGTTGCCCACCGACTGTCTTCAGACGTAGGCGAGTACCTACAACATCTACCGCGCGCATTGAGTATGCGAACGATAAGCTAACATGATCCGTGGAAAGAGGCAATGACGGCTGACAAGGATATCTGCCTCTGCGCGACGGACTATTCACGCCTTGTGTGCGCTGCTTTTTATCCAGCGAGAACAAGACGGGCGAATTAGAACGAATCAAATCGCGGGACGATTTCGGTTGTTGCGATTGCAAGAAGATGCCGCGACGGATAACATAGCGCGTTGGTGATCATGGTTTTAACAAAAACCCGTAACGGAATTTGTTACGGCCCTGCCTAGGGGAGCACGAGGGGTTCGTCCTCTCGACTTGTTGTCATAGAGACTCTAAGAGGAGAACGCAATGCACAACACTCAGACACGGGCACGCGGCGTATTCACCGCGGCTTTCTTCGCCGTATCGGCGCTGGCTGCCGGCCAGGCCGTATCCGCGGAGGCAAAGCTGCCAGCCACCCTTGCATGGAGCGCCTACGATGTCGGTTCGGGCGGCTACAATCAGTCGGTCGGGATCGGCAACGCGCTGAAGCAGAAATATAACGTCAGCCTGCGCGTGCTTCCTGGCAAGAACGACGTGTCGCGCAACCTGCCGCTCAGGAACGGTCAGGTGCAGTTCTCCGCCAACGGCGTCGGCGGCGCCTATCTGGCGCAGGAAGGCTTGTACGATTTCGGCTCGAAGCAATGGGGGCCGCAGCCGGTGCGCGGCCTGTTGCTCAACACCTCGGATCAGCTCCTTACCGTGCTCGCCGCCAAGGACAGCGGCATCAAGACGGTAGCCGATATGAAGGGCAAGCGCGTCGCCTGGGTGATCGGCGCCCCGTCGCTGAACGAGAACATCACTGCGATTCTCGCTTTCGCCAACCTCACCTGGAACGACGTGGAGAAGGTCGAGTTCGGCGGCTTCGGCGCAGCCATGGACGGCATCGTCAACAACCAGGTCGATGCGGCGTTCAGTTCGTCGATATCGGGTAAGGCCTACGCGATCGCAAAATCCCCGCGCGGCCTGATCTACCCGGTGATCTCGCACAAGGACAAGGAAGGCTGGAAGCGGCTGAACAAGCTCGCGCCGTTCTTCATGCCGTACATGGGCACCGAGGGCGCGGAACTGTCCAAGGATCACCCCGCCGAGTCCTCGACCTACCCGTACCCGATTTTGATGACTTACGCGTCGCAGAAGACCGATCTGGTGTACAACATGACCAAGGCGATGGTCGACAGCTTCGATCTCTACAAGAGCTCGGCGCCGGGCAACAGCGGCTGGGCGGTCGACCGGCAAAATTTCGCCTGGGTGATTCCGTTTCACGACGGCGCGATCAAGTACTGGAAGGAAGCCGGCCTGTGGAAGCCCGAGCACCAGAAGCACAACGACATGCTGATCAAGCGCCAGCAGGTGCTCGCAAAAGCCTGGGCGGGGATGAACAAGGCCGACGATTTGGATCCCCAGGCGTTTGCAACGGCGTGGGAGAAGACGCGCGCCGAGGCGCTCGCCAAAGCCGGCTTCTAGCCGGTGCTCGCAAATTGGTAACCTTTTCGCGGATTCTGCGCGCGACGGCGTTCGCCGTCGCGCGCAGTTCTGATTCCGGACAGCGCCGGTGAGCACCGACGTCGCGGAGAACGCGCCCGAGGCGGCGGTCGAGCGGCGCTACCGCAAGCTGCCGCCTTTCTGGCGCGCGGTTTTGATCGCTGTCGCTTCGGCGTCGATATTTCTCGCGCTGAACCAGATCCTCAATCTCGGTTTTTTCGTCGGCAAAGTGCTGCTCGATACAGCCTACCTTTACTGGCTGTGCGCCCTGCTTGCCGGCTGCGTATTCCTGCTGATTCCCGCGACCAAGCGCGCGCGCCACGACGGCGTACCTTGGTACGACGTGGGCTTGTTCTGCATCAACATTGCGGTCTTCGGCTATTTCGCGCTGAACGCGCATCGCATCATCAGCGAGGGCTGGGAATTTGCCGCGCCCAAGGAGGCGATCTGGATCGCCTATGCCGGCTGGCTGATGATCCTCGAGGCCACGCGCCGCGCCGGGGGCACGGCAGTGTTTGCGGTGGTCGCCCTGATTTCCCTCTACCCGGTATACGCCGGACACATGCCCGGACCGATCTCCGGCCTGCCGCAGGATCTGTCCACCACCGCTGCCTATCATTTCGCGAGTTCGGAGAGCGTGCTCGGCATCCCGACGCGCGCCTTCGGCGAACTGGTGATCGGCTTCGTCATGTTCGGCGCGGTGCTGCAGTACACCGGCGCCGCGTCCTTCTTCAATAACCTCGCTTTCGCGCTGTTCGGTTCGGTGCGCGGCGGCCCGGCCAAGGTCTCGATTTTCGCCAGCGGCCTGATGGGTTCGGTCTCGGGCAGCGTGGTGTCGAACGTGCTCACCACCGGCGTGGTGACAATCCCGGCGATGAAGCGCACCGGATTTTCGCCCGCCTATGCCGGCGGCGTGGAGGCCTGCGCCTCGACCGGCGGCGTGCTGATGCCGCCGGTGATGGGTGCGACCGCGTTCGTCATGGCCTCTTTCCTGGGCCTGCCTTACGTTCAGATCGCGCTGGCGGCACTGGTCCCGTCACTGCTGTTTTACTTCGGACTATTCGTGCAGATCGACGGCTATGCCGCACGCCGCGGCCTCAAAGGCCTGCCGCGCGCGGAACTGCCGGCGATTGGCAGGACCGTCGCCGAGGGCTGGCAGTACATTTTTGTGTTCGCGCTGCTGGTATGGATGCTGCTGATACTGCAGCAGGAGGCGATCGCGCCCTTCTACGCGACGGCGCTGCTGCTGGTGATCAACCAGTTCTCGCGCCTGCACCGGCTCAACTGGAAGAAGCTGGGTCTGCTGGTCGAGGGCATTTGCGGCGCTTTGGGCGAACTCTCGGCGCTGCTTGCCGGTGTGGGCCTGATCATCGGTTCGCTTTCGGTCACCGGCCTGGCGGGAACGCTCGCGAACGACCTAGTGTATATCGCCGGCAACAATATCTACGTGCTGCTGGTGATGGGCGCGATCACCAGTTTCATTTTCGGCATGGGCATGACCGTCACTGCCTGCTACATCTTCCTTGCGATCGTGCTCGCGCCGCCGCTGGTGGCCGCGGGTTTCGACCCGGTGGCAGTGCACCTGTTCATGCTCTACTGGGGCATGGTGTCGTTCATCACGCCGCCGGTGGCGCTGGCCGCCTTCGTCGCCGCCGGTATTGCGAAGGCCCCGCCGATAGAGGTCGGAATGCGATCGGTGCGCCTGGGCAGCACCATGTACTTTGTGCCGTTCTTCTTTGTCCTCAATCCGGCGCTCATCTTGCGCGGCGACCCGTGGGAGATCGCGGTTGTGGTCAGCACCGCGGTACTCGGCATCTGGCTGATCGCCTCTGCGATCGAAGGCTATCTCTTCGGGTTGGGGCGGATGGACAAAGGCATCGGCGGCGCCGTCGCGCGCGTACTGCTTTTCGCCAGCGGCATGGCCATGGCGCTGCCCGGGGGCGGCGAACTCGAACTGAGCCATGTTCAGCTCGCCGGGCTGGGCATCTTGCTCGCAGCAGGCGGCGTCGTGATCGCGCTGGCAAACCGCCGCGCGGGTGCGCGCGCCTGATCCGGGACCGCGCCTTGCGCATATGCTGAAACATCCCGGCGCCGGGCGTGCAACTGGAATTCAACAGATCGAAGTCCCGGCCCTCCTGAACGCAAAGACATGACACAGCTAATCGAGCGATTGCACGCCCTCGTCGGCGATGCGGGGCTGGTCACCGATCCGCAGGAAGCGGCGATCTACGCCACCGACTGGCGCAAGCGCTATTTCGCCAAGCCGCTGGCGGTAGTGAAGCCGGCTTCGACGGCGGAAGTGGCGGCGGTGGTGCGGCTGTGCGCCGAAACGGGCACGGCCGTCGTTCCCCAGGGTGGCAACACCGGCCTGTGCGGCGGGGCAACGCCCCTCGCAGGCGAGGAAGCCGGCCGTTTCGGGGCGGGCGGCGGGCAGATCGTGCTCAAGCTTTCGCGCCTATCCCGCATCCGCGCCGTCGATGCGGTCAACAACACCATCACCGTGGAGGCGGGCTGCGTGCTCGCCAATGTCCAGCAAGCCGCTGCGGTCGCGGACCGACTGTTTCCGCTGTCGCTCGCGGCGGAAGGCAGCTGCGAGATCGGCGGAAATCTTTCCACCAACGCCGGGGGCACGGCGGTGCTGCGCTACGGCAACGCGCGTGATCTGGTGCTCGGCCTGGAAGTGGTTCTGCCCGACGGGCAGATCTGGAACGGCTTGCGGGGTTTGCGCAAGGACAATACCGGTTACGACCTGAAACAGCTGTTCGTGGGCGCCGAGGGCACGCTGGGCGTCATTACCGCGGCGGTGTTGAAGCTCTTCCCGCGGCCGCAAGCCCGGGCTACCGCCCTGGTGGCGCTGGAGAGCCCGGACAAAGCGCTGCAGCTTTTGTCGCACATGCAGGGCGCCTGCGGCGACCGCCTCACCGGTTTCGAGCTGATGTCGGCGTTCTGCCTGTCACTGGTAGCCAGATACTTTCCTGCGACGCGGCTGCCGTTCGCGCAGGCATATCCCCAGTATGTGTTGCTGGAGCTGTCGGATACGTCGAGCGCCGCAAACCTTGATGCGACTTTGCAGGCAGCGCTTGCAGAGGCAAGCGAGCGCAGCCTGGTGCTCGATGCCGCGGTGGCGGCGAGCGAAGCGCAGGCCGAAGCGCTGTGGGCGCTGCGCGAGAATATCCCCGAGGCGCAGGTGCACGAGGGCAAGCAGATCAAGCACGACGTCTCGGTGCCGATTTCGCGCATCGCCGAGTACATCGCGGCCACCGACGCCGACCTGCAGCGCGCGTTTCCGGGGGTGCGCATGGTCACCTTCGGCCATCTCGGCGACGGCAATCTGCACTACAACGTCGCGCCCCCGGAAGGCGGCGACGAGGCTGCGTTCATGGCGCGAGCCGGCGAAGTGAGCCGTGTGGTGCACGACAGCGCCGCGCGCTTTTCCGGCTCGATCTCGGCCGAACACGGACTGGGGCAGTACAAACGCGACGAGATCCTGCGCTACAAATCTCCGTTGGAAATGGAACTGATGCGGAGGATCAAGGCGGCCCTGGATCCGCAGGGCATCATGAATCCGGGAAAAGTTCTCTAAGAGGCCATTTCAGAATTAATGAAATGGCCCCGATCTAGGGGGGTATGAGGGGATGCGCCCCGAAGGTCTCGATCCCCCTTGAGGGGAAAGTCCCCGTAGGGGATATCCCCGCATATTCAAATGAACTCTAAGCACGACGCAAGAAAAGAAAGGAACGCGACATGATCGAAGACAGAGTCGAGGTCAATATCGCGGGGGGGCTCGACATTGCGCTGCCGCCGATGGCCAGCGTACGGCAGAAGTTCACCACTACCCGGGTCGACGACATCGCGGCGGCCGTGGCGCGCGAGTTCGCGCGGCCGGAGATACGCTCGAGCATCAAGAGCGGAGCACGCATCGCTGTCGGCTGCGGCAGCCGCGGCGTGGCCAATTACGCGCACATTGCGCGTGCCGTCATCGGCGAGATCAAAGCCCTGGGCGGCGATGCTTTCGTGTTCCCCGCCATGGGCAGCCACGGCGCCGCCACCGCGGAAGGGCAGCGCCAGGTGCTCGAAGGCGCCGGCATCACCGAGAACTATGTCGGTGCGCCGATACGCGCATCCATGGATACCATCGAGGCCGGGCGCATGGCCGACGGTACGCCCGTCCATGCGGACGCCATCGCCGCGGCAGCCGACGGCATCGTGCTTATCAACCGCATCAAACCGCACACGACTTTTCGCGGCGCCATCGAAAGCGGCATCACCAAGATGCTGACGGTAGGTATGGGCAAGATCAAGGGTGCGGCGCAGCTGCACACGCATGGCATGGACCGGTTTCCCACGGTGCTGCCCCAGGCGGCGGACGTGGTGATGGCGCGCCTGCCGTTCCTGTTCGGCGTCGCCGCGGTGGAGAACGCCCACGACGAAACGGCGCTGATCGAATGCATTCCCGCAGCGCGCCTGCACGCGCGCGAGCCGGAACTGCTCGTCATGGCCAAAGACAAGATGGCGCGGCTTTTTTTCGATGAAATCGACGTGCTGGTGATCGACGAAATGGGCAAGGAGATCAGCGGCACCGGCTTCGACCCCAACGTCACCGGGCGCAACAAGCGCTTCGTCGACTGGCCCGGCGGCCCGATCGTCAAGAAGATCGCGGTGCTCAGCCTGACCGAACGCACCCACGGCAACGCGACCGGGGTCGGTTCGGCCGACATCATCACCATGCGGCTCTTTCGCGCGATCGACCTCGGCCCGACCTATGCCAACTGCATCACCTCCACCTTCCTCGACAGCGCCGCCATACCGATGATCATGAACACCGACCGCGAGGCGGTGCAGCTCGCGGTGAAAACGATCCTGCGGGTGAAGCCGGCCGACGCCCGCGTCGTGCACATCCGCAACACGCTCGAGCTGCAGCGCATCCGCGTTTCCGCGCCGCTGCTCGCCGAGGTGCGCAGTCAGCCTGAGCGTTTCGAGATGCTGAGCGAACCCATGCCCTGGGTATTCGGAGCGGACGGCGGCCTCGCGAAAGTCGATGCGGCAGCCTGAGGCGATCGTGAACTCCGGTGCCAATCGAAGAAGTCGGCGTCCGATCAGCCTGGCATCATGAACCCGCGCAGGGTGGTGTAAAGAACGTGACCGCCGCGGCGAGCGGTCGCTATGCTGCCCTGACCATCGCCTTGCGCATGCTGCGCTTGAGCTGGTGAATCTGGTCCAAGGCGACTTTCAGCGCTTTGCGGTCGTGCGCCGCCAGCGCCGCGTCGCGCTTCCCCTTCCATTCCTTGATCCTGGCTTTGACTGCGCCCTTGTCGATGCCCTTCACTTCTTTGTGGGCTTTCATGTCTATGCCCAGGGCTGTACACAGGGCTACCAGCAGGTGGTCCTTGTTCAGCTGCGTGTAGCCCTGCACCGCCTCGTGGGTGATGCCGGCGGCAATCTCGCGCAGCTCGGCCAGGGGCTTGTGCTTCAGTTCCTCGTAGGTGTGGGTCATGGATGCTCCTTCGTGGTGTTCGATACAAACAAGGGGTAATTAAATCACAGGAACGGAGCGCTAGGGTAGCGCTGACGAAGGTCATCCTCTAACTCGAAAAGTCGGGCTAGTCCTTGCTGCCTGCGGCAGGCGCGGTTTCGGCATGTGCCAGGCAACGGTGGTACCTCTTCTCGACGCGATCGACGAACCATGCGGTGGTGAGCTTGCGCGTGATTTTCGGGCTCTGCAGCGCGATGTGCGGAACCAGGGCGCGGGGCATGGGCTTGCGCGCCAGCCGGTCGGCCATGTCGAATACGCGCCGGTAGAGCGCGGTGCGCTCGAATCCCTGGCCGTCGCCCTGCTCGAGCGCGCTGCGGATCTCGCGCTGATCCAGGTTTAGGCCTTCGCCGATAGCGCGCACGGCAAGCTCCGTGCTGCCGGGTTTCGAGGCATTTTCGTCGTGGCGGATCAGGTCGCCGTCGAGGGCTAGCGGGATGCCGGAAACCAGGCTCACCGCGCTTTGGAACCCCGCATTGCGGCTCGCGTAGCGGCCGGCGTTGAAGTCGGCGAAGCGGTAGCGGTGGGAGTCGTAGGCAGCCGGATAGTCGAGCAGGTGGGCGATACCGAAGTACATGCCACCGCGGCGCGTGAACACTTCGTGGCGAATCGAGTCATTCACGGAGTAAGGGTAGGGGTGGTCGTTCGCGTGCTGCTCTGCGAAGGCGATGCTCACCTGCATCGGACCGCCGGTGCGAACCGGATTAAGGCGAGCGAACAGGCGCGCGCCCATCGGCACCATGTCGATGAAGTCCTCGAAAATCAGGCTGAGTTCCTGCTCCGTCCTGGCCGCGTCGAGGCGCTCGCTGTAGCTCTTGCCATTGGGCGAGGGGAGCGTCAGCGCCAGATGCACCGCGAGCGTCGGCACGCCCGCGCGCTCGGCGCGCCGGTCGATCTCCTCCCACGCGATTTTCGCGAGATTGGAAACGGGAGGATCGGCGCGGAAGGTCGACTCCTGCTCTGTGATGGCGAGCACGGCGCAGATGTTCGGCGGGTTCGGCGCAATTTTCAGCGCGGCGAATGCGGCATGGATGTCCGCGGCCCAGCCCTGCCGGTCGGCCGTATTGGCGGGGAGCAGGCTTGCGATCTGGGCGCGCACGTCCGCAGGGCGGGAAGGCGGGGCTTGGCGCAGTTCCCCGTCGACGGCGCAGCCTGCAAGCATTGCGAGGGCGGGCAGTGCAAGCCAGCTGCGCCGCAAGGGGAGCGGCATCAGCTGGACGCGGGTGCTTGCGCGCGCAGTTCCGCGGACCGATCCCACAGGTTCGGCATGGTCGCGTTGGTATAGCCGGAAACGAACGGTTTGATCGCGCCGGTCTCGCGCTCATAGACATGGCGCCTGACCGCACCGATGTTGGCGCCGTAGACATGGATGCTGACCGAAGGGCGGTCGGCAAGCGCGTTCGATACCGTGTGGATGTCGCCCACGGTCGGAGAAACCGCATCGATGCCGCCCGGCTCGACGATGTGCTCGCCGGTCTTTTTCATCGGCCGGCCCTCGCCGGCGTGCTCGTATTCCTCGCACTTCTCGGCGCCGCGCAGCACGCCGACCAGGCCCCAAACCGTGTGGTCGTGCACAGGGGTGGTATGGCCGGGGCCCCAGACGAAACTCACCACCGAGAAACGCTCCAGCGGGTCGCAGTAGAGCAGGTATTGGCGATACCGATCGGGATCGTCCAGCGCGAACGCCTGCGGCAGCCAGTCGTCGCGCGCAATAAGGCGGGAGAGCAGCTTCTTTCCTTCGCGCAGCATGGCCGGCTCGTCGCTGCCGTATTTCTCGATGGCGCGCGTCATGTCCTGGACGAAGCTGCGCAGGGGGTCGATGTCGGTCATGGTCGGTCCTCGATGAATGACGGCTTTGCCGCAGTCAGGCTTGTTCAGTTGCCTGGTGCGCCCAATGCTAAAATGTTTTCGCGCCTGCAACGACGCCTGCAACGACGTGTGCGTTGGGGCGGCCGGCGCCGCGACGGCGCGGCCAGGCGACACTTTAACAGGAGTAGATCATCACCGATCCATTGAAGCGCGTCCAGCGCCTGCGCTGGACCGCCTTTGCGCTGGGCGCGATGGCCTTCGTGCTGGCGTTTTTTCACCGCCTTGCGCCGGGCGCGATCGCCGGCGAGCTGCAACAGGCTTTCGCGACCTCCAGCGCGTCCCTGGGCCTGCTCGCTGCGACCTATTTCTACATCTACTTCGCCATGCAGGTGCCCTCGGGCATACTCGCCGACACGCTGGGGCCGCGCAAGCTGTTCACCGCCGGAGCGGTGGTGGCCGGAGTCGGATCCGTGCTGTTCGGCCTGGCGCCGGATTTCGGCCTGGCGCTTCTCGGGCGCTTCCTTGTCGGCCTGGGCGTCTCGGTGGCGTTCATCTCGGTGCTGAAGCTCAATGCGGCCTGGTTTTCCGAGCGCCGCTTCGCCACCATGACCGGCCTCTTGATGTTCATCGGCAACATGGGCGGGCTGCTATCGGCGGTGCCGCTGGCCTGGGTCGCGGCGCACGGTTCGTGGCGCGCGGTTTTCGTCGGCGCCGGCGCGCTGTCGATCACGCTCGCGGTTTTCACCTGGCTGTTCCTGCGCGACAATCCTCGCCAGCTGGGTCTGCCCTCGATGCAGCAGCTCGAGGGCAAGCCCGAGTATCCGCCGGCTCACGAGAACTGGCGCGCGGCCTTGACGACGGTGCTCGCGAATCGGCGCACCTGGCCCGGGTTCGTGATGCAGCTCGGCCTGGCAGGCTCCTATCTTTCCTGGGGCGGGCTATGGGCGATCCCCTATCTGCGCGAGGTACATGGCATGGCGACGCAGCTCGCCGCCTGGCACGTCAGTTTCATGATCGTGGGGCTTGCAGTGTCCTCGCTCGCCGTCGGGGCGCTCTCCGACCGCATCGGCCGGCGCACGCCAGTGATGCGCGTGCTCGGCTTCATCTACGTGCTGTGCTGGCTGCCCTGGCTCTGGGGCGGCGCACTGCCCCTGGCCGTGTCCCTGTGCTTGTTCTTCCTGACCGGCGCATCGTTCTCCTGCATCACGCTGGTCTGGTCCTGCGCCAAGGAAGTCAATCCGCCGGCGTTCTCCGGCATGTCCACCAGCGTCGTCAATACCGGCGGCTTTCTCGGCCCCGCATTGCTGCAGCCGCTGGTGGGTCTGGCGCTGGACCTCTCCAGCCGCGGCAGCGCGCATGCGCTGGGTGACTGGCGCTTCGGTCTTGCGGTACTCTTCGCCTTCGCGCTGTCGGGTTGGCTGAGCACTTTTTTCATCACCGAAACGCGTTGTCGCAACATCTATCAGGAACAAACATGAGCGAGCAAGCGATCATCCTGTTTGCCCACGGCGCGCGCGACCCGGATTGGGCGCTGCCGTTCCAGCTTATCCGGCGGCAGTTGCAGGCGGCACGGCCGGATGCGCAGGTCGAGCTCGCATTCCTGGAATTGATGACGCCGTCGCTGGAGGCGGCGGTGGCGCAGTCGGCGGCGCAGGGCGCAAAGCGCGTCGTCCTGGTGCCGCTGTTCCTGGCGCAGGGCGGTCACATGAAGCAGGACCTGCCGCGGCTGGTAAACAAGATACGCGAGCAGCATCCGCAGCTCGAGTTCCAAGTCATGTCCGCTATCGGCGACGCGCCGGAGATGCTGCAGGCGATTACCGACTGGGTGTTGCGCGGGGCGACGGTTTAGAGGTCGTTTCAGAATTGCCGAAACGGTCCTCGACTTGGAGGCTGTTTCAGAAGAAGCGAAATGCCCGATGCAGCGGAGCATGAGGTGCCCCTCATTTTGCATTGTCCCCTTCGTCCGCTCGCCGGGTGGCAAGCGCACTTCATTTAGGCTAGTATCCCCGGCGTTCAGGAGACGTGTTGAAGAAGACCATCTATACCACGCCGCAGGACGCGGAAGCCGCGTTCTACGACGCGCTGCAGCGCGCCGATCTCGAGGCCATGATGGAGGTCTGGTCCGCCGACGAAGAGGTGAGCTGCGTCCACCCCGACGGCGCGCGCCTCACGGGCATTGAACAGGTGCGCGAAAACTGGGCGCAGATATTCAAGTCCGGCCAGCGCCTGCAGGTGCACCTGTCCGACCAGGTCATCGTCACCGGCGTGATGTTCTCGCTGCATAGCCTGCATGAAAACATCCTGGTGCAGGGCGGCCAGGGCGAGGGCGGGCGCAGCATCGTGGTCGCGACCAATGCCTACCTGCGCTCGGCCGGCGGCTGGCGCATGGTGCTGCATCATGCCTCGCACGCGCCCGCGCCCGTGGTCCGCCGCGAGGTTCCGCTGGAAGCGCCCAAGATACTGCATTGAACGCGCCCGAGCCTTGCCGGGCGTACCGGGCGCCGCGCTGGCTGCGCGGCGGCCACGCGCAGACCATCTATCCGGCGCTGTTCCTGCGCGGGGGCTTGCCGCGTTACCGGCGCGAGCGCTGGGACACACCCGACGGCGATTTCATCGACCTGGATTTTCTCGATGCCGGCCCCGCCGGCGCGCCGCGCGTCGCCCTGTTCCATGGGCTCGAAGGCAGTTCGTCCAGCCATTACGCCGTGGCGATGATGCGCGCGCTCGAGCGCGCGCGCTGGAACGGCGTGGTGGTGCATTTCCGCGGCTGCAGCGGCGAGCCCAACCGTCTGCCGCGCGCCTATCATTCCGGTGACGCGCCCGAGATCGGCTGGATCATTGCGCGCCTGGCTCAGGCCGGCGCGCCGCTGTACGCCGTCGGCGTGTCCCTGGGCGGCAACGCGCTGCTCAAGTGGCTGGGCGAGAGCGGGGCGGAGCCCGGCGCAGGGCTGCGGGCCGCAGCCGCGGTGTCGGCGCCGCTCGACCTGATGGCGGCCGGCGCCGCACTGGGGCAGGGGCTGAACCTGATTTACACGCGCATGTTCCTTGCCACTTTGCGCAAGAAAAGCCTGCATAAGCTGGAACGCTATCCCGGATTGTTCGACCGCGAACGCATGCTTGCCGCGCGCAACCTGCGCCAGTTCGACGACGTCGTCACCGCGCCGCTGCATGGATTCCGCGATACCGACGATTACTGGACGCGCGCCAGCGCGAAGCCTGTGCTGGCCGGCGTGCGACTGCCGACGCTGCTGCTGAACGCGAAGAACGATCCCTTCCTGCCGGCACGCCATCTGCCGCAGCCGGCGGAGGTATCTTCGTTGGTGTCGCTCGAGCAGCCCGAAGAAGGCGGTCATGTCGGCTTCGCATCCGACGCTTTTCCGGGCAATCTCGACTGGCTGCCGCAACGCCTGCTCGCGTTTTTCGACGGGCATGCGCACCCCGTGCGCTAAAATGCGGGTCCCGCGTTCGTCAGGACCATATCGCAGATGACTTCCGTTCCCGCAGAGATATTCAAGGCCTACGACATCCGCGGCATCGTCGGGCGCACGCTCACGCCGGAAATCGTCAGCGCCATCGGCCAGGCCCTGGGCTCGGAAGCGCGCGCGCGCGCGCAGACCGCGGTGGCGATAGGCCGCGACGGCAGGCTGTCCGGTCCGGAATTGTCGGGGGCATTGGCCGCGGGCCTCACCGCGGCCGGCGTCGATGTCATCGACATCGGCATGGCAGCCACGCCGATCGGCTATTTCGCCGCGCACCACCTCGGCTGCGGCAGCGCGGTGATGGTCACGGGCAGCCACAATCCGCCCGACTACAACGGGCTGAAAATGGTGCTTGGCGGGGTGACGCTTGCGGGGGATGACATCCAGCGCCTGCGCGCGATAATAGAAAGCGGTGATCTGGCCGAGGGCGCGGGCAAATACTCGATGGTCGACGTGCGCGAAGCCTATCTCGCGCGCATCGTCGCCGACGTGAAGCTTGCGCGGACCATGAAAATCGTCATCGACTGCGGCAACGGCGTCGCCGGCGCGACCGCGCCCGAGCTGTTCCGCCGCCTGGGTTGCGAGGTGACGCCGCTGTATTGCGAAGTCGACGGGACCTTCCCCAACCATCATCCCGATCCGTCGAAGCCGGAGAACCTGCAGGAACTGATTGCGGCAGTGCGAGACTCGGATGCGGAACTCGGCCTCGCTTTCGACGGCGACGGCGACCGCCTCGGCGTGGTCACCAAGGGCGGCAACATCATCTATCCCGACCGGCAGCTGATGCTGTTCGCCGACGACGTGCTCAAGCGCAATCCCGGCGCCGAGATCATCTACGACGTCAAATGCACGCGCCGGCTCGCTTCGTGGATCGCCGAGCGCGGCGGCAAGCCGCTGATGTGGAAAACAGGGCATTCTCTGGTCAAGGCCAAAATGAAGGAGCGCCATTCGCCCCTGGCGGGGGAGATGAGCGGGCACATCTTCTTTGGCGAGCGCTGGTACGGCTTCGACGATGCGCAGTACGTGGGTGCGCGGCTGCTGGAAATTCTCAGCCGGTCGTCCAACCCCGATGCGGTGCTCGATGCGCTGCCCGACTCGATCAACACGCCCGAGCTCAACTGGAAGCTGGCCGAAGGCGAGCCGCACCGGCTGATAGCGGGGCTGCAGCAAAGCGCGCGCTTTCCCGGCGCGCGCGAAGTCATCAAGCTCGATGGCCTGCGCGTGGAATACGCCGACGGCTTCGGTCTGGCGCGGGCCTCCAACACCACGCCGGTGATCGTGCTGCGCTTCGAAGGCGACACGCAGGAAGCGATCGCGCGCATCCAGGCGGAATTTCGCGCGGTGCTCGCGGCCGCCAAGCCCGGCGCCGAACTGCCTTTCTGAATCCGGCCGCGCCTG
The DNA here is from genome assembly GCA_014860395.1 of Burkholderiales bacterium. Lineage (GTDB taxonomy): Bacteria > Pseudomonadota > Gammaproteobacteria > Burkholderiales > SG8-39 > 2-12-FULL-64-23. The sequence continues at coordinate 42,072 of JACZJU010000154.1, read as the reverse complement.
CGGTTCAGGTTGCGGCTTCAGTACATCCTGTGCCGGAACAGCCAGGCGGCGATGGCCAGGGCCACCGCGCCGATCGCGGCCATCGCGAAAAACTGGTGCAGCAGCAGGTGGAACGGCGTGCCCTCGAGGAACACGCCGCGCAGCACAACCAGGAAATAGCGCAAGGGATTGAGCAGGGTAAGGTCTTGCACCAGTGCAGGCATGTTTTCGATCGGCGTGGCGAAGCCCGAAAGGATGATGGCGGGCACCATGAAGAAGAAGGCGCCCAGCAGCCCCTGCTGCTGCGTGACGGCGAGCGATGAAATCATCAGGCCCAGGCCGATTGCCGAAAGCAGAAACAGCGCAAGGCCGGTATACAAGGTCAGCGGGCTGCCCAGAAACGGAACCTCGAACCAGAATACCGCCACCAGGATGATCAGCGTGGCTTCGGCAATGCCGATGAAGAAGCTCGGCAGGGCTTTGCCAAGCAGGATTTCCCCGGGGCGCAGCGGCGTGACCAGCAACTGGTCGAAGGTGCCCTGCTCGCGCTCGCGCGCGACCGACAGCGCCGTCACCAGCATGGTGACGAGCAGGGTGAGCAGGCCAACGATGCCGGGGATGAAAAACCAGCGGCTTTCCAGGTTCGGGTTGAACCAGGCGCGCATCTCGGTATACGCCGGGGGCGCGCTGCCGCCGTGGCGGGCGATCCATTCGGTGTTGAAACGCTTGACGATGGATTGCGCGTAGTTGACGGCCAGCTGCGCGGTATTCGAATTGCGTCCGTCGACGATGATCTGCAGCTGCGCCGGCCGGCCGGCGAGCAGGTCGGCGCTGAAGCGCGGTCCGATGCGCATGACCATGAGCGCCTGCTTGCTGTCGATCACGGGCGCAATCTCCCTGTCCTGGGCGAGGCGCGCCACCTCCTCGAAACTGGGCGAGCCGCGAAATGCCGCGACCAGTTCGCGCGCGGCGATGCCGCGATCTTCGTTGAACACCGCAAACGGGACATGCTTCAAGTCGAAGGTCGCGGCATAGCCGAACACCATCAACTGAATCAGCGGCGGCACGACGATGACCACGCGGCTGCGCTTGTCCTTGAGTATGGTCAGGAACTCCTTGATCGTCAGTGCGAGAATGCGCCGCCACATGGTGCCCTACTCCAGGCGTTTGCGCGATTTCAGCTGCGTCAGGCCGAGGAAGATCACGGCAAGCACGGCCAGGGCGAGCGTATTCGGCAGAACCACGCTCCAGGTATCGCCGGCGAGAAACAGCGTCTGCAGGATCGCCACGTAGTATCGGGCGGCAATGACGTGTGTAATGACTTTGACGATGTCGGGCATGCTGCCGATGTCGAAAATGAATCCGGACAGCAGGAACGCGGGCAGGAAGGTCGCGATGAGGGCGATCTGCCCGGCGACGAACTGGCTTCTGGCAATGGTGGAAATGAACAGGCCCATGCCCAGGGCGGTGAGCAGAAACAGCGCCGATGTGGCGAACAGCAGCCAGGGCGAGCCGCGCAGCGGCACCTCGAACAGCCAGATCGCCATGGCTACGGAAAGCGCCAGCCCCCCCATGCCCAGAATGAAGTAGGGAATCAGTTTGCCCAGGATGATTTCGCGCATGGTCACCGGTGTCACCAGCAGCGCTTCCATGGTGCCGCGTTCCCATTCGCGCGCCATCACCATCGCCGTGAGCAGGGCGCCGATCAGGGTCATGATGATCGCCACCAGGCCGGGCACGAGAAAATTGCGGCTGCGCAGCTCGCTGTTGAACCAGACGCGCTGTTCAATTTGCACCGGCTGCGCCAGAGACCGGCCTCGCGCCAGGGCGATATGCTCCAGCCATGTGCCCCATACGCCTTCGACGTAGCCCGCGACGATCCTGGCGGTGTTGGCGTCGACGCCGTTCACGATCAACTGAATCGGTGCGCCATCCGCGCCGCGCAGGCGCTGCGCGAAGTCCCGGCGCAGGACGACGATGGCGTTCACCTGGCGCGCCATCATCGCCGCTTCGGCCTCGCGCGTGGTGGCATACGTGGTCGGCACGAAATAGCGCGACTTGTGGAAAGCCGCGGTGAAGCTCGCCGTATCCGCGCTCGGCTGCTCCACCACCAGCGCCACCGGTATCGATTCGGAGTCCAGGGACACGCCATAGCCGAACAGCAGCAGCAGGATCAAAGGCATCAGAAAGGCGATCGCGATGCTGCTGGGGTCGCGGAAAATCTGCAGGAACTCCTTGCGCATGAGGCCGCGAAGGCGCATGCGAAACGTTCCCGGCGCCGCCGATCCGTTCCGCTGCCGGGGATCGCTCATGCTTCTGCCGCCTCCGCCACCGATGCCGCAGTTTCGAGTGCGTGCAGTCGGCGTCCGGCGGCAATCGCGGCCGGTCGCATCCCCGCTGCGCGTGGCCCCTGCTCCCTGCTCATGCCGTCCCCGCCGGCGCCCGCGCTTCGATCAGACCGATGAAGGCGTCTTCCATGGTCGGATCGGGCAGGGTCTCGGTGCGCGCGTGCTGCTTGACCGCGCTGGGCGTGCCCATGGTCAGGATTTCGCCTGTCGCCATGATGGCGAGGCGGTCGCAATACTCGGCCTCTTCCATGAAATGCGTGGTCACCATGATGGTGACGCCGGCTTCGGCAAGCGCATTGATGCGCTGCCAGAACTCGCGCCGGGCGAGCGGATCCACCCCCGACGTGGGTTCATCCAGAAACAGAATGTCGGGCTCATGCATCAGGGCGCAGGCCAATGCCAGGCGCTGCTTGTAGCCCAGGGAAAGTTCGCCGCTGGCGGAATCCGCAAGCGGCGCCAGCGCAAACTCCGCCATGGCCCAGCGCATGCGCTCTTGCGCGCGTTCGCGCGCAAGGCCATAGGCGCTGCTGAAAAAGCGCAGGTTTTCCATTACGCTGAGCTGGCTGTAGAGGGAGAATTTCTGCGACATATAACCGATGCGCGAGCGCGCGGCGGCAGGCGCATGGCGCAGATCGACTCCGGCGACGCGCAGGCTGCCGCCGCTGGGCGGCAGCAGCCCGCAGAGCATGCGAAACGTCGTGGTCTTGCCGGCGCCGTTGGCGCCGAGCAGGCCGAAGACCTCGCCGCGGGACACGGCAAAGCTGATGCCTTTGACGGCGCGGAAAGCGCCGAAACGCCGCTCCAGCCGGTCCGCTTCGATCACGGCGGCGGCGTTTGCCGTCTGCGCGGCAGGCGGCGCCGCCGCCGGCGGATCGGCCGGGGAGGGCGCCGCGCCATGCACCTGGGCTTGCGCCTTTAGCAGCGCGATGAAGCTATCCTCGTAGCGCGGCGGCGCCTCGGTGAGCGAGGCGTCCTCCGCCCCGGGGAGCAGCTGCTCGAGGTCAGGGCGCGTTCCTTCTTCCATCACCAGGCGCACGTGCTCGCCCTGGATCAATGCGTCCAGCACGCCGGGAGCCCGCGACAAATGCGCCTGCAGCGCTCGCTTGGACAGGTTCGGCGCGCTGAGCGAATAGGTTCTGCCCAGCATGCGGTCGCGCAGAGTCTTCGGATCGCCCTGATCCAGGCGCCGGCCTTCATGCAGCAGGACGACCTCGTCGCAACGCTCGGCCTCATCCAGGTAGGCGGTGCTCAGAAGCACGGTGGTATTTTCCTTGCGCACCAGCCGGTCGACGATGGCCCATAGCTCGCGTCGCGACAGCGGGTCCACGCCGACGGTCGGTTCGTCCAGCAGCAGCAAGGGCGGTTGGCGCACCAGGGTGCAGGCGAGCCCCAGCTTCTGCTTCATGCCGCCGGAGAGCTGTCCGGCCAGGCGCCGGGTAAACGGCGCAAGCCCGGCCATCTGCAGCAATTCGCCATAGCGATCGGCGCGGTCGATATGCGCCACGCCTTGCAGGTCTGCATACAGGTCGAGATTCTCCTGCACCGTCAGGTCGTCATACAGGCCGAAACGCTGCGGCATGTAGCCGATGCCGGCCTGAACCTGCAGCGACTGCGCGGTGGCGTTCTTGCCGAGGACGGTGACGCTGCCGCTGTCGGGGGCGAGCAAACCTGCGGCGAGGCGCATGAGTGTGGTCTTGCCGGCGCTGTCGGGCCCGATGAGGCCGGTCACCGTCCCGTGCCGAACGCGAAAGCTCACCTTGTCGAGCGCCTGGACCAGACGACCATTCGGGCGAAACGCCTTGGACAGTTGGTCGAATTGCAGCGGGGTATCGTCTCCCGGACCCGCCGGGGAATGAGGGCTCGCCTGATACGCAGCGGCCGTTGGCGGCATCAGGGTGTCTGGCAGTCAGGCGCTCCCGCATTGGCCGATTGCGGCTGGTCCAGCGCAATCGTCACCGTGGCGGGCATGCCCAGGCGCAGTTCATTTTGCGGGTTGCACACAAAAATCCGCACCTGATATACCAGCTTGGATCTGACTTCGGTGGTCTCCACCGATTTCGGCGTGAATTCGGCGCTGGGGGAGATATAGCCCAGCCACGCGCGATAGCGCTTGCCGGGATAGCTGTCCGTGCTCACCGCAGCGCGCATGCCGGGATGAATCTTGCCCAGGTCCGCTCCCTGCACATAGGCGCGTACCCATACCGGATCGGTCAGCGCCAGCGTATACACGGAGAGCTGCGGGGCAGCCATGTCGCCCGGCTCGAGGATCCGGTCCTGGATGATGCCGTCGGCCGGCGCATACAGGGAGGCGTCGGCCAGTTGCGTACGCGCCAGCGCGAGCGCGGCCTCGTTTGCCTTGAGTGTGGCGCCGGCGGCGGCGATGTCCTCGGCGCGCGCACCCAGCTCTTCGAGTCGTAGCAACGCTCGCGCCGATTCGTACTTGGCCCGGGCGGCATCCGCCGCGGCCTTGGCGTCGTCCGCCTGCTGCTGGGCGACGAACCTTCGGGCGACGAGCTCCTTGAGACGGCGATAGGTATGCTCGGCGTTGTCCGCTTCTATTTTCGCGGCCTCGGCGTCGGCGCGCGCCTTGCGTATTTCCTCCGGCCGGTTGCCCGCCTTGAGGCGCGCGAGGACTTGCTGCTGCGCCGCGAGCTGTGCTTCCAGCAAATCTGCGTTGTGCTGCAGGCGGGCCGGATCCAGCGTCGCCAGGAGCTGACCTTGGCGCACGCTTTCCCCCTCTTTGACCAGCATGCGGTCAATCCGGTCCGAACCGTTGAATGCGAGCTGCACCTGCCTGATGTCGATATTGCCGTAAAGCGTGAGTGCAGTGGGCGGCGCTTCGTGATCGTTCGCGCGCTGCCAATAGAAAATGCCCCCGGCGGCGAGCGCGAGAATCAGAACCAGCGGTATGGCCAGTGCGCGTTTCATTTGGCTGCATTCATGTCGAAGCGTCGGATTGAGTTGCCCTGCTGCCGATTTTAGAGCCTATTTCAAAACGAGGGGATACCTCCCCCCTCTTGCCCTATGCGAAGTCCGGCCCTATCAGGTCCAGGCGGTCGGTGATAATGGCGTCCACGCCCCAGTCGAACAGCACGCGCACGATGTGCGGATCGTTGACCGTGTAGCTGAGCAGCCAGTAGCCCGCGTCGCGCACCGCGCGCGCCTCGCGCGGCTGCAGCAGGCGGTAGTCGCAGTGCAGGGACACGCAGCCCAGCACTTGCATCCAGTGTTCCCAGTCCGGCGGGATGCGCTTGGTCAGGGCGCCGCGCGGCAGTTCCGGCGCGGCCTCCTTCGCCGCGGCGAGCGACGCGGGCTGAAACGAGCACAATAGCGGCTGCATCGGCGCGCCGCGCCAGAGCTCGCGCGCGAGCAGCGCCGCCGCCCTGCCGGTTTCGGCTTCGTAACCCTTCGCAGGCTTGATCTCGATATCTGCCCATATCCCCAGCTCGATACAAAGCCGGCCGGCACGCTCGAAGCTCGGTACCGGCTCGCCCATGTGCGGCGCCGAGTGCCAGCTGCCGGCGTCGAGCTTCTCCATGTCGCGGTAGGCCGTCTCGGCGATTGCTCCGCGGCCGTTGGTGGTGCGCTCCAGGGTCTCATCGTGCATCAGGATAGGGGTGGCGTCGGCGGCGAGCATGACGTCGAATTCGACTCCGGCATAACCCATTTCCTTCGCCTTGCGCAGGCCTGCCAGCGTGTTCTCCGGAGCGAGCGTACCGCCGCCGCGATGGGCGATGATGCGCGGATAAGGCCAGGGTTTCATTTCATGTTCGCACTTGTTTCTTGCGCACATACAGCGTGTGCACGACGCGGGCGACGGTGTCGCCGGAATCGGTTTTCACTTCCACTGCCATTTGCGGCAGATATTTCTCGCCCGATGCCGTGTGCGCCTTGATGTCGGCGATAGTCGCATCGTCAATGGTGAAGCGCGCCCGCACCTTTTTCCTGGTCGCGATCAGGTACTCGATCGAACCGGCCTGATGCGAAACGACGTATTCGGGCCCGAGCACGTGGATCAGCATCAGCATGTAGAACGGATCGGTCATGGCGTAGAGGCTGCCGCCGAAATGCGTGCCGATGTAGTTGCGGTTATGCCATTTGCGCGAGAGCTCGACCTCGATCTCGCGGTAATCCGGCGCGATGCGGCGCACGCGGATGCCGGCGCCGCGAAACGGTGGCCACAGGTTCATGCCCAAGCGCAGCAGCCCGGCTTTCATCGGCTGTCACGAAACGGCGGGATCCGGGTGGGAACGGAAGGGGTCCAAACCTTGCTCGGCCCCTCGTGCGCCCCCAAGTCTGGGTCGTTTCGGTAATTCTGAAACGACCAAGCTATCAAGCCGCCTCCAGGCGCGCGCCGCTGGCGGCGTCGAACCAGTGCAGGCGGTCAGGCAGGGCGCGCAGGGGCAGCGCCTGGCCTGGCGCGGGGTGCTCCGCCGCCGACAGGCGCGCGACCAGCAGCTCCTTGCCGAACAGCCCGTGTATCAGTATGTCGGCGCCGAGCATTTCGCGCATCTCGGTCTGCAGGGTGAACAGCGCCTCCTGGGGCGCACACACTTCCAGGTGTTCGGGGCGTATGCCTAGCACCAGCTCGCGCCCGGCGAGTGCCGCCGGCACAGATACCGCAAGATGCCCGCCGTCGGCGAGCGTGAGGCCAGTCGCATCGGCGCGGCCGGGCAGGAAATTCATCGCCGGCGAACCGATGAAACCGGCGACGAACCGGGTCGCCGGGCGCTGGTAGACCTCCGCCGGCGAGCCGATCTGCTCGGTGATGCCGGCGCTCATCACCACCATGCGCTCGGCCAGGGTCATCGCTTCCACCTGGTCGTGGGTGACGTAGACGCTGGTGGTGCCCAGGTTGTGATGCAGTTTCTGGATTTCGAAGCGCATCTGCACGCGCAGCTTGGCATCCAGGTTGGACAGCGGCTCGTCGAACAGGAACACCGACGGCTCGCGCACGATGGCGCGGCCCATGGCCACGCGCTGGCGCTGCCCGCCGGAGAGCTCGCGCGGCTTGCGTGCCAGCAGATCGCCCAGCTCCAGGATCTTCGCCGCGCGCTGCACCCGCGTCTCGATGTCGTCTTTGGCCAGGCCGCGGATCTTCAGGCCGTAGGCCATGTTCTGGCGCACGCTCATATGCGGATAGAGCGCGTAGTTCTGGAACACCATGGCGATGTCGCGGTCCTTGGGTTCCAGATTGTTGACCACGCGATCACCAATGAGAATTTCGCCGCTGGTGATCGCCTCCAGCCCTGCGATCATGCGCAACAGCGTCGATTTGCCGCAGCCCGAGGGGCCGACGATGACCACGAATTCGCCGTCGGCGATGTCCGCCGACACACCTTTGATTATTTCCACGTTGCCGAAGCTCTTCTTGACGTTACGCAGTTGCAGTTTTGCCATTTTCGGTATTCCGATGAAGGGGTATTCTCCCTCATCCTCCCTTGGTTAAAGCCGTTTCGGCACAATGCGAAAACGGCTGTAGTTACTTTTCCGTCTCGACCAGACCTTTGACGAACCAGCGTTGCATCAGCAGCACTACCAGCGCCGGAGGGGTGAGCGCCAGCATGGCAGTGGCCATGACCAGATTCCAGTCCACCGAGGATTCGCCGCCGGGAATCATGCGCTTGATGCCGATGACCACGGTGTACATGTCCTCCTGCGTCGTGACCAGCAGCGGCCACAGGTACTGGTTCCAGCCATAGATGAACAGGATCACAAACAGCGCCGCCATATTTGTCTTCGATAGCGGTAGCACGATGTCCCAGAAGAAGCGCAGCGCGCTGGCGCCGTCGATGCGCGCCGCCTCCATCAGTTCGTCCGGAATGGTGAGAAAGAACTGGCGGAACAGGAACGTTGCGGTCGCCGATGCGATCAGGGGCACGCTCAGTCCGGCGTAGGTGTCGAGCAGGCCGAGGTCCGCCACCACTTTGTAGGTGGGCAGGATGCGCACTTCCACCGGCAGCATCAGGGTGATGAATATCATCCAGAAGAAGAAGTTCTTCAGCGGGAAGCGGAAGTAGACGATGGCGAACGCCGACAGTATCGAGATGGCTATCTTGCCGATGGCGATGGTGAGCGCCATCACCAAGCTGTTGAACATCATGCGGCCGACCGGCGCCGTGCTGGCGCCGGCGACGCCGTGTTGGAGCACGGTGGCGTAATTGTGCAGCATTTCGCCGCCCGGCAGCAGCGGTAGCGGGAACTCGAACATGCGACCGGCGGTGTGCGTCGAGGCAACAAAGGCAATGTACAGCGGGAACGCCACCACCACGATGCTCGCAATCAGCAGCGCATGGCAGAAAAAAGTGAAACCAGGGCGGTGTTCGATCATCAGTATTGGACTTTGCGTTCGATATAGCGGAACTGCACTACGGTGAGCGAAATGACGATCGCCATCAGGACCACCGACTGCGCTGCGGAACCGCCCAGGTCCAGGCCCTTGAACCCGTCCTGGAATACCTTGTACACCAGTACCGTGGTCGACCTGAATGGCCCGCCCTGCGTGGCCGCGTCGATGATGCCGAAGGTATCGAAAAACGCGTAAACCAGGTTCACCACCAGGAGGAAAAAGGAGGTCGGCGACAGCAAAGGAAAGGAAATGGTCAGAAAGCGCTTCACCGGTCCCGCGCCGTCGATGGCGGCGGCCTCGATCAGAGATTTCGGGATCGATTGCAGCCCGGCGAGGAAGAACAGGAAGTCGTAGGGGATCAGCTTGAACAGGCCGGAGATCACAATCAGGGCCATGGCCTGGCCGCCATTGAGCTGATGGTTCCAGTGGTAGCCGATTTGCTCCAGTCCGTAGGCGAGAATGCCGACAGTCGGGTTGAACATGAAGGTCCACAGCACCGCGGCTATCGCCGGCGCCACCGCGTAGGGCCAGATGATCAGCGTCTGGTAGGTCCTGGCGCCGCGGATCACATGGTCGCAGGCGGCGGCGAGCACCAGCGCGCTGCCGAGGCCCAGGCTGGTGACCAGCGTGGCGAACACGGCGGTCACCCTGAAGGATTCCAGGTAGGTCGGGTCGGCGAACAGTACCTGGAAGTTTTCGAACCAGACGAATTCGGTGTGGATGCCGAAGGCGTCCTGCACCAGCAGCGATTGCCACAGCGCCTGGCCTGCAGGCCAGATGAAAAATACGATGGTGATGGCGAGCTGCGGCGCCACCAGGGCATAGGGCAGCCAGCCTACGGGGAACTGTGTGCGCTTTTCCATGCGGAACGAGGAAACGGCCCCTAGGGGCCGTTCCTCAAACTTTGGTCCGGCCGGGGTTCAGCGCGCGCCTGCCTTGTTGGCGCGCTCGAACTTGCGCAGCTCGACGTCGCCGCGAGCTACTGCGTCGTCCAGTGCCTGTTTCGGCCCTTTCTTCTGCGCCCACACCGCTTCCAACTCTTCGTCGATAATGTTGCGGATCTGCGGCAAATAGCCCAGGCGTATGCCCTTGGAGTCCTTGGTCGGATTCCGCAGCAGCAGCTGCTGAATGGCGACGTCGGTGCCGGGGTGGGTCTCATAGAAGCCCTGTTTCCTGGTGAGTTCGTAGGCCGCCTTGGTGATCGGCACATAGCCGGTCTTCTGGTGCCACTCGGCCTGGATTTCCGGCGATGACAGGAAGGTGAAGAACTTCGCCACGCCCTTGTACTCGATCGGTTTCTTGCCCCCCATCACCCACAAGCTGGCACCGCCGATGATCGTGTTCTGCGGCGCGCCCTTGACTTCGGGGTAGTAGGGCAGCTCCGATACGCCGAATTCGAACTTCGAACTGCGTGTGATATGCCCGTATAGGGCGGACGAAGCGGTAGACATGGCGCAGTCGCCACCGTAGAACTTCGCGTCCCCTTGGTTACCGCGGCCGGCGTAGATGAACAGGCCCGATTTCACCCAGGACGACAGCTTGGCGATGTGGCGCACTATTACTTCGTTGTTGAAACTGAGCTTGGCATCGAGGCCGCCGAAGCCGTTCTGCTTGGTGGCGAATTCCTGGTTATGCCAGGCGCTCATGTTTTCCAACTGCACCCAGGATTCCCAGGAGGTCGTGTAGGGGCAGGCGATACCGGCCTCCTTGAGCTTGGCCGCGTCGGCTCCAACTTCGTCCCAAGTCTTGGGAGGCTTGTTCGGATCCAGGCCGGCCTTCTTGAACATGTCCTTGTTATAGAACAATACCGGGGTCGAGCTGTTGAACGGCATCGACAGCATGCGCCCTTGGGTGTCGCTGTAGTAACTGGTCACGGCCGGCATATAGGCCTTGGGGTCGAATTTCTCGTGCGCCTGCGCCATCACTTCGTACACCGGCTTGATCGCCTTTCCCCCCGCCATCATGGTGGCGGTGCCGACTTCGAATATCTGCACGATGTCCGGTGCTTTGCCGGAGCGGTACGCGGCGATCGCGGCGGTCATCGTATCGGCATAGCTGCCCTTGTACACCGGCACCACCTTGTAGGCCGACTGAGAGGCATTGAACTTGTCGGCGATGCTGTTGACCTGATCGGCGAGGGCGCCGGTCATGGCGTGCCACCACTGGATTTCGGTGGCGGCCTGGGCACTGCCTACGCCGAAGGCACACGCCAGGGCGAGTGCGAGGCTAAGTTTCTTGATCTTCATGATGAACTCCTTTCGAGGGAAAGCGCCTGAGGATGCAGGCAAACATGCATTGTCGGTACCTGGCGTTGCGGCCATATTACAGCAAACGCAATTCGGAAACCGGCTTGCGCCCTGCCAGGGGCGGCCATGATCAGCGTTGGAGTGCGTGATCGGACCTCAAAACGTTTGCGAAGTGATGCCATGGCCTCGCCGCTTCAACATCATCTGCCACCGATAATGCGCCGCTGAGCGCGGCGCTATCTTGACAATTGTCAACGCTGACCTATCCCGACAGAGCGGTAAAACTGATCCAAGCGATGGGGCAATCGCTCATGGCGTCGGGTTCGGCAAAGCAAAGGTGCGACGCCTGCGCAGCCAGATTGCGCGGCCCAAGGCCGAAAGCAGGTAGGCCAGGCCGGCGAGCAGGATGATGGTGGCGCCCGCGGGCAGGTCGGGTTCATAGGAAAGCGCCAGTCCCGCGCCGGTGAACGTCACCCCGAGCAGCGTCGCCGCGAACATCATGGCAGCGAGCGAGCGCGCATACTGGCTGGCGATGGCGGCGGGCAGGGTCAAAAGCGCGATCACCAGCACCAGGCCCACCACCTGGATCAGGATCACCACGGTCAGCGCCACGATCAGCAGCAGTCCCAGGTAGAAAACCTCGACCGGCACGCCGCGCAGGCGGGCGAACTCCTCGTCGAAGCACACGGCGAGAAACTGCCTGCGAAACATTGCCACCAGGGCGATGATCGCGCCGTCCAGCCCCGCCATGAGCAGCAGATCCGCGCGCGACACCATCAGAATATTGCCGAACAGGTAGCTCATCAGGTCCACGTTGTAACCCGGCGTGCGCGAGATGAAGAGTATTCCGATGGCCATGCCCACCGCCCACAGCGCGCCGATGATGGTGTCTTCGTGTTGGCGGAAGCGCAGACTCACCCAGCCGATGATCAGCGCCGCCAGCAGCGCCGCGACGAGCGCGCCGCCGATCGGGCTTTTGCCCAGAAAATAGGCGATACCCATGCCGCCCAGCGCGGTGTGGGCCACGCCGCCGGCGAGGTAGCCGATGCGCTTCACCACGACATAGCTGCCGACGATGCCGCAGGCGATGCTGGCGAGCAGACCTGCTGCCAGGGCATGCTGCAGAAACGCGTGAAGCGCAAGCGCATCGAGAAACGCGCTCATGTCTTCGCCTCCCTTTCAAATGCATGGTTGTGCGGGATGAGCTGCATCTGCATGCCGTAGAGTCTTTCGATCACTTCCGACCCGATCGGAACGGGTTGGTGGCACAGCAGGGTGCGGTTGAGGCAGGCCACGCGGGTCACGTAGCGCGAGATGAAACCGATGTCATGGGATACGACGACGATGGTCATGCGCTGGTTCAGCGCCTTGAACAGGTCGAAGATATCGGTCTCGGCGCGCATGTCGATGTTGGCGGTGGGCTCGTCCAGGATCAGGATGCGCGGGTCGCAGGCGAGCGCCCGCGCCACCAGCACGCGCTGCAATTGTCCGCCGGAAAGGCTGCCGAGCGGGCGCCGGCGCAGATCGAGCACCTCGGTCTGGGTCATCGCCAGGCGCGCCGCCTCGCGGTCCGCGACGCGGTAGCCGCCGAGCAACCCGGTCGTGCCGAGCCTTCCGAGCAGGACCGTGTCCTCCACCGAAATCGGGAACTCGCGGCCGAAGCGGGCATATTGCGGCACATAGCCGATCACCCTGCGCGATTCCTGCGGGCTTGCGCCGGCCACGCGCACCGCACCCGAAGCGGGCTGGAGCAGTCCGAGCACGAGTCTGAGCAGGGTGCTCTTGCCGCCGCCGTTCGGCCCCACCAGGCCCAGGAACTCGCCTTCGGCCACCGTCAGGCTGACATGCTCCAGCGCCGGCGGGCCGATGTCGTAGGCGTAGGAAACGTCCTGAAGCTCGATGACCGGTGTCATTTCAGGGCGTCGGCGAATGCATGCGCGACCCGCAGCAGGTTTTGCGGATAGTCTTCCGCCAGCGGGTCGACTGCCACCACTTTGGCGCCGATCGCGCCGGCAACGGATTCGGCAGTGCGCCGGCTGAACTGGGTTTGCACGAAGAGCACTTTCACGCGCTCCCGCTTGCCGAGATCGATCACGCGCGCGAGTGTCCTGGCTCCCGGTTCCTTGCCTTCGGCCTCGATCGGAATCTGGCGCAGCCCGTAATCGTCGGCGAAGTAACCCCAGGAGGGATGAAACACCAGGAAGGGCTTGCCTTTGGCCTGCGCGAGGATGGCGCGGATATCCCGGTCCAGCGCGTCCAGCTCGGCGATGAACGCAAGGTAATTCGATTCGTATCCGTCACGATGTGCGGGGTCCGTCCCGATCAGGGCATCGCGGATGCTTGCCGCCATGATTTTCACCCGTTGCGGGCTGGTCCAGACGTGCGGGTCTGTTCCGTCAGGCCCGCCCTCCGCGCCGGTCAGGGGCAGCAGCGCCACGCCGCGCTCTATGGGCACCACGTGCAAGGCGGGATTCGCGGCCCGGATGCGCTTCATCCAGGTGTCCTCGAATGCCACACCGATGGAAAGGTAAAGTCGCGCCTGGGACAGCGCCGTCATCTGGCGTGGCGTCGGCTCATAGGTTGCCGGGCTCTGCCCGGGGCCCACCATCACTGAAACCGCGACCCGCCCGCCGCCGACGCGCTCGACGAAATACTTTTGCGGCAGGATGCTCACGAACACCGGCAACGGTACGGAAACGGGCGCAGCGCTGGCGTGCAAAGCGCAGAGCGCGATTGCGATCGCGACGATCCGGGCAATCGTTCCCACGTTTCAACCTTCGCGCGTGGCTGCGACAACCACGAAAGCGCATGCGCCGCGTCCTGGCCGCAGCGGCTCGATTTCCCGCGTCTCGGGCAGAGGACGCGCCAGCGTCTGGCCCCAGGCGCTGATAGCGAAGCCGCTTTCCTGCAGCAGCCGCGCCACGTCGTCCGCAGAGTAAAAGGTGGCCTCGCGGTAAAACACATTCTCGGCCTGGTGCGCCAGATAATCCCGGCCCATGGCGCTGTCCCGGTCGATGAACCCGATCACCAGGCGCCCGCCCGGCTTGAGCACCCTGCGCGCTTCGACCAGCATCTGCGTCGGTGAATCCACAAAGCAGATGGTGGTCACCGCGAGGGCGTGGTCGAAGCTGCCATCTGCGAGAGGCAGGGCTTCGGCCGTGCCTTGCACGACTTCTATGCCTCGTGCGGCAGCGTGGCCGAGCATCGCGGGGGAGGGGTCCACACCCACCTGCACGCCCAGCGGCGCGGCGAAGCGGCCGCTGCCCACCCCGATCTCGACTCCCCAACCCTCCCAGGGCACGAACGGCCGCAGGGCGAGCAGCTCCGAGAGATAGGCGGCCTCGTGCTTATCGAACCAGTCCTCGTAGCGCTGGTGGTGGGTCTCGAAGGGCGCGACTCTAGGCATGCGCGAGCACTTCCCGCAACGCGTCGACGAAGCGGGCGTTGTCTTCGGGCAACGCCGTGGTAACGCGCATATAGCCTGTGCCTAGCGCCGGATCGTTCAGCGGCTTGATCAGAATTCCCCTTGCCTTCAGAGCTTGCGCCAAATGCGCGGCATCGTGCGGCGCGAAGTCGGCAAGGAAGAAATAGGTCTGCGTCGGGTAGCTGCGCACGCCCAGAGCGTGCAATTGCGCCGCAAGCGCGTCGGTCCAACTGCGCAGCTGCGCCGCGCGAGCATGAATCTTGTCCTCATGTTGCAGTGTGGCGATGGCCGCTGCCTCGCTCGGGCGGGCGAGCGGATAGGCGTCGTTGTGGACGTTCAGGTCGTCGGCGATGGTTTCCGGAAATATGCCGTAGCCGATGCGAAAACCCGCCAGGCTGTGGGCCTTGGACAGGGTGCGGGTCACCAGCAGATTCGGATACTCGGGCACCAGATGCGCGACTGACTGCCCGGCCAGACCGATGAACGCCTCGTCGATCAGGAAGCGCGTCTGCGGGTGGCGGCGCAGCAGGTCCGGCAAGGGCGCCATGTCGAAGACACCGCCATTGGGATTGTTCGGGTTCACGATGACAACGAGCGTGGTGCCCGGCGGAATCGCCATTTGGGCAAGATCGAAGGCGAAGTCATCTTCTGGCAACAGCCGTGTCTGCGTGTAGTGCTGCGAGATCTCCGGAAAAAGCGCATAGGTCGGCGTCAGCAGGTGGACCTGCCCGCCGAAGCGGTCGAAGATCTGGCGCAGGATGAGTTCGGAGCCGGCGTTGATGTGAATGAGGCGTTCGGGCACGCCGAGCTGCGCGCTGATGAGTAGGCGCAGCGGCGCCGAATAGGGTTCGGTGTAGAAGTTGCCGTGCGGCACCGCTGCCTGGGCGGCGGCGATCGCCTCGTCGATCGGCGGCAGCGGGTTCTCGCACAGCAAGAGTTTGATGCCCTGGAACGTGCCGCCGCCTTTCTCGGCGATCGCGCTCACGCCCTACCCCT
Organism: Burkholderiales bacterium; assembly: GCA_014860395.1. Classification (GTDB taxonomy): domain Bacteria; phylum Pseudomonadota; class Gammaproteobacteria; order Burkholderiales; family SG8-39; genus 2-12-FULL-64-23. The sequence continues at coordinate 26,730 of JACZJU010000154.1, read as the reverse complement.
TGCACGCATACGGCGCCCCGCGCCGCTGTGGCCTCCGCCGTCTGCGGAACGCTGCGCACAACGCTGAAACGCAGGCAGGTGCCGGTCCTGGGAGGCCGAACGCAGCGCTTGAAGGACGGCGAGGATGTCGGGCCGGCGTGTGCTCGCGAGCAGGCGGTCGTAGAGCGCGGCGTTGTCGATCTCCGCTTGCACGGCCGCGACGCAGGCGGCGTCGACGCTTTGGTAGCGAGGCGCTTTTCCTGGCCACGGATCCGGCGGGACGGGCAAGCCGTAGCGATCGAACAGTGTCACCAGCGCCGCGATATGCCGCGCTTCCGCCTCGACGATGTTGACAAACGGGCGCACCGGACCGAAGTCGCGGATTACCTGATCATAGGTCGCATGCGACTTGTATTCATCGTCGAGGGCAGCGAGCAGCGCCCGTTCTTCTTGTCGATCCAGTTCGATTGATTCGGCCATCATGCGGACTCCTAGTTGCGACAATGTCTCGCTGGGGCAGGCGCGACGTGCACCCGAATCGCGGACCGCGCTGGCGCCGGACCCAGCGGCCCTACTTCAACAGACCGCGAGCCTTCATGCGGTCGCAGGCGTTCTGGCGCGGCGCCGCCAGCGTCATGTGCTTCTCTTCGGCGCGCGCCTGCATCTGCTGGTGCTGCTCGTTCTGAACGGCTTTGCATTCGTCATAGGTCTTGGCGGACAGCATTTTGGCGCGATGCGCGCTGTGTTCCTCGGCGCTCATCAGCTTCCAGCCGAAGGTGTTTTCCTGACTGAACTGGAAGCGCGGCCGCTTGGCTGCTGGGCCTTTGCCGGGACCGGGGCCCATGCCGGCGCCCGGCCCCGCGCCCGGGCCGCCGCCGGAACCGGGTTGAGCGTAGCCGGGCAAGGCGACGGCAGTACCAAGCAATGCAATCAAAACAATCTGAGAAAATTTCATGATGCTGTCCTTTCAGGTTAGTGCAGTAAAGCCGATGATTCGAAGCGGTGCCATGTACCGCGCTCGCCTTCGAACATCACATGCGCAAGCTGCCGCGCCTGCGCAGCGCTCTCGACCCCGGGCGAGGATCGCCGTCGACTCCGCGTTGTTGCAGGCCGTGGTCTGCTGCGGGTACGCATCGGCCGCTCGCGCTTGTTCGATTGCAGTCCGAGGGTTTCACGGAAATGCGGGGATCCTGGGCTCGGTTCCGTCGATTTCCACGCCGGGCAGATGCTTCCTCACGCGCTCCTCGATGTCTTCCACCCGGTCGCGGGGCACGTCGGCCATCACCAGAAGTGCACCGCGCTCGATCGCATCTGCGAACTGCTGCAGCCGGGTGTTGCCGACATTCATTCCGACCATGCCGCCCAGCCATGCGCCGACCCCCGCCCCCGCCAGCGAGGCGGCGAGCAGCACACCTCCGGCGATCACCAGCGGGGTTGCCGGCAATGCCACGGCAACGAGGCCGGCGAGCATCCCGGTCGCGCCGCCCAGAGCGAGGCCGCGCTGCACCGCCGGGACGAAGTCGCTCTTTTGCAGCAGGCTTGCCTCAGGCAGATCTTCGAGCGGCGTGCCGCGCTTCGCGAGCACATGAAGGTGACGTTCCTCTATGCGCGCCAGCAGCAATTCATCGACGATGCGCTTGGCCGTCGAAATGTCTGGAACCATGAAATAGATTCTGCGCATGGCAACCCTCCGAACGTATGTACGCTTCGACATGGGCGGGAAATGCATTCGAACCGCCCCGACCGTCAATTCAAGTTTGCGCGGCAGAGCGCTTCGATGGCTTGATATTTGTCATTGCAGATTGACTCTGGCGCGCAAAAGCAGCTCGGCGCGTAGGTCAGGAATGTTTCGTCGTTGCGTGGCTGTGATTTGACGCAAATCAACGATGGCAAGCGGATGCGAACTGCTCGCGGCGGACGCGCGCACGCCGCTAAAAAGAAACGCGGCGCATATGCGCGCCGCGCGGGTCGAAGCGGATGCGGCTCAATCCTCGAGCGGGCTGCGCAGCATCCAGGCGGTCTTTTCGCGCACTTCCAGGCGCTGGTTCAGCAGACCGGCCGTCGGCTGGCTGTTCGTGGCGCCGCGATATCTGATATCCAAGATTCCCCACGCAGCGATAGGCGCTGCGTGGAGATGCGTGCTGAGTGTCAGGCCAGATCGAAGCGGTCAGCGTTCATGACCTTCGTCCATGCGGCAACGAAGTCCTGCACGAACTTCTCCTTGCTGTCGTCCTGCGCATAGACTTCGGCATAAGCGCGAAGAATCGAATTCGACCCTAAGACGAGATCGACCCGGGTGGCCGTCCACTTGACTGCGCCGGTCTTGCGGTCGCGGATTTCATACAGGCCCTTCCCTGCAGGCTTCCATGTGTAGGCCATGTCCGTCAGGTTGACGAAGAAGTCGTTCGTCAACTTGCCGACGCGATCGGTGAGCACGCCATGCTTGGTGCCGCCATGGTTGGTGCCCAAGACGCGCATGCCGCCCACCAGTGCTGTCATCTCATGGGCTGTCAGGCCCATCAGCTGCGTGCGGTCGAGCAGCAGTTCTTCGGCACTGACGACGTAATCCTTCTTGAGCCAGTTGCGATACCCGTCGTGGATCGGCTCCAGCACATCGAATGACTCGACATCCGTCATCTCCTGGGTGGCATCGCCACGTCCCGGCGCAAACGGGACGGTGATGTTGACGCCTGCTGCCTTGGCCGCCTGCTCAACACCAACATTACCGGCCAGAACAATGACATCAGCCACGCTGGCGCCGGTCTGCGCCGCGATGCCTCCAAGCACGTCGAGCACCTTGGCAAGACGTGCAGGCTCGTTGCCTTCCCAATCCTTCTGCGGAGCGAGACGGATGCGCGCGCCGTTGGCGCCGCCGCGCTTGTCTGAACCACGGAACGTGCGGGCGCTGTCCCAGGCCGTGCTGACCATTTCGCCAATACTCAGACCGCTGGCGGCAATTTTGGCCTTTACAGCCGCCACGTCGTAGTCCTTGCGGCCTGCGGGTACCGGGTCCTGCCAGATCAGGTCTTCCTTCGGAACGTCCGGGCCGATGTAGCGAGCCTTCGGGCCCATGTCACGGTGGGTCAGCTTGAACCATGCGCGCGCAAAAACTTTCGAGAAGTAGTCGGGATCCTTGTGGAACCGCTCGGAAATTACCCGATAGGCCGGGTCCATCTTCATGGCCATGTCGGCATCGGTCATGATCGGGTTGTAGCGCTTCGAGGGATCCTCGACGTCGACCGGCTTGTCTTCTTCCTTGATATTGATGGGCTCCCACTGCCAAGCGCCAGCGGGGCTCTTCTTGAGTTCCCAGTCGTAGGTGAACAGCAGGTAGAAATAGCCGTTGTCCCACTTGGTCGGGTGGGTGGTCCAGGCACCTTCCAGGCCGCTGGACACGGTGTCGCGGCCAATGCCGCGCTTGGTCTTGTTGATCCAGCCCAGGCCTTGTTCCTCGATTTCAGCCGCTTCGGGGACTGGCCCCAGCAATTTCGCATCGCCATTGCCATGGCATTTGCCGACCGTATGCCCGCCGGCGGTCAGGGCGACGGTTTCCTCGTCGTTCATCGCCATGCGCGCGAAGGTCACGCGCACATCGTGTGCCGTCTTCAGCGGATCGGGCTTGCCGTCGACACCTTCAGGGTTGACGTAGATCAGTCCCATCATCACGGCAGCCAGGGGGTTCTCCAAATCCCGCTCGCCGGAATAACGGCTGTTGGGTTTGTCGCTGGTCGCGAGCCATTCCTTCTCCGAGCCCCAATAGGTGTCTTTTTCCGGGTGCCAGATATCCTCGCGGCCAAAGGCAAACCCGTAGGTCTTCAGTCCCATGGACTCATAGGCGATCGTTCCGGCAAGGATGATCAAGTCGGCCCAACTGATCTTGTTGCCGTATTTCTTCTTGATCGGCCAGAGCAGGCGGCGTGCCTTGTCGAGGTTCACGTTGTCAGGCCAGGAGTTGATCGGCGCAAAGCGCTGATTGCCGGTACCGCCGCCGCCACGGCCATCGGCGATACGATAGGTGCCGGCCGAGTGCCAGGCCCCGCGGATCATCAGGCCGCCGTAGTGCCCCCAGTCGGCAGGCCACCAGTCCTGGCTGTCGGTCATCAAGGCCGTGAGGTCTTTCTTCAGCGCTTTGACGTCAAGCTTCTTGAGCTCTTTCCGATAGTCGAAGTCCGCGCCCAGCGGATTGGTCTTGGTGTCGTGCTGATGCAGGATGTCGAGGCTCAGCGCCTTAGGCCACCAATCCATGTTCGACATGCTGGTCGATGTGGCGCCACCATGCATTACCGGGCATTTGCCAGCGTTCATGTCAGTCTTTGCGTTCATATTTTAGTCTCCTTGTCGGTTCGAACGGAATTGCGTCGCCGGGTAATTAATCAAACTACCACCTTCTGCGAGCGGGTCACTGATCTTTCTCAATCATCCCGCGTTCCGCGGCTTGGTCAAAGCATACGGCGCAGAGGCGGCGAGTTCTAATTGATTGTCGCCATCGGGTCGATAGCCGGTCGCTATCGGTACGAACCCGAACTGCCGCAGCGCTATCGGCCGGAGGGACCGCTCAGATAGCTGACGCAGTCGAGCGCGCAGGCGCGGATTGCCTGGCGCAGGGCTTCGATCGCCTGCGGTCGTGGGAAGCTGGCGCGCCAGGCGAGCGCCACGCGCCGCTGCGGCGGATCGACGAACGCGCGGATAACCGTCAAGTCCGAAGCAGACTGGTCCGAGCCGGCGGCGGTGCACGGCAACATGGTGACGCCCATACCCGAGGCCACCATCTGGCGTATGGTTTCGAGCGAACTGCCCTCCACCGCCCGCTGCCGCCCGCCTGCGGCGGGCCCGGGGCGCACGCAGCTCGGGCAGGCCGCGACCACCTGGTCGCGGAAACAATGACCGGCGCCGAGCAACAGCACAGTCTGCGGCGCAAACTCATCGGTGCTGACAGTGTCGCGCGCGCGCCACGGGTGTGCGCGCGGCGCCATTGCGACAAACGGCTCGTCGTATAAGGGCAGCGTCACCACCCCCGGCGCTTCGAACGGCAGGCAGGCGATGATCGCATCCAGCTCGCCCTGGACCAGGCGCTCGCGCAGGCGTTCCGTGTAGTTCTCTTCGATGACTAGCGGCATGTGCGGGGCCGATGCGTGCAACACCGGCACCAGGCGCGGGAACAGATAGGGCCCGACGGTAAAGATGGCGCCGATGCGCAACAGCCCATCGAGCGGATCGCGCGCCTGCCGCGCGATGCGCTTGACACCCTCAAGCTCGTCGAGCACCTGCCGCGCCTGCGCGACGATGCGCTCGCCCACAGGTGTAACGGCGACCTCGTTCTTGCCGCGCTCGAACAGCAGCACGCCGAGCTCATCCTCGAACTTCTTCACGGCCACGCTCAGTGTCGGCTGCGCGACATGGCAGGCCTCGGCTGCGCGCCCGAAGTGCTTCTCGTGCGCAAGGGCTACGATGTAGCGAAGTTCAGTGAGGGTCATGACGCGGGTGCAGAGGATGTATGGCGAAGGCACATGCGCCGAATTATAACGATTGCCGGCGAGCGGGAAGGTGCGCCTGCCGATAAACCACTGCTTCGCATCGATACGCTTTTCCGAACACCTCTGCGGTCAAGCCAGGGTGGAGCATCGCTCCCGACAGCAACGCTGCCGCGCACCTCGGACGGGCAGAAGGGCGCGGTGCCGGTACGAGGCAGCCTAAACCTGATCTGCTGCGCGACGGGCACGGACGGCCGGCGCCGCAGCGGGTATCACAACGCGCGCCCGGCTATTCCTCCAACAGACTGCGCAACATCCACGCCGTCTTCTCGTGCACCTCCAGGCGCTGGGTCAGCAGGTCGGCGGTAGGTTGATCGTTCGCGGATTCGATCAGCGGGAACAGCTTGCGCGCGGTGCGCGCCGTGGCTTCCTGGGCGGCGACCAGATGGCGGATCATGTCGGTCGCTTTGGGCGTGCCTTCGACTTCCTTGATCGATGCCAGTTTGACGAACTCCTTGTAGGTGCCGGGGGCCGGATGGCCCAGTGCGCGGATGCGCTCGGCGATTAGGTCGAGCGCATTCCACTGCTCGGTGTATTGCTGCATGAACATCAGGTGCAGGGTGTTGAACATCGGCCCGGTGACGTTCCAATGGAAGTTGTGCGTCATCAGGTAGAGCGTGTAGCTGTCGGCGAGCAGGGCGGAAAGGCCCTGCGCGATCTTCTTGCGCTCGCCGGTGCTGATGCCGATGTCGATCGTGGGGGTCTTGGCTTTCTTCGCGTTCATGGTCAATTCTCCTTGTCGAAAAATGGTTAACCCAAGGTGGTATCCAGCACCATCATCAGGGCGAAGCCGGCCATCAGGCCCAGCGTTGCCGGCGTCTGGTGGCCGTTGCGGTGGGTTTCCGGAATGACTTCGTGCGAGACGACGAAAATCATCGCCCCTGCCGCGAGGCCGAGGCCGGTCGGATAGGCCAGGGCCAGCCCGCTGGACAGGCCGACGCCGAGCAGGGCGCCCACGGGTTCGAGCACGCCGGTGGCGACGGCGACGAGCACGGCGAATCCCGGCGCGAAGCCGGCCCCGCGCAGCGCCAGGGCGACCGCCAGCCCTTCTGGGATGTCCTGCAGCGCGATCGCCGTGGTCAGCGGCAGCCCCACCGCCATGTCTGCCTGCGAGAAGCTGACGCCGATGGCCATGCCCTCGGGCAGATTGTGCAAGGCAATGGCGAAGACGAACAGCCAGATGCGGCTGCAGCGCTCATAGCCGGGCCCGCAGGGTCCGGTCTTGTCGTGTTCGTGCGGCGTGAACGCATCCAGTCCGAGCATCAGCAGCACGCCCAGCGCCATGCCGAACACTACGACGCCTGCACCCAGCGGCTTGCTCTCGAGTATTTCCGTCGCGGATGCCAGGCCCGGCAGCAGCAGGGAGAAGGCGCTGGCGGCGAGCATCATCCCCGCCGCCATGCCGAGCAGGCTGTCCTCCACGCGCTGCGGCATCGCCCGCATCGCTAGCGCCGGCAGCGCACCCAGCGCCGTAGTCGCAAACGCCGCCATCCCGCCTAGCATCGCCAGGCGCAGCCCCGGGGCGGCATTGCCAGTGGCGAGTTGGACCAGGCTTTGCGCCAGCAGGGCCAACACACCCAGCAAGGCGAGCGCCAAACCCAGCGTGGCGGGCGTATGCTGCCGCGCGTGCTCGCGCAGCAGCGCTGCCCAGCCGGGTTTGGGTGCAGTCAGATCGCTCGCCATAGCTTGCTTTCCTTCCTTCAGCCTAGTAACGGCATGAGGCGGATCAGGTCCGACAGCAATACGCCGGCACCGCCCAAGGCGATGGCGACGCCTGCGAGGAAGCGGATCTCGTGCAAGAGCCGACGGTGTGGAAGGGTGCCGCTTGCGCTCAGCGCTTTCGGGGTATCTGCATTGGCTTGGTTCATGGCGGTCTCCGAGCTGCTAGTCGCGACGAAGCCTATTCTGGGACGGCCCCGGGAGATCATCCAACGAAAAAAATTGCAGCGCGTGATCGATAGACTCGATATTGGCGCAGTTCTCGACGCCCGCGTTGACAATGCGCAAAGAAGGGCGTCGTGGGCTGGCGCCTGCTGCGCTCCCAATCGAGGCGGGCACGGGCGCGGCGCCCTGAGCGGTCGTGCTAGCATCATCAATTTGAACCGCAGCAAGACCATGCCCGCGAAGACGTTCGACTTGCTGCACCTGCTTTCGGATGCGAACTTCCGCAGCGGCGCCGTCCTGGCTCACGAACTGGGCGCGACGCCCGGCCAATTCAGGCAGGCATTGCGCGAGCTCGAGCATCTCGGGCTTGAACTCGTGCGCGTGCGCGGTCGCGGCTACCGCCTGGCCGAAAGCTACGATTTTCTGGATGCAGCCGCGGTGCGCGCGCGACTGGGGGAGTATGCGCAGCGCTTGCACCTCGAACTGCTCGGCGCCTGCGCTTCGACCAATACGCTGCTGCTCGAGCGCGCGCGCAGCGGCGCGCCCACGGGCAGCGTGATCGCCTGCGAACTGCAAAGCGCGGGCCGCGGCCGGCGCGGCAACAGCTGGCAATCCGGCCTGGGCGGCAGCCTTACCTTTTCCCTGTTGTGGCGCTTCGATCGCGGTGCCGCCGGTCTGGCCGGCCTGTCGCTCGCGGCAGGCGTGGCCGTGGCGCGCGCGCTTGCATCCCTGGGTGTCGAGGGCGTGCAGCTCAAGTGGCCGAACGACCTGCTGCACGCCGGGCGCAAGCTTGGCGGCATACTGATCGAGCTGCATGGCGATGCTGCGGGACCGAGCGCGGCGGTGATCGGCATAGGGCTCAATCTTCGCCTGCCCGCCGCCGTACGCGATGCCGTGGCGCAGCCGGTGACCGATGTTGCCGCGATAGCCGGCGAGGTGCCGCAGCGCAGCCGGCTGCTTGCCGCGACGCTGGTGGAATTAGCGCGCGTGCTCGATGGATTTTCGGAGCATGGGTTTGCGCCGCTGCGGCAGGAGTGGACCGCCCGCCATGCGCACCAGGGACGGCCGGTCACGCTGTCCTCGGGCGCAGGCAAGGTGGTGACAGGCCGGGCGGCGGGGGTGGCCGAGGACGGCGCCTTGTTGCTGGAGACGGCACGCGGACTGGAGCGCTTCGTCAGCGGCGAGCTGTCGCTGCGCGCCGGATGACGCGGGTCCGTCGCTGCGGCGCGTCGCGGTTGTCGTGCATCACCGATTCACGGTAACCTTGTTTGCCGCCCGCGTCCGAGCCCACATTTTGAAATGAAATCCAAGCGCTTTGTCATCGCGCTGATCAAGCACGAAACCAATACGTTTTCGCCGATCGCGACGGCGCTGTCGGCGTTCGGTCATGGCAGCGGTCCCAGCTACGGCGAGGACGCGAGAGCGGCGTTCGCCGGCTCCAACACGCCGTTCGCAGCGTTCCTCGACATTGCGCGGCGCGAGGGCGCCGAAGCGGTCACGCCGGTCGCGGCCGAATCCTGGCCGTCGAACAGCGCCAGCCGGGAGACATTCGAGGCGTTGCTGCAGCCGCTGGAGGAAGCGGTGCGGGCAGGGTGCGATGCCTGCTTTCTCGATCTGCACGGCGCCATGGTCATCGAGGGCTGCGACGATGCCGAGGGCGAGATCCTCAGGCGCCTGCGGCGCATCCGCGCCGATCTGCCGATCGCGGTGACCTTCGATTACCACACCAACCTGTCGCCGGAGATCGTCGCCAATGCAACGGTGATCACCGGCTACAAGACCTACCCGCATGTCGACATGTACGAAGCGGGCCTGCTCGCGGGCGACATCCTGGCGCGGTCACTGCGCGGGGCGTCGCGGCCGGTGATGGCCTGGGGCTGGCTGCCGCTGGTTTCGTCGGTAATGCGCCACGCGCCCGAGGACGGGCCATCGGGCGAAATTCTCGAGTATGCCCGCGCGATGGAAAGATCCGGCCGCGTGCTGGCGGCGACGCTGCTGCCAGGATTTCCCCACGCCGACACGCCTTACACCGGCGTCTCCGCCGTGGTGGTGGCCGATGCGCTCGCGGCTGGCGGCGGGCAGACGGCGGCGCAGGAAGTGTGCGACCGGATGCTCGCCATCGCCTGGGAGCGGCGCGCTGAATACGTGTTCCATCCGGAGCCGCTGGCGCAGTCGGTGGCGCGGGCGCGCGCGCTCGGTGTGGGCAGGCAGGAAGGCCCGGTGCTGTTGATCGACCACTGCGACAATTGCGGCTCGGGCGGCGCGCAGGACGTGATGCTGGTGGTGGAGGAGATACTCAGGCAGAAGCTGGACGACGTGGCCGTCGCGCCCATCCGCGATCCGCAGGCGGTGGCGCAAATGGTGGCGGCCGGTATCGGCAACAATGTCAATCTTGCGCTCGGCGGCAAGACCGACATGCCCGCGATCGCCCTTGAGGGCAGGCCGCTCGCGCTCTCCGGCCGGGTGCGCAACATCACCGACGGCGAGATCGTGTTCACCGGCCCGATGTACACCGGGCTGAAGAGCCATCTCGGGCGCACTGCGGTGCTCGACACCGGGCGCGCGCAGATCGTCGTCACCGAGCGCCATCACGAGCCTTTCGACCTGGTGATTTTTCGCCACTGCGGCATCGAGCCGACGAAAAAGCGCTACCTCATGCTGAAGTCGCGCATCCACTACCGCGCCGGCTTCAAGCCGATCGCCGCGCATATCGTCGAATGCGCCGGCGCCGGCGTCACCAACGCCGACCTGTCGGTCTACCGCTATCGCAAGCTCGTGCGACCGATTTATCCACTAGATGCGATCTAGCAGGCTGTTGAATTTGGCGTCAGAATCCGAAAGAAGATGCGTGCGGCAGGATTGCTTCGGAGAGAAGCGAGTTGCGGCAGCCTCTGATTTGGGGGATATAAAAGGGGGTGTGCCCCCTTTTTCAACACACTTCTAGAACCCGATTCGCCGTAGAATTAGCCAAAATTTCTCCGCCGCCAAAATGAACGAACCATACAATCTGCTGGTCGACATCGGCAACACCTTCGTCAAATGGGGGCGTTACAAGACGATTTCGGATGCCGAGGCGCACGCGAGCTGCCTCGAAGCGGGTCACGCGCTGCTGGAGGAAATTCCGGCGCTGTCGGGACAACTGCGCAAGCATCAGGCGCCGGCGAAAATCGTGATTTCAAACGTGGCCGGCACGCGCGTGCGCGCGGCCATGCTGCGCCTGCTCGAAATCTGGCCCGATGCGCCGCCGCCGTGCTGGGTGATCCCGAAGGACGAGCTGTGCGGGGTGAAGAACGGCTACCGCAACCCGGCGCAACTGGGCAGCGACCGCTGGGCAGCGCTGATCGGCGCGCGCGCGCTGCACCCGGCGCGTCCGGTCCTGGTGGTGTGCTGCGGTACCGCCACCACCATCGACCTGCTCACCGCGCAGGGCAAATTCGCCGGCGGCTGCATCATGCCCGGCGTGGGCACCATGCTGCGCTCCCTGCACGAAAAGACCGCGGCCCTACCCGACGCCGACGGCGTGTACACCGAGTACCCGGTGCAAACCGTCGATGCCATCGTCAGCGGCTGCCAGCACGCGCAGGCCGGCGCAGTGGAGCGCATCTACGATCTGTACCGGCGTGATCATCCGGATCTGCTGTGCCTGGTCTCGGGCGGGGCGGCCAAGGCGCTGACGCCGCACCTGGCCATCGTGTTCCGCTATCACGACAACCTGGTGCTCGAGGGACTGCACTGCATCAGCCGGGCGCTGGCGCGCAAGGCATGCGAGGGGTCGTCGGGCATGCGCAAGGTCTCGTAGATGCGCATCCTGTTTTTCATCCTGGCGCTGGCCAATGTGGCGTTCTTCGCCTATGCCTGGTACGGCTCCGGCACCCAGGCCAGCGGTGACGCGCAGATCATCAGCCAGCAGCTCAATCGCGAAAAAATCCGCCTGCTCGCGCCGCAGCAGGTGAGTGTGCTTACGCGCAAGTCCGAGCCGCCGAAGGTCGCCGCCGCCTGCCTCGAATGGGGCGCATTCATCGGCGCCGATGCAGCACGCGCCGAGCAGGCGCTGGAAGGGCTGGCGCTGGGCGCGAATCTGACCCAGCGCAAAATCGACGAGGTGGCGGGTTACTGGGTGTACATGCCGCCGCTGGCGAACCGCCAGGCGGCGACGCAGAAGACAGGAGAACTCAAGCGCCTGGGCGTGGAGGACTATTTCATCGTGTCCGACGATTCGAAATGGCGCAATGCGGTGTCGCTGGGGGTGTTCAAGACCGAGGAGGCGGCGATAGCCCGCCTTGCCGCATTGCGGGTCCAGGGTGTGAGAACGGCCGTCGTCGGTCCGCGCGACCCGCAGCCGGGCAAGACTTATTTCCAGGTGCACGATGCCAGCGCGGCGCTGGTGGCGAAACTGAACGAGTTGAAACAGGGCTTTCCCGACACCGAGGTGCACGCGTGCGCTGCCGACGAGAAGAAGGGATAGCCGCTTGTACGTACCCAGGCACAACCAACTTGAAGACCGCGCCGCGCTGCTCGCTTACATGCGCGCGTATTCATTTGCCGCGCTGGCGAGCGCGGGCCCGGGCGGACTGATGGCCACGCATCTGCCCTTCGTGATCGAGGAGCAGGACGGCGAAATCACGCTGCTCGCGCACATGGCGAAAGCCAACCCGCAGTGGCGCGATTTTGCCGCCGGGGCCGAGGCGATGGTGATATTCATGCAGCCGCACGCCTATGTCTCGCCGCGGCTCTACGACAGCCGGCAAAACGTGCCCACCTGGAACTACGTCGCCGTGCATGCCTATGGCCGGCCGGCGCTGATCGAGGAGCGCGCGGCCAAGCTAGCGTTGCAGGAGAAGCTCATCCGCCAGCACGATGCGGACTATCTCGCGCAGATGGCCGAGTTGCCCGCGAGCTACATCGACGCCAAGCTCGCGGCCATTGTTTCATTTTCTCTGGCAGTGACCCGGATCGAGGCGCGCTACAAGCTGTCGCAGGACAAGAACCCGGCCGAGCGCGAGCGCATTGCGCGCGAGCTCGAGGCGAGCGGCGACAGCGTGGCCGCCGAGACTGCGCGGCTGATGCGCGAGTACAAGCCTTAGGGCGGGGATTCTCTTCGACCGCCGGTCTTTCGCTGCCGGCTGCTGCGGATTCTAAAGGCCGCGTATCCTGTTCAGGGTCGCGGTGGTCGAGCGTTCGAACTGAAACGGAATGGAATGCACCGAGCCGCCCCAGGCGATGACTTCGCGCGCGCCGACGATGGCCTCGGGCTTCCAGTCGCCGCCTTTCACCAGCACGTCGGGGCGGCAGGCGAGAATCAGCGCGAGCGGCGTGTCTTCGTCGAACCAGCTGACCAGGTCCACGGCCTGCAGGGCGGCGAGCACCGCTGCGCGGTCCTCGAGCCGGTTGATCGGGCGGTCCTCGCCCTTGCCCAGGCGCCGCGCCGAAGCGTCGCTGTTCGCGGCGACGACCAGGCTCGCGCCCAGGGCGCGCGCCTCGGCGAGGTAAGTGACATGGCCTCGGTGCAGGATGTCGAACACGCCGTTGGTGAATACCAGCGGGCGGGCGAGGGCGGCGATGCGGCGCGGGAGCTGCGCCGGCTCGCACAGCTTCGCTTCGAATCCGGGCCTGTCGGCGCTCATCGCAGAATCAGGGGATATGTGCCCCCGTGCTCCCCTGAATTGGCAGCTGCAAATCCATACTGCAGTGCAGTCCCGGACATGCAGCTGATGCGCGGCAGACAGCCGGATTTGCGCCTGCTCACGCGTGCTATTTCGCCGGCGCTTCGATGTACTCGAACACGCGCACCACTCTCTGCACGCCGCCGGTGGTGCGCGCGATTTCCACTGCCGCCTCGGCCTCCTTGCGTGTGACCAGTCCCAGCAGATAGACCGTGCCGCTTTCAGTCACTACCTTGATTTGATTGGTCGAAAAACTGCTGCCGTTGTCGATGAAGCGCGCCTTGACCTTGGATGTGAGGACGCTGTCGTTGGCGCGCGCGGCGTACGAACTCACCCCGGCGACCTGGATCTCGTTGACTATGCCGCGCACATTGGGGATCTCGCGCACGATTCCTTCGATCTGCGTCTTGGTGGCGGCGTCTGGCGCCTCACCGGTGAGCAGCACGTTGCGATTGTAGCTGGTGACATTGATGTGCACCTTGTCGCCGAAGCGATCGCCGATCCGGCTTCCCGCGCGCAGGTCGATTTCCTTGTCCTCGGTCTGCGCGCCGAGCGAGCGGCGATCGTCGGCGGCCAGAGCCGCGGCGCCGGCGCCGACTACAGCCATTTCGACGCAGCCCTGCAACTGCGGCGCGAGTCCGAGCAGGGCGAGCAGCGCGAGCGTGCGCAAGCGTGGAAGGGTTTTATTCAAAGCGGTCATGATTCAGCTCCCAGTAACAAGGTGTCGATGCCATCGCACAGGCAGTGCAGCGTGAGCAGGTGCACTTCCTGAATGCGCGATGTCGTGTTCGAGGGTACGCAAATATGCACGTCCTCGCTCGCCAGAATGCTGGCGATCTTGCCGCCCGTTTTTCCAGTCAGCGCCACCACCTGCATGTCGCGCTCGTGCGCGGCGTGGATCGCGGCGATGACGTTTTTCGAATCGCCGCTGGTGGAAATCGCGAGCAGCACGTCATTCGCCTGCCCCAGCGCCTGCACCTGCTTGGAGAACACCTGTTCGTAATCGTAGTCGTTGGCGATCGCGGTCAGGGTCGAAGTGTCGGTAGTGAGGGCGATTGCCGCCAGGCCCGGGCGCTCGCGCTCGAAGCGCCCGAGCAGTTCCGCGGCGAAGTGCTGCGAGTCGGCGGCCGAGCCGCCGTTGCCGCAGGCAAGCACCTTGCCGTTGGCGAGCAGGCATTTCACCATCAGTTCGGCGGCCTGCACAATCGGCGCGGCCAGAAGTTCCGCCGATTTTTGCTTGGTGCGGACGCTGTCGGCGAAATGCCGGCTGACGCGCTCAACGAGATCCATCCATGCTCCGTGAATTCGAAAAATGCATTCTACATTAGTGCCGGCTACAAAATGAGGGGAGGTATCCCCTCGTTTTGAAATAAGCTTTTATTCTTCACCGAAGGCGTCCTTGATCCATTCGATGTGGTCAGCGCCGAGTGCGTCGAGCAATACAACATCAAAGCGGCAGGCACGCTCCGCCTTGCCGGAGAGGTAATGACGTGCCGCCCGCAAAATGCGCTGACGCTTGGCGGCGGTAATGCTCGCTGCTGCGCCGCCGAAACCGGGGTTGCGCCGCAGCCTCACCTCGACGAACACCAGAACCGGCCCGTCGGCGAGGATCAGGTCGATTTCCCCCAGGCGGCAGCTGTAATTGCGCTCTATCAGCCGCAGACCGCGCTGCTGCAGATAGTCCGCCGCCAGCGCTTCGGCGAGCTTGCCGCCCGCCTTCGCATCGCGTTTCATGGGCCGGCGCCCGTTTGCGCGCGTGCGTAGCCCGTGCTTGCTTCATTGACTGGGGCAACGCACAATCCCATGCCATGGAACAGCACGGCAAAAGCGAAAAGCACGGCGCGCAAGCGCAACGACAGGGCCATGGGGCGCAAGCCTCCGGGGGGGCTGGCAAATTATATGTCGTGGCCACGCCGATTGGAAATCTGGGGGACATCAGCGCGCGCGCCCTTTCTGTGCTGGCGCAAGCCGATCTGGTCGCTGCCGAAGACACGCGCACCACCGGGCACCTGCTCGCGCACCATGGCATCGCCGCCAAGCTGGTCGCGCTGCACGAGCACAACGAAATGCGGCGCGCGGCCGAATTGGTCGCCCGCATCGAGGCGGGCGAGACGATCGCCCTGGTGAGCGATGCCGGCACGCCCGGGATCTCCGACCCCGGCGCTTTGCTGGTGGCGCGGGCCATGGAAGCCGGGCTCGTGGTATGCCCGATCCCCGGCGCCAATGCAGCGATCGCCGCGCTGTCCGCGGCCGGACTGGCTGCGCCGCATTTCCTGTTCTATGGTTTCCTGCCGTCGAAGTCCACGGCCCGGCGCAGCGCGCTGGAGTCTCTGCGCGAGCTTCCCTACGCCCTGGTGTTCTACGAGGCGCCGCATCGTGTGACCGAGTGCGTCGCCGAGCTCGCCGCGACCCTGGGCGGGGAGCGCGAGATCGTGATCGCGCGCGAGCTGACCAAGCTGTTCGAGGCCATCCACCGCTGCCGGCTGGATCAGGCGGGAGCCTGGCTTGCGGCCGATCCCAACCGCCAGCGCGGCGAGTTTGTGCTGATCGTCTCATCCGCGCAGGCCGAGGCGCAGGAAGGCTTGCCGGCCGAAGCCGAGCGGGTGCTGCGCCTGCTGCTGGCGGAACTGCCGCTCAAACAGTCGGCGGCGCTCGCCGCCGCGATCACCGGCGCGCGCAAGAACGAGCTGTACGCGCGCGCGCTTGCCCTGCGTGACGCCGAGGCGCTGCCGCGCAAATAGGCGCCTAAGGCAAATCTCGCGATAGCGTGTAGACTGGGATACGGCGCGGAGACTGACAGCCGATCCGGCCGGGTTTCGCCTTTCGATCATCGAGTTCCGTTCAAATTACGCGTGTCGCAGGTAATGATGGAATATCTGCTGTCGATCCAGTCCTTGTCGCTTGTCCTGCTGCTGTCGGGAATCGGGCTCGCTTTTTTCGGCATCCGCCTGTCGGGCTGGATACTGGGCTGGATTCTGCTCACCGGCGCCCTGCTGCTGCAGGGGTTCCGCAGCATGCTGAGTTATTTGATCGAGCACGGCGGCGCGGATGCGGCGACCTATTCCGTCGTCAACGACTGGATGGGCCTGGGTTTCGCCCTGCTCATCGTCGGCTCCATGCACCTGATGCGCGAGGTGTTTGCAAGACACAGGCTGGCCGAAGAAAGGCTGCGCGTCATCGCCGCCGCCGCCCAGGACGCCATCATCATGATGGACAACAAGGGCAGGATCGCCTTCTGGAACGAGGCGGCACACAGGATTTTCGGCTACGCCGAGCAGGAGGCGAAGGGCAGGAAGCTGCACGAACTGATCGTGCCTGAGCCCTATCGCGTCGAATTCGAAAAGGGGCTGGATGTAGCCGGCGCCGCGGCCCGGGGCAGCGTCATCGGCAGGACGCTGGAACTCGCGGGGCTGCGCAAGGACGGGACCGAGATCGTCACCGAGCATTCCATTTCCGGGGTGAGCATAGACCGCAAATGGCACACCATCTGCATCGTCAGGGACATCACCGAGCGTAAGCACTTCGAGGAGCGCATCCGCCACCTGGCGAACTACGACAACCTTACCGCCCTGCCGAACCGGACGCTGTTTTACGACCGCCTGAACCAGGCGATCAATCTGGCGCAGCGCAATCGCCATGAAATGGCGCTGCTCTACCTGGACCTGGATCGCTTCAAGTCCGTGAACGACACGCGCGGGCACGACGCCGGCGACGCGGTGCTCAAAGGCGCCGCCGATCGCATTCAGGCGCAGGTGCGCGAATCCGATACGGTCGCGCGCATCGGCGGCGACGAATTCGCGGTCATTCTGCCGAAGATCGGAAGTTCGCAGGATGCGGCGATCGTCGCCGAAAAAATCATCGATGCCCTGTGCGCGAGTTTTTCGTTTGGCGACGAGGCGCAGGGAGACATCGAAATCGGGGCGAGCATCGGCATCGCGATTTTTCCCCGGGACGGCGCGGACATGGATGCCCTGTTCAAGGCGGCGGATTCGGCCATGTACAAGGCCAAGCTACTTGGAAACAGTTTCAGCTTCTGCGCAGCCTGAGCCGCGGCGACAGGGCCTCCCGCCTCCAGGACGGTCAATAGGCGGCAGCGACCGCCTCGTTGACCAGATCCTTCAACTGATCGTAGCCGAAGCTGGGCAGCGGCTTGCCGTTGACGAAGAACTCCGGCGTCGCCTTTACGCCCAGCGTTTTCGCGTCCGCCAGGCCTTGCTGGACGATCTGGTCCATTTCGGGCAGTTCCATATCCTGCCGCAGTTTCTTGATGTCCAGGCCGACACCGCCGATGTAGCTCCATACAAGCTGCGCTTGCGCCCGGTGGTTCGGTGCCCAGCCTTCCTGTGAAGCAAACACGGCTTCCAGCGTTTCGCGGAACTTCCCCTGCCTGTGCGCCGCCTCGAGTATTTTTATCACCTGGTCGGAGCCCGGGTGGAAAGCGGCATAGCGCATGTACAGGCGGATCTTGTCCGGGTGGGCAGCCATCAGCTTCTTCACCAGGGGATAGAACTCCGCGCAGGTGCCGCAGGCCGGGTCGAAAAATTCGACTATGTCGACTTTCGCCTCTGGATTGCCGAAGGTGGGAACGTTTGTGCGGATGAACGTCGACTTGTCGCGTCGGTAGGCCTGGACTGCCTCGTCCGCCTTTTGGCTCCTGTAGAGCATCGCGCCGGCGACGAAGGCGATCAGCAGGAAGACGACCGAAAAAATGACCAGATTTTTCTGTTTCACTTTGAACTCCTCCTGTGGGTCAGAATCAGCAGCGCTGTGATGGCCAAAAACGACAACCCCGAAAGCAGGGGGATTGTCACGAATCCGAACCACTCGATCTGCACCTCGCTGCAGGGCACGCCCTGGACGCAGGGCTTGATGCTCTCGGGGATGAATCCGGCGACCAGCAGCAGATGGAATAGCGCGATCAGCACGCCTATGACGGAAAAGGGCAGGGCGTAGCGCACGATGTTGCGGTCGAACGGGAACAGGCCGATCGGCAGGAGGATCACCAGCGGATACATGGCTATGCGCTGGTACCAGCACAGCACGCAGGGCTGAAACCCCATCACTTCGCTGAAGAACAGGCTCCCGAGCGTGGAAACCGAGGCGATCAGCCAGCACGCAAAGACCAGCGTCCAGCTGGAGTCTTGCGCGTGCGCGGGGGTATTCATCGGCAATGGCTCGTTGCGTAAAAGTGCGGATTATAGCGGAAGGCGGCCCGAATCCCTGGTTTTCGGCAGGGATCAAGGCGCCGTCGGCGGGTATAATCGCGCCTGCCATGCAGACTCCGACCACCCAAACCCTCACGCTCACCCGCCCCGACGACTGGCACCTGCATTTGCGCGACGGCGCGGCACTCGCCGCGGTGCTGCCGCATACGGCACGCCAGTTCGCGCGCGCCATCGTCATGCCCAATCTGCGCCCGCCGGTGACCACGGTGGCGCTGGCGCGGGCCTACCGCGAGCGCATCCTGGCCGCGCTGCCCGCGGCTTCGCGCTTCGAGCCGCTGATGACGCTGTATCTCACCGACAACACAAGTGTGGAGGAGATCGCGCTGGCGAAGACGAGCGGCGTGGTGCAGGCGGTGAAATATTACCCGGCCGGCGCCACCACCAATTCCGATTCGGGCGTGACGCGCATCGATCGCTGTTTTCGCGCGATCGAGGCCATGGAGAAGGCGGACCTGCCGCTGCTGCTGCACGGCGAGGTCACCGACGCCGAGGTGGACGCGTTCGACCGCGAGCAGGTGTTCATCGACACCGTGCTGCCGCAAATCACGCAGCGCTTTCCCGGCTTGCGCCTGGTGCTCGAGCACGTCACCACGCGCGAGGCGGTTCAATACGTGGCCGCGGCCCCGGCCACGGTCGCCGCCACCATCACCGCGCACCATTTGCTGCTGAACCGCAATGCCCTGTTCGCCGGCGGCATCCGCGCGCATCACTACTGCCTGCCGCTGCTCAAACGCGAGACGCACCGCCAGGCGCTGGTGCAGGCGGCGACCGGCGGCAGTCCCAGGTTCTTCCTCGGCAGCGACAGCGCGCCGCATGCGCGCCGCGACAAGGAGTCGTCCTGCGGCCACGCGGGCATCTACAGCGCGCATGCGGCGATCGAACTTTATGCCGAGGCGTTCGAGGCCGCAGGCGCGCTGGACAAATTCGAGGCTTTCGCCAGTTTTCACGGCGCAGATTTCTACCGCCTGCCGCGCAACAGCGGAAAAATCACCCTGCGGCGCGAGAGCTGGCAGGTGCAGCCCGCATTTGCCTTCGGCGACGACGAACTGGTGCCGCTGCGCGCCGGCGAGCGTCTCCTCTGGCGCCTGCAGCAGGCGGGAGCTTAACCATGGCTACTTCGGCCGCGCCTGTCTGGGACCGCTGGGAATTGCTGGCATCGCCGATGTTCGCGACGCTGGCGCCCCTGATCGAGCGCTTGCCCGAGGATCACTTCCCGACGCTGGCCGAGCTGAATCGCCTGTGCGAGGAGCGCGAAGTGGTGAGCGGCGGCGGCGAGCCGCTGGAATTCGTGCCGCAGGAAGCGAAGACCGGCGAGCCCTACGAGAAGCGCGTATTCGTCTACGGAAAGGTGCTGACGCGCAATCGCAACTGGCACGATCTGTTCAACGCGCTGGTGTGGATTACGTTTCCAAAAACCAAGGCGGCCATCAACAACCATCACTACCGTGAAATGCAGGCGCGCGAAGGCGGCGAGGCGCGCGGCCCGGTGCGCGACGCGCTGACCCTGTTCGACGAGTCCGGCGTGATTGTCGCCTCGGTCGATGCCGGGCTGTCGGAACTGCTCACCGGCTTTCAATGGAAGGAATTGTTCTGGGGACGGCGCGAGGACGTCGTCAGCGGCATGCGCTTTCACCTGTTCGGCCACGCCCTGTACGAGAAGGCGCTCAAGCCCTACAAGGGCGTGACCGGAAAAAGCGTCATCGTCGATATCTCAGCCAGGGAACTCGAGCGGCCGCTGCCGCAGCAACTCACTGCGCTCGACGCGCACCTGGCGCGCATGTTCTCCGATATGCGCGCGTTGGCTTCGCCCGAGGACTATGCGCCGCTGCCCATCCTGGGAGTGCCCGGCTGGACGCCGGAGAACGAGTCCGAGCGCTATTACGAAGACACGCAACAGTTTCGTCCGGGGCGCTCGCGAGAGAGAGAGCAGTCGCAGGAGCGCACGCCGGCGGAGTCGAAACCGGGACAGGGCCAGAAGCGCAAGGGCAAGAACAAGGGTAAATAGTGCGTCGCCTCCGGCCGATCCGGCGCCGCGCCGGGAAAGGCGGGTGCTCAAGAGCGCTCAGGTGCTAAAATCCATTCGTGAAGCTGGCCAGACGGTCGCTGCGCGCCTTCGGCGCGGAGAGGAAAGTCCGGGCTCCATAGAGCAGGGTGACGGCTAACGGCCGTACGTACTAGTCGAAGGCTTGCCTTCGGCGAAGACGAGGAATAGGGCCACAGAGACGAGTCGCCGCTGCGCAAGTAGCGGCGGGTGAAACGCGGTAACCTCCACCCGGAGCAACACCAAATAGGCGGACGATGATGCTGCCCGCTGAGTCCGCGGGTAGGTGGCTGGAGCCCTGGGGTAACCCAGGGCCTAGAGGAATGACCGTCATAGGGAGCAATCCCCGTAACAGAACCCGGCTTATCGGCCGGCTTCACTTTCTGTCTGCGTGCGCGTCCCGGGTTTCCGGCTCAGTTCGGTCCTGCGGCCTGGCGCGGCCGCGGGGCGGCACAACCCGCCAGTCGTTTGACCTGGATCATGTCCTGTCGCCTGCGCCGGAGCACACAATATGCGATGGATATGCGGGGAAATTGCTCCGCTTTTCCGGTGGACGCGGCCTGGAGCACCGATGCACACTTGCTGAGCGAGCATCGACGGGCGCAGGAAAGGAAGGCGCGCAGGCACGGCTGGCCACGCCGCGGGATTTCACGCCCGGCAGGTGGCTGAATTTGCACTAACAGGCTGTTGAAATTCGCTTTCGAATCAGAAAGAAGATGCGTGCGGCTGAATTGCTTCAGAGGGAAGTGAGTTGCGGCAGCCTCTGATTTGGGGGATATAAAAGGGGGCGTGCCCCCTTGTTCAACAAACTGCTGATGGCATGACAACTTCGAAGCGAGGGGAATACCGGTTGGAATCCTGGCCTCTCCCGGCCGCGGCGGGTAGGTGGATTGCGGCTTTTCCCGCTGCAGGCGGCCAGGCGGGGCAGGCATGAACGACCAGCATCCGCGCCCTGCGGACGCGGCTGACCGCCCGATGTTCTGGGAGCACTCGATCGCGTTCCTGAAATGGGCTATCGTGCTCATCCTCGGCAGTTCCGCCGTCTACCTGATCGTCGTTTTCGTCGTCGCGCCGGAGCAAATGCGGACCGCGCGCGGCGGCGGTCCCACGGTTCTGTCCCTGATTGCGCTAGCCGCGCTGGTTCTGCTGTTGCGCGGCAAAATCAAAACCTCGGTTCATGTGCTTGCCGCCGGCCTGTGGCTGCATGCGACCGGCATAGTGCTGCTCTTCGGCGGCTTGAATTCGGCATTCATCATCACCTACCCGTTGATCATCATCGGGGCTGGCTGGCTGTTGGGCCCGCGCACCGCGGTCGTTTATGCCGTGCTGACCGCAGCGGCGTGCTTGGGTTTCTATCAGGCGGAATCCCTGGGTTTGCTGCCCCTGCGTCCCCCTACTTCTCCGGCCTTGTTGCTGGTCGTTCAGATCTCGGTTTTCAGCATTTCGGCGCTCCTGATCACCTATCTCGTGCGCTCCTACCGCAACCAGCTTGCCGTAGTGCGCAAACTCGGCAGCGATCTCGCGCTGCGCACTGCCGAGGTTCAGGCGCACGAAGCCGAACTCAACCGCGCGCAGGCCGTCGCGCATGTCGGCAGCTGGGTGTACGAATTCGTCACTGACACGATGCGCCTGTCTGCGGAGGCTTGCCGTATCTTTGGTCTGCCAGAAGGCACTACGGGAAGCCGCAATTCCTACCTCGCGCGCGTGCACGAGGAGGATCGCAGCGCCGTCGACAGCGCCTGGCAGGCGGCAGTCGAGCGCGGCGGGCCGTTCGACAACGAGCACCGCATCCTGGTCGGAAACACGCTGCACTGGGTGCGGCACAAGGCGGAGCTGGAGTTCGGGGCCGGGGGCAGGCTGGTGCGTGGCGTGGGCACCACCCAGGACATCACCGAACTAAAGCGCCATGAGACGGAAGTTCTTGCCGCGCGCAGCCAGCTGGACGCGACGCTGGAGGCCATTCCGGACCTCATGTTCGACGTGGGGCTGGACGGCCGCTTCCATGACTATCATTCCCCGCATAGCGAATTCCTGATCGCGTCGCCGGAGGACTTTCTAGGCAAGACGGTGTCGGACTTCCTCCCGCCCGAGGCAGCGGAAGTGGCAATGTCGGCACTGCGTGAAGCACATGAAACCGGCGGCTCGCAAGGCAAGCAGTACCGACTGGATCTTGCGCAAGGAAGATTCTGGTTCGAGCTTTCGGTATCCTGCAAATCGGTCGGTCCGGGGCAGGAGCCGCGTTTCATCGCTCTGTCGCGCGACATCACCGAGCGCAAGCGGGTGGAAGAGGAGTTGCGGCAACGCAACGTCTTTGTCGAAAGCTTGCTGGAAAACGCCCCAATCGGTTTTGCCGTGAACAGAATGGACGATGGACAGCCCGTGTTCGTGGGCCGCAATTTCGAGAAGATCTACGGTTTGGCGCCCGGCAGTATCCATAGCACTGCGGACTTCTTCGAACAAGTCTACCCCGACCCGGTGGAGCGCGAGAAAATTCGCGTGCGCATCATGGCGGACATCGCCAGCGGCGATGCGGCGCGGATGCGATGGGAAGATATTCCGATCAGGACCGCGGCGGGAGAAGAACGGTTCGTTACCGCGAGCAACATTGCATTGCCGGAACAAAATCTGATGATTTCCGCGGTGCAGGACGTCTCCGACGCGCATCGAGCCCAGGTGGCGCTGCGGGCGAGCGAGCAACGTTACCGCACCCTGTTTGCGCACGGCAATATCGCCATGCTGCTTTTCGATCCGGCCGACGGCGCCATTGTGGACGCCAATGCCGCGGCCTGTGCCTACTACGGCTGGGAACAGCGCGAGCTGCAGGCGATGCGCATCTGGGACATCAATACCTTTGGCGCGGACGCGTTGCGGGTCGATATCGACCGCGCGCGCAACCAGGTCAGGGGGCACTTCGATTTTCGCCACCGCCTCGCCAGCGGCGAGATCCGCGACGTGGAAGTCTCCACCGGGCCGGTCGAAATAGACGGGCGCGAGCTGCTCCTGTCCATCGTGCAGGATGTGACCGAGCGCAACAGGGCGCAGGAAGAACTGAAAAAGAGCACCGCGTTCCTCGAACTGCTGCTGGAATCGATGCCGCTGCCGGTTTTTTACAAGGATGCGTCGGCCTGCTATGCGGGATGCAACAGCGCGTTCGCAAAGTTCATAGGCAAGAGCAGGGCTGAAATCGTCGGCAAGACGGTGTTCGAAGTGTTGCCCCACGCTCGTGCGCAGATCTACAGGGACAAGGACCTCGATCTGCTCACCGGCGTCGTCGACGTGCAGACATACGAAAGCCGGGTCGCTCATGCCGATGGCACGCCGCATGACGTGATCGTGCACAAGGCGCGCATGCTCGATGATGCCGGCACGACCGCCGGCATTCTCGGCGTCATCACCGACATCACCGAAATCAGGCGGATGGAGGCCGCGCGCGATCAGCTCCAGGCGCAGCTGCGCGAGTCGCAGAAGATGGAGGCGCTGGGCACGCTCGCCGGCGGCGTGGCGCACGATTTCAACAACGTCCTGGCCGCGATCATCGGCAATGTGGAGTTGGCGCATCAGGACGTGGGGCCGGGGCATGTGGCGCTGGAGAGCCTGGAGGAAATTCGCAAGGCCAGCCGCCGGGCGACGGATCTGGTGCAGCAGATCCTCGCCTTCGGCCGGCGCCAGGTGCTCGCGCGCGAGGTGATACCGCTCGCTCCGGTGCTGGAGGAATCGGTGCGCCTGCTGCGCACGACCTTGCCTGCCGGGGTGCGCCTGAGGGTGCAATGCGCGCCGGATGCGCCAGCCGTGCTCGCCGATGCGACGCAGGTGCAGCAGGTGCTGGTCAATCTGTGCACCAACGCCTGGCAGGCGATGGACGGACAGACGCGGCCCGGGGTGATAGTGGTCGGGCTGGAGGCTTGCCAGCATGCGGCGGACGGCGCGCAAAGCGCGCGGGCTGCGGATCTGCACGGCGACCTTGGTTCTGGCCGCTATGCCTGCCTGACGGTGCGCGACAACGGCTCAGGGATGGACGAAGCGACGTTGGCGCGCATTTTCGAACCTTTTTATACGACCAAACCGATGGGCAAGGGCACCGGGCTGGGCCTGGCGGTGGTGCACGGCATCGTGCAGTCGCACGGGGCCGGTATCGAGGTCAAGAGCGTTCCGGGCGCGGGCACGACGTTTCGAATTTATTTTCCCGCGGTCGAGGCATTGGCGCCGGCGGCAACGGCGCCTGCCGCGGAGGGCGCTCGCGCGCACGGGCAGGGCCGGCGCATCCTCTACGTCGACGACGACGAGGCGATCGTGTTCCTGATGACGCGACTGCTGGAGCGCCAGGGGTATCACGTGAGCGGCTACACCGATCCGGTCGAAGCGCTGGAGGCGGTGCGCGCGCAGCCGGACGCGTTCGATCTGGCGGTGACCGATTACAACATGCCGGGGATGTCGGGGCTGGAGGTGGCGCAAGCGCTGAAGGAGATGCGCGCCGATCTGCCGGTGGCGCTGGCCTCGGGCTACATCACCGAGGAGCTGCGCGCCCAGGCGCCGGCTGCGGGCGTGCTCGAGCTCGTGTACAAACCCAATACCGTGGATGAGCTGTACGATGTGATCGCGCGTCTCGCGACGACCCTGCCGGCCTGAGTCGGCGCTGGCAGTCGCGCGGGAACGCTCAGTGGTCGGCGCCGGCCGGTTCGCGCGCCGCGTCGATTTCGGCGAGCACCTGCTCAGGCAGAAGATCGTTCATGCATTTGAAATGCCCTAGCGGGCATGCGCGCGCAAAACACGGGCTGCACTCGATGTCGATCCTGGCGATGCGCGCCAGACCGGGTTGCGACGACAAGGTCAGCGGCGGGGTGTGCGCGGGGCTGGATGAGCCGTACAGCGCGACCAGCGGCTTGCCCAGCGCCGCGGCGACGTGCATCAGGCCGGAGTCGTTGCTCACCACCAGTTTGGCGCAGGAAATGAGATCGACCGCGGCGGCGAGATCGGTCTTGCCGCACAGGTTCGCGCACACCTCGCCCGAGAGAGCGCGGATTTCCTCGCCCGCCTCCGCGTCCTTGGCCGAACCGACCAGCCAGACGGCGTAGCCGCGCCCGGCCAGCTCGCGCGCGAGCGCAGCGAAATGCCGCGCCGGCCAGCGCTTGGCCGGACCGTACTCCGCCCCGGGGCAGAACACCGCGACCGGGCGCGAGCGTTCGAGGCCGAGGCGCGCGGTGGTGCGCGCAGTGTTGACCGGATCGAACTGCAGCCGCACCGGGGGCAAGGGACGCTGCAGTTGCGCGCCCGGCTTTTCCGCCAGTTGCGCGTAACGCTCGGCCATCAGCGGGAGTTTGGCCTTGTCCAGTTTGTGCACCAGATTGAGCAAGCCATAGCGGAATTCGCCGGCGTAGCCAGCGCGCAGTGGAATGTCGGCGAAGAAGGGTATGAGCGCCGATTTGAAACTGTTGGGGAGCACGATGGCCTGGTCGTATTTGCGCTCGGCCAGTTCGCGTCCGAGCTTCCAGCGCGCGCGCAGCTTCAGCTCGCCGTGCGCGAATGGCGACGCAATGACCTCGCTTATTTCCGGCATGCGCTCGAGCAGCGGGGCGCACCAGGGCGGCGCGAGCGCGTCCAGGCTGACGCGGCCGAGCTTGTCATGCAGGCGCCGCAACAGCGGCTGAGCCAACAGCGCGTCGCCGATCCAGGACGGTGCGACGATGAGGATGCGCGTCATAGGGTGAGTCGCAAGGAGCGAAGCGGGCGCGGAGAGCGGCGCCGTATTCTCCCCGTCTCCCACGGCTCGCTCCTGCGTCAGTGCCCTTTAGGCGGGGCGCCCTTGTACACGTAGTGCGCGCCGCAGTAGGGGCAGAGCACTTCGCCCGAATCCACCACGTCGAGGAACACGCGCGGATGCATGTTCCATACGGGCGTGGCGGGCGTGGGGCAGTGCAGCGGCAGGTCTTTTTCCGTGACCTCGACGGTGCGTTGTTGTTGCTGTGCGGTGGCGGACATCAGTGTTTCCCCTTTCTTGCGGGCTTGGCGGCGGCAGGTTTGGACTTGCTGGCGGCGGCTCTGGACTTGCCTGCTGTCGCCTTGGGCTTGGCAATGGGCGCGAGCCAGCCGGCGTGGCGCGCGTCCCTGCCGTTGACCACTTCGAAGAAGGCCTTTTGCAGCTTGCGCGTGATCGGGCCGCGGCGTCCGGCGCCGATCTTGCGCCCGTCGACTTCGCGGATGGGCGTCACTTCGGCCGCGGTGCCGGTGAAAAACGCCTCGTCGGCGATGTACAGGTCGTCGCGGGTGACGCGCCGCGGCGTCACCGTGTAGCCGAGCTCCGCGGCGAGCGTGATCACGCTGTCGCGCGTGATGCCCATCAGCGCCGAGGTCAGCTCCGGCTCGTAGATGCAGCCGTTCTTGACGATGAACAGGTTCTCGCCCGCGCCCTC
>JACZJU010000153.1 GCA_014860395.1 Burkholderiales bacterium | reverse complement strand
TTCAAGCGCGCCGCGGCCATCGATCTCGCCGGACGCAACGTGCTCGAAGCGGTGCAGATGTCGGTCCTGCCCAAGGTGATCGAGACGCCGAAAATCGCCGCCGTCGCCAAGGATGGCATCCAGCTGATTGCCGTTTGCCGCGTGACCGTGCGGACCAACATCGACCGGCTGGTAGGGGGGGCGGGTGAAGAGACCATCATCGCGCGCGTTGGCGAGGGCATGGTGAGCACCATTGGTTCCGCAGCGAGTCACAAGAACGTGCTGGAAAATCCGGACCATATTTCCAAGCACATCCTCTCCAAGGGCTTGGACGCGGGAACCGCTTACGAGATTCTGTCCATCGATATCGCAGACGTGGACGTGGGCGCGAATATCGGCGCCAAGCTGCAGATCGACCAGGCCAATGCCGATAAGCAGATCGCCCAGGCCAAGGCCGAGGAACGGCGCGCCATGGCCGTTGCGCTGGAGCAGGAGATGCGAGCGCGGGTCGTGGAAGCGGAGGCCGAAGTGCCGCGCGCCATGGCCGAGGCCTTCCGCCAGGGCAATATGGGCATCATGGACTATTACCGCATGAAGAATCTGCAAGCTGATACCTTGATGCGCGACGAGATCGCCGGCACCGGCGACGCCGGCACCGCGACCCCAAGGACCTAGGGCAGACAAGCATGAAAACTTTACCCCCGGAGTTGTTCTATGTCCTGATTTTTGCCGCCATATTGCTGTATCAATTCCTGATGAAGCGCATGGCACCGCAGCAACCGCAGGAATCTGCGCCGGATGAGCCGCAATTGGAAATGCCGGAGGAGTTGGAGGAAATCCCCGTCTCTTCTCCGGCACCCAAGCTGGCCGTCGGCCTTTTCGGACGCACCGAGGCGCCGCGCGCAACGTTGCGCCCTGCGACACGTCGCTTTTCCCGGCAAGCGCTGATGGGAAACAGGCGGCAGGTGCAGGATGCGATCGTCATCGCGACGATACTGGGACCTTGCCGCGCGTTCGAGCCGCACGACATCCGGTGATAACGTATCCGCGATCACCATCGTCGGCCGCCACGGCGCCTGAACGCTTAGCGCTTGTAACGAAACGAGGGGATATCTCTCCTCGTGCCGCCCTAAGTCGGGCCGCAATAAAATGACTTTTGCTACGGGTTATTAGCCGCAAGGTGACTGTGCGTCAGTCCCCGCCCGGCTCCATGTGGGCCTGGAGGTAGTTGGGCAGCGTTACTTCCTTGATCAGGCGTTGCTGCGTTTCCAGCCAGTCGATGTTTTCCTCGCAGCGTTCGAGCAGGTCTTCGAGCAGCTCGCGGCTGACGTAGTCCTGCAATTGCTCGCACAGGGCGATGCTTTCGATCAGCAGCGGGCGCTGGATTTCACGCTCGTATTTGAGATCGTCGGCAAGCCGCCCGACGACGTTCTCGCCGATCATCACATTGCCGAGGTCCCGCGGGTTGGGCATGCCTTCGAGGAACAGCACGCGCTCGATCAGCTTGTCGGCTTCCTTCATGACACGGATGGACTGCTTGTACTGGTAATCGTTGAGCCGTTCCAGGCCGCAGTTGCGGAATATTCGAGCATGCAGGAAATACTGATTGATCGCCGTCAGCTCGTTCTTCAGCACCTTGTTCAGGGCTTCGATGACTTTCTTTTCGCCTATCATGGTTTGTCCTTATAAGCTGTAACAAAAGCGTTCTTGTTACAGACGCTCAAGCAGGCGTGCCGGAACTCATCTGGCTCTGCTGATAGTTCTGCAGGCCGACCAGCTCGATCAGGCGAATTTGCTTTTCCAGGAAATAGGCGTGATCCATTTCGGTGTCTTCGAGCTGGACGCCCAGCATGTCGCGGGTGACGTAATCCATGGCTTTTTCGCAGGCGGCCATGGCCTTCTTGAGTTCGCCGACGACTTTGTATTCCACGGCAAGGTCGGACTTGAGCATATCCGGAACGTTCTTGCCGACTTTCAGGGCCTCGCGCTTTGCAAGATTGGGCGTGCCTTCGAGGAACAGGATGCGCTGGATCAGCGCGCGGGCATGCTGGCGCTCGTGATCGGATTCGTGCAGGGCCTTTTCGGCCAGTTGCGGGAAGCCCATGTCGGCATACATTTCGCCGTGGATCAGGTATTGGTCGGTGGCGGTCAGCTCGCCGGCCAGAAGATGGTTGAGGATGTCGATAATTTTCTTGTCGCCTTTCATGGCGTACTCCCGAGTTTGTTGGAAACGGCTGGCTGGTCGGACGCTGTTGCTGCGTCCGAACGCCAATTCTAGCAGGCTGTTGAAATTCGCCTCAGAATCCGAAAGAAAATGCGTGCGGCAGGATTGCTTCAGAGGGAAGCGCGTAATCGCAGCCTCTGATTTGGGGGATATGCAAGGCGGTCTGCTTCAGGCGTGGGCGGCGCGCTCTTTCACCGGCAGGTCCAGCGCCTGCGCCAACGCGGCCACTGCCTTGGAGGCGGGCGCCTCCGGCGTATCGACGAACAGGAGCCGGCGTTTGCGCGCGGCTGCGCGTACCGCGGGATCGCTCGGAATATAGCCCAGGTGCTCGAGCTTCAGCGCTATCGCGAGCTGGGCGTTGACGAATCGATCCACGACCTGCTGCAACTGTTGCGCGAGCTTCCGGGCTTCGGCGGCGTCTCTTGCCTGGTTGAATACCAGATTGATCGACGTGCGCTGCTGCATCGTGGCAAGAACCTTGATAGTGGCGTAGGCGTCGGCAATCGACGCCGGTTCGGGCGTGGCGACAACCAGAACCTCCTGGGCAAGCGACGCGGTATAGAGCACCAGGTCGGAAATGCCCGCGCCGGTATCGAGCAGCAGATAGTCGTACTGCCGGCTCAAAGCGTCGATGATTTGCCGCAAGTTGTCCTGCACATCGCCGGTGAGGCGGGAATACTCGACCAGCCCGGAGGCGGCCGGGAGTATCCAGAATCCGCCCGGCGCGGCCAGCACGATTTCTTCGATGCTGCATTTTCCGCTCATTGCGTCGTGCAGCGTCGCCTTCGGATAAAGGTTGAGGATGACATCGAGATTAGCCAACCCCAGGTCCGCGTCGAGCACGAGTACGCGCCGCCCGCGTTTGGTCAGCGCCGCAGCCAGATTGGCTGCCACGAATGTCTTGCCGACCCCGCCCTTGCCGCTGGTGATCGCCAGTATCCTTGCTTTCGATCGCGCGCTACTCATTCGTGTTCTCTCCGAAAGGATCCAGCAGTTGGTGTTTTTCATCGAACGACACCGAATTTAGTTCGGGCGCGTCCATCGACACCCGGTTGCGACCCTGCGCCTTCGCACGGTAAAGTTCCCGATCCGCCTTCTCCAGCACTTCCTTGGAGTCCAGCCTGCTCCAGGGCGAGACATGCGCGCCCCCTATGCTGGTGGTCACCCGGACGCAGGTCCCATCGAGCAAAGCTATCGGCGTCTGCTCCACTTGCTCGCGGATGCGCTCGGCGATCGCCCGACCGGTGCCGGGCCGGCAATTGGGCAGGATGACGGCGAATTCGTCGCCGCCGTATCGCGCTGCAGTGTCCATGGGGCGCATGTTTCTTGCCAGGATATCCGCCACTGCGCGCAAAGCCTGATCGCCTGCCGGGTGCCCGTATTGGTCGTTGATCGCCTTGAAATAATCAAGGTCGATGAGCAACAGCAAGGCGATATCCCCGGAGCGTGAAACGCGGCTGACTTCCTGCTCCAGCGCGGCGGCGAAATGGCGCGAATTGGCAAGCCCGGTCAATCCGTCGCGAAGCGAAATCTCGCACAGCCGGTCGATGACGGTCTGCAACCACGGGCCCGAGCCCGCGGCATACTGCGGTATGTCGATATACCCGGCCTGGCGCAGCAGCTGCAAGGCGGTTCGCAGATCGAGGTCGCCGGTTTCTGTGGCTGCGGAAGGTCGGGGCGCTTTGAGGGTCGGGTCCTGCATATAGGCATATCGGCAGCTTTGTTTCGGATCTTTAGTTCTCTGCCCGTCGCAGAGCTTCGACCACCTCTTGCGGCTGGCGCTGGGCGGGTTAAAACGCGAAAACCCTGCGATCTGGATTCAACGCGATCAATGTCGGCACGCTTGTGTGATTAAAGTCAAACCCGGCCTGCGGCCTTGGGAGAGCATGAAGATACCCCTCCCCCAAGATTCAGGTGAGGCGTGATCGACCATGAAGGCGCCAAGTCCGCTTACCCTCGATTTGGTCCCAATCGACCAGGCGCAGACCTTGCCCGGCCTGTTCCTGCTTCGCTGCGAAAAATGCCCCCAGCGCGAAGCCTACCGCCAGTACGAGCCGGCGAGCGCACAGTGGCGCAGCTACACATGGCGCGATATGCGCGCGCTGGTCGCGCGCTGGCAGGCGGCGCTGGCGCGGGAGGGCCTCGCGCCAGGCGAGCGCGTCGCCATCCTGCTGAAGAACAGCGTCGAGTGGGTGTGCCTGGATCAGGCGGCGCAGTCGCTGGAGTTGGTGGTGGTGCCGCTCTACACGACGGACAATCCCGAGAACATCGCCTATATTCTCGGCGACTGCGGCGCCCGCCTGCTGCTCGTGGGCGAGATCGGGCAATGGCGCTCGCTCGTGCCGCTGCACGCACAATTCGCGCAACTCGCGCGGACCATATGCGTGGACACGCCGCCGAACGCGCCCGCCGACACGGGCAGGGACCTGAGTTTTCTCGCCGACTGGCTGCCCGACACGGACGTCGCGCTTTCCAGTCATGCCGCCGATCCCGGCGCGCTGGCGACCATCATCTACACCTCCGGCACCACCGGACGCCCCAAGGGCGTCATGCTGTCGCACAGGAACATCCTCTGGGATGTCGATGCGGTATTGAAACTGGTTCCCGGCTACGCTGAGGACCTCTACCTGTCGTTCCTGCCTTTGTCGCACAGCTTCGAGCGCACCGTCGGCTACTACCTGCCGATGATGACCGGCAGCGCCGTCGCCTTCGCACGCTCGGTTCAGGAACTCGCCGAAGACCTGCTCACCATCCGGCCCACCATGCTGGTGTCGGTGCCGCGCATCTACGAGCGGGTGTATGCGAAGTTGCAGCACGGACTAGAAGAGCAGGGCGCTCCGGCGAAGGCCTTGTTCCGCTGGGCGGAGGAGATCGGCTGGCAGCGCTTCGAGGCCGCGCAGCACCGCGGCGAAGCGGCGGGCGCGCTCGCGGAACTGATGTGGCTGGTGCTGCGGCATCTGGTCGCCGACAAGATACTTTCGCGCCTCGGCGGCCGGCTGCGGCTGGCGCTCTCCGGCGGCGCGCCGCTCGCGCCCAGGCTGTCGCACTGTTTCATCGGCCTGGGCTTGCCGCTGTTGCAGGGCTATGGGCTCACCGAGGCCGCGCCCATCGTCACCGGCAACAGCCCGGAGGACAACCTGCCCGAGTCGGTGGGGGTGGCGCTGCCGGGCGTCGAACTCAGGCTCGGCGACAAGGACGAGCTGCTGGTGCGCGGCCCGAACGTGATGCTCGGATACTGGAACGACCCGCAGAAATCGCGCGAGACCGTCGACGACGACGGCTGGCTGCATACCGGGGACGTGGCCCGCATCGAGGATGGCGGCCACGTATACATCGTCGGCAGGCTGAAGGAGATCCTGGTGATGTCTACCGGCGAGAAGGTGCCGCCGAACGATCTCGAATTCGCGATTGCCGAGGACCCGCTGTTCGATCAGGCGATGGTGGTCGGCGAAGGCAAGCCGTATCTCGCTGCGCTGATCGTGCTGAACCCGGAAGCCTGGCGCGAGTTCGCGCGCTTGCTGGCGCTGGATCCGGCCGATGCAAGTGCCGTCGCTGCAACAGTAGCGGCGCAAGCCGTGTGCGAGCGGGTACGCGGCTTGCTGCACAGCTTCCCTGTGTGGGCGCGGGTGCGCGAGGTCTGGCTCACGCTCGAGCCCTGGACCATAGAGAACGGCCTCGTCACGCCGACGCTGAAGCTCAAGCGCCCGGAACTGGAGCGGCGCTACGCCGCCGAAATTCGCAAGCTGTATGCGGGGCACGATGTGCCCGCCTGAGCACCGCGTCAGCGCGTTCGGGAAGCAATCGGTAATGCGCAGGGGGAACGTGCGCGGATGCGCGCGAGGTCTCTGGTGTTGAGCATGCTGCTGCTGGGCAGCGGCGTGCAGTCCGGCGCGGCGGAGCCGCTCGCCGAGCGGCTGCACGCTCACGTGGCAAGGCTCGCCGGCGAGATCGGCGAGCGCAACGTCTGGCGGCCGGAGGCTCTGCATGCGGCTGCGGACTATATACGCGGCGAATGGCGGCGCCACGGCCACACCGTGACGGCGCAGCGCTATACCATCCGCGAGGTGGTGAGCGAAAACCTGGAGATCGAACTCGCCGGTACAGCGCACCCTTCGGAAATCATCCTCGTCGGTGCCCACTACGACTCGGTGCAAGGCAGCCCGGGCGCCAACGACAACGCGAGCGGGGTCGCCGCCCTGCTGGAACTCGGCCGCATGCTGAAACACACCGGCCTGCGCCGCAGCGTGCGACTGGTCGCTTTCGTCAACGAGGAGCCGCCTTTCTTCTACTGGGGCGAGATGGGCAGCGCGGTGTACGCCAAGGCGGCGCGCCGGCGCGGCGACGACATCCGCATCATGATGTCGCTGGAAATGCTCGGTGCCTATAGTGACCGACCGAAAAGTCAGCGCTACCCGCCGATCCTCGGCTGGTTCTATCCAGAGCGCGGGAACTTCATCGCCTTCGTTTCCAACCTCGCCTCGCGCCATGCGCTGCGGCGCGCGGTGGCGGCGTTTCGCGCCGCGTCGGCGTTTCCAGCCGAATCGCTGGCAGCGCCGGGCTTCGTACCTGGCGTGTCGTGGAGCGACCAGCTCTCCTTCTGGCGCGAGGACTATGCCGCGATCATGGTCACCGACACCGCCTTCTACCGCTACGCCCACTACCACAGTGCGCAGGACACGCCGGAGAAAATCGACTACGCGCGCATGGCGCGGGTGGTGGAGGGGCTGGCGCAGGCGATCGTGCTGCTCGCCAACGACGCGCAAGGACTATAGCCCGGCCATCCGGGCAGGGACCTCAGTAGCGCGCGCTTCCCGGCGTGCGCGGGAACGGGATCACGTCGCGCACATTCGCGAGACCGGTGATGTAGGACACCGTGCGCTCGAAGCCCAGGCCGAAGCCGGCGTGCGGCACGCTGCCGTAGCGGCGCAGATCGCGGTACCAGCCGTAGTGGCTCTTGTCGAGCTTGGCCTCGTCCATGCGCGCATCGAGCACCGCGAGGCGCTCTTCGCGCTGGCTGCCGCCGACGATTTCGCCGATGCCCGGCGCGAGCACGTCCATCGCCGCCACCGTCTTGCCGTCGTCGTTCAGGCGCATGTAGAACGCCTTGATCTCCTTCGGATAGTTCATCAGCACCAGCGGACCGGCTACGTGCTTTTCGGCGAGGTAGCGTTCGTGCTCGGATTGCAGGTCCATGCCCCAGTGCACCGGGAACTCGAATTTCGCCTTGGCTTTGCCAAGTATGGCGATCGCCTCGGTGTAGTCCATGCGCACGAAGGCCTTGTCGACGATGCCCTGCAATTTTGCAATGACGCCTTTTTCGATGCGCTCGTCGAAAAAAGCCATGTCGTCGCCGCGCTCGGTCAGCACCGCCGCCAGCACGTACTTGAGCAGGGACTCGGCCAGGCTCGCGTTGTCGCGGAGGTCGGCAAAAGCGATCTCGGGCTCGACCATCCAGAATTCCGCCAGGTGGCGGCTGGTGTTGGAGTTCTCGGCGCGAAACGTGGGCCCGAAGGTGTAGACCTTGGACAGCGCCAGGCAGTAGCTCTCGACGTTGAGCTGTCCCGACACGGTGAGGAAGGTTTCGCGGCCGAAGAAGTCCTGGGCGTAATCGACCTTGCCCTCGGGCGTGCGCGGCAGGTTCGCGAGGTCGAGCGTGGAGACGCGGAACAACTCGCCCGCACCCTCTGCGTCCGCGGAAGTGATGATGGGCGTGTTGATCCAGGCGAAGCCGTTTTCGTGGAAGAAGCGGTGGATCGCCTGCGCGACGCTGTGGCGCACGCGCGTCGTCGCGCCGATGACGTTGGTGCGCGGCCGCAGGTGCGCCACCTCGCGCAGGTATTCCATGGTGTGCGGCTTGGGCTGGATCGGATAGGTGTCGGGGTCTTCCACCCAGCCCAGCACCTTGATCTCGCTCGCCTGCATTTCGAACGGCTGGCCCTTGGCCGGCGAGGGCACGATGCTGCCCGTGGCTTCCAGCGCGCAGCCTGCGGTGAGATGCATGACCTCGTCGGCGTAGTTCGCAAGCGTGTTCGGCGCCACCACCTGCACCGGATGAAAGCACGAGCCGTCGGAAACGTGCACGAAGGAGATTCCAGCCTTGGAATCGCGCCGGGTGCGCACCCAACCCTTGAGCGTAACCGGCTTATCCGCAGGTGCGCGGCCGGAGAGAATGTCGAGGCAGTTGCAGTTGGTCATGTTTGAATTCGAACGTTGAATGAAACTGGCCAGTCACCGGTGACCGCGTACCCCATCAGGGCCGTGGCCGGCGGAACGGATGCGTGGAGGACAGCCCGCCGTCCACCGCGATCGCCTGGCCGTTGACATAGGACGCCTCGTCGCTTGCCAGGAATGCCGCCATCGCCGCGATTTCTTCCGGCTCGCCGTAGCGTCCCAGGGGGTTCAACTGACCCAGATTTGCCTCGGTGCCGCGCCCTCTGGCGTATTCGAAAATCGGCTTGGTCATGCCGGTCTCGATCAGGCCGGGACAGACGGCGTTGACGCGCACGCCCGTGCCGAAAAATGAATTGGCCGCGGTCTGCACCAGGCTGATGATCCCGGCCTTGCTCGCGCTGTAGGGATTGCCGCCTGCATTCGCGCGCAAGCCCGCCACCGACGCGGTGCAGACGATGGCGCCCGATTTTTGCTTCACCATATGCTGGCCGGCGTGCTTGAGTGCGAGGAAGGGGCCGATCAGGTTCACGCGCAGGATCTCCTGCCAGTGCTCCACGGTCTGCTCGAACAGGGGCACCATGCCGCCGCTGATGCCGGCGTTGGCGTAGACCACGTCCAGGCCGCCGAACTCGGCGATCGCGCGTGCGACGTAGGCCTGCACCTCGGCCTCGTTGCCGGCGTCGGCTGCCATCGCGACGGACCTGCCGCCCGCGGCGGCGATCTGCGCGGCGGTTTCCTCCACCGCGTCGCGCGTCCTGTCCACCGCCAGCACTGCTGCGCCTTCGCGCGCAAACAGCAGCGCGCTCGCGCGCCCGATGCCGCTGGCCGCGCCGGTCACGATGGCGCGCTTGCCTTCCAATCGACCCATGTCCTGCCTCCAAATATTGGTGTTGCGGGAGTTTCCGGAAACCACTTTCGCCATTGTAAGCGCTGCCGCGGGTCCGGCGCTGCCGGTTCGGAATAAAGGTGCTTGCAGGCTTGTGCTAGTGTTCGGTTTCCTGTCCTGCCGGGGTTCAAACGATGACCGTTACCATCCGAAAAATTGAGGCGCGCGACGAGCCGCGCTGGCGCGCGTTGTGGCTGGGCTATTGCCGGTTTTACGAGCACGATGTGTCCGAAGCGGTCACGCGCCATACCTGGTCGCGCATCATGGACCCGGCTTCATCGGTGCATGCCATCGTCGCCGAGAGCGCGGGCGCAGGCGTGATCGGCATGGCGAATTACATCATCCACGAGAACACCTGGACGCTTACCCCGGTGTGCTACCTCGAAGACCTGTTCGTCGATCCGGGCGAGCGCGCGGCCGGCGTGGGCAAGCAACTGATCGACTGGCTGCTGGCGCAGATGACGGAGCAGGGCTGGTCGCGGCTTTACTGGAACACCAAGGAGGACAACTATCGCGCGCGCGGCCTGTACGACAAATACACGCCGCACAGCGGTTTCGTGCGTTACGTGATCAGCAGGCCGCAGGCCTGATTCGTCGGCGCCGCGACGCTCCGCGCGCTTATTTTCTTACGATGACGTCGGGGCCACCGCTGCCTGCGGTGCGCTCATACACCCCGTCCCCGGCTTTTTTGTATTGCGTCAGGCCCGAGCTCTTGATCTTGCTCTCCGACAGCGACCAGGTGCCGCCGAGGGCTACCGCGCTGATACGCCGCTCGCAGGGCTGGCCGCATGTGGGGCAGGCGGTGAGTTTGGGGTCGGCGATGCGCTGCATCACCTCAAACAGGCCCTGGCATTTTTCGCACTGGCCCGAGGTGGGGGAATATTCGTAGATCGGCATGGCCGGATTTTAGCGCGGACGCATGGGAGGGTGTGCTGTCCTTGCGCGGCGCCTGCCGGTGCACGGGCGTGGCGCCAGGGCTTTGTGGGGGGCGCCTTGGCCCGCGGCTGGGGACGAAATAAGCCCTAAAGTTCGGTCCGGAGGTGTCGTTAGTTAACTCAGCTTCAGCTTTTCTGGTCGGGGTAGATTCTCAATCGAAGGATACCCGATAGGTTGCGGCCCTATAGCCCCGCTGTTGTGCGCGCCCCTTTGCGGGTGTACCTGATGCGGACGGGCTGCGACCACCCTAAACCCGGTGTTTGGGGATTCCCCTTCCGGGAAGCTGAAGTGAACCTCAAAGGGCGAGACGCGAGTCGCGCCCTTTGTCTTTTTTGGGGCCGGCGAGGCGGCCCGGCGGCTGTGTTACGGGCTCTTACAAGCTCGCGGGCAGGGCGACACCCAGTTTTTCCGCCCAAGGCGTCAGCGCCGGCAGGATGGACGGCTCCAGCGCCACGCCCTCACGCAATTGGCGTTCCCGGCGCAGCAAGCCGTTCTGCCCGGGCAGGCGCACGCGCTCGAATCCCGGGCGCGGCGGATTGTCGACGCAGGCCTTTGCCACCCAATCCATCTGGCGGCGGAAGGCCTCGCCGCCGCTGAAAGCCTCCGGATCCAGGATTTGCAGGAAGATACTGGCGCCCAGGGGTTCCAGGGGATCGGCGCGGCCGTGGCCGGCCAAGCCTGCCGTCAGTGCTTCCACTAGCAGCGCTAGGCCGTAGCCCTTGTGCCCCGCGTCCAGCCCGCCCAGCGGCAATATCGTTCCTTTGTGCGGCGGCTGCAGCACCGCCGGATCGTCCGAGGGTACCCCGTTCTCGTCTATCAGCCAGTGCTGCGCCAGGCGCTTGCCTTGTTTGCGCAGGCGGTTGGTCAAGCCGTTGGTGGTGATCGAGGTGGACACGTCGACCAGCACCGGAGCATCGCTGGTGGGAAAGCCTATGGCCAGCGGGCTGGGCGAGAATACGGCGCGCAGACCGCCGTACGGCGCGACACTGCCACCGCCCGGCGCGGAGGATAAGAGCAGCATGACCAGGCCCTGGTCGGTGGTGCGCTTCAGGTAGGCGGCGAGGCAGGCGATGTGATGGCTGCGGCCTATGGTCACGGTGCCGCTGCCGTAAGTTTTGGCCTTCTGCGTCGCCACTTCCATCGCGCGCAGCACCAGCCATGGGCCGGGCAGGCGCTGGCCGTCCCAGCTAACGACCGCGCCGTGATCGGAAAGCGTAATCGGTTCGCCCTCGAGCTTCACCTGTCCCGCTTCGATGTGCTGCAAATAGGTGGGCAGCAGCTGCAGCCCGTGCGTGTCGTGGCCGAGCAGGTCGGCTTCGACCAGGATCTCGGCGATGTCGGCCGCGCGTTCGCGCGGCATCCTCGCGCCGGTCAGCAGCGACTTGCCGAACTTGATCAGCGCGGCGGCGTCATAGCGCGACCTGGAGGTATTGGCCTGGGAGGGAGTAGTGTCGCTCATGGTACGTAATGGCTCGATGTGGTGGCGCAGTTGCGGATCGGCATAAGGGGATTTTACCGTGTACGGCTAGAAGTGAGCGGGGAAGCACTCGCTCAGCCCAGTGCCTGCTGCTCGTCCACGCAGAGCAGGCGCACGCGCCCTTGCGCGACGAGCTGCTCCTGGTCATCGCGTATCCACGCCTCCCATACCTGGGTGGTGCGTCCGCGCGTGACCGGCCGCGCCACGGCGTGGAGCTTGCCCGAGCGCACCGCGCGGATGAAGGAAGTGTTGTTCTCCAGCCCGACGACGCGCTGGCCGCGCGGGCGCGCGACCACCGCCGCACCGACCGAGGCCAGGGTCTCGATCACGCCGCAGTGCACGCCGCCGTGCACGATGCCGTAGCC
Organism: Burkholderiales bacterium; assembly: GCA_014860395.1. Taxonomy (GTDB): domain Bacteria; phylum Pseudomonadota; class Gammaproteobacteria; order Burkholderiales; family SG8-39; genus 2-12-FULL-64-23. Next base: position 9,348 of record JACZJU010000153.1, on the reverse strand, counting down.
CTGGTGGTGCTTCTCGCTCACCTCCCATTCGCAGCTGACTTCATCCGGCGTGGCGCTGAGAATGACGATGCCCATCTCCTTCACCCAGCCGGGAAGCGCGTTGAGCCATTCTAGTGTCAGGTCGGTCATGGAGCAGTCCGGTTCTTTTCGGCAGTCGGCAGGCTACGCGATGCGCGGACAAGAATCAAACCCGGGATCGTTGCGCATGCTACAGCTTGAGAACGCTGATCTTCGTCTCTTGCCTGATTTTCGGCTTCCTGATCATGTATACCCAGAGGGCTTATCTGCAGGGGCTGGACGCGGCCGGAAAAAGGATTGCGCGGGATACGCGCGGCTGATCCAGGCGCCGAACGGCCTTGAGTGATCGCAGCAAAAAGAGTAGAAAATGACAGTTTGAGTCACCTTCTTCTGGCAGACGGCGTCGAACCCTAGTTTTGGCGGAAGGCCTGCCGCTTTCCGTTGGCAATTGAGCAAACATGTTGAACAATTGGAGGATGATGATGAACAGTGCCACTGAGAATTTCATTCGCCCCGGTTACGAAACTAAGCCCAGCCCCGGTTTCCCCCATGCTCCCGCCGACTGGTCCCCTGAAGACGCCGAAAAATTGGCGCGTACGGAAGGTCTGACTCTGACCGAAGATCATTGGGAGGTCGTGCGCGGGTTGCAGGAGCTTTATGCGCGCAGCGAGGAACCCTTCATGCGTGCACGCGATTTGCATGACGCGCTCGACGAGCATTTCCATTACAAAGGCGGCATCAAATATCTGTACGAACTCTTTCCCAAGGGACCCGTGTCCCAGGGGTGCCGGCTCGCCGGCCTGCAAGCGCCGTCGGGGGCACAGGACCAGGGGTTCGGCAGCGCGGTATAAGTGTGCGGTGTAGTTGGGGCCGGACCGAGGTATCCTTTCGCCCCCCCCTCACCGCCGCCAAGTTTTTGCAGCGCGCGCAGCGAAGTTTCTGCCGGCGCACGCCGGCTCGTCGAATCGAGCGCCTAGCTTTGTGCACACGCGCTGGATGAGCATCCACCCGCGGGGCTTTGCTCCGTTCTATCGCGTAGCGAATGCCATGGCGCGCCCAACCTTCGTTCGCGCAGAATAGGCATGGCAGACAGAGTCTACGATGGCCTGCGAGGCTGACATCGGAACGGCTGTCTGGTACCGCCGCTCATCCGGCTTCCACGCATAGGCGCTTACCGTCCGCCCGCTCGCGTTCAAACCGGAGTATTCAATTTCCTTGATTCGCGCATAGGAGCGGTCCGAACAGCGCACTGCCACCAGTTCCTTGACGGACTGATAATGTTTGAGGCCGAATCCGCTTTGCATCGACTGGGGGTCGCGGAAATCGAACAGAAGCCAGGCCCGGTCGGTGCCTTGCGCGCGCGTGATGCTGGCTGTGTCGAGAAAGAGGAGCGACTTGCCAGGGTCCGCATTGATTCCCACCCAAGACACCGCACCTGCGATTGCCGCCTCCGGCAAAGCAATCGCCGCCGTGACGACGGCTGCCGCAAGAGTCGCACTGGGAATGCGGCGCAACGCGCGCCTGGACGCGTGCCGCAATTTCGTGAACGTAGTTAGGTTCATGCCGCTGTGACCGGCGCGGCGCCATTTGGTTCGCAGCATGCAACACGCGGCCTGCGATCAGCCGCAGGATATCGATGCGCGCCAATCCGGGCGGAAGCGGCGGGGACGCGCGCAACGCTCGCGCGGCGCATTAAGGCTGTTTTAAGCCGTGCGCGCTAGGCTTCGGTACAAGCACTATGTTGCGCCTCGGTCGCATCATCAGGTCAGATGCACAGGAGAAAGGTTATGAAAATGGGAACGTATGCAGTTGCGGCGATTGTCATGGCTTCGGGTCTTGCAATGCTGATGACAGCCGGCACACCGACCACCAGGGCGCGCGAAAGCGCCGGCGCGATCTCTACCACGAATCGCCATGGCAATCGCCCGACGAACATTGGCCGCCATCCGGAAAGCCGCGCCGGCGGGATACCTGCGCGCTACGACGACGATGTCGTCAAATGGATCCCGCTAGTGGTGCCCATGATGGCGGTGGTGCTCGCGGTGGGGGTGTTTTTTATCGGCAGATTGGTTCTCTAACCCATTGGTGCGCAGCCTGGCGAACGCGGCCGGCTGCCGTGATTTCGGACAATTGGCGGATGCATCCGCGCGTTCTCCAAGTGCGATCTTGTGGACGGAGATATTGTTATGATCGATCAAGACATTGGCACGGGCCTGCGCTGGAATTACCAGGACCTGCCCTACGATGCAGTGGACTGCTCGGCGATGGCAAGCAGCCGGCTGCTGCTGTACATCGTTGCGACTGCGTCTTTCGTCGAAATCATGTCCGATGTCTACGCCCGAAACCTGGTCGAGTACTTCAAAGGGGAGGATGAGGTGTGTCGTTGGCTGGACGGCGTCTGGGTGCCGGAGGAAACCCAGCATGGTGCTGCTTTGCGCAGGTATGCGGCAGCGGCTTGGCCTGCGTTCGACTGGGACGGAACATTTGAGCGTTACCGCGACGAGTACGCTACTTACTGCAAAACGGAGCGACTCGGTCCGACACGCGCGCTGGAAATGGCACGGCGCTGCATCGTCGAGACAGGTACATTTTCCTACTACACCATGATTCAGCGCATGGCCCCCTGCCCGGTGCTGGCGCAGCTTGCTGGCGAAATTCGCGCCGATGAGGCAGGACACTACAAACAGTTCCTGCGCTTCTTTCGGCACTATCAAGGCCTGGAGCAGCCGGCGCGCAGCGCGACCGCGAAGGCAATGGTGCAGCGCGCGCTTGAAATTAATGAGGAAGACGGATTGATCGCCTTCAAGCATGTCTGGCAGGCAATGAATCCATCGCGCGAGTTTCGGACAAGCTACTACAGCGAATTCACTCATGCCCTGGGCGCCAACGCACTGGAACATTACCCCGTGCGCACGGCCGTTCACATGGCTACGCGCCTGTTGGGACTGCCTCGCAAGCCGGGGCGAAGCGTCGACGCGGCAATTGCGTCCGTGTTCCGTGTTGGGCTTCACATGACAGTCCCGGCGTATTTGCGCCGCGGACGCGGAGCTGCAATACACCTTTAAGTCGTCCTTAAGTGTTGGCGTTTAGGCTGCGCCTATCAGCTTTACCTACATGAAAGGAGTCATGCCATGAAACGCAAAGCAATGCAGCTTGCCGTGGCGGCCGCTCTCTTCCCGGCGCTGCTCGCCGGCTGCAGTAACGGCATCGCCTCAATTGCCGCGGGGGCGGCGAGCGCTCAGCGGCCGAGTTTCACGCGTAATCTGCCCAATGCAGCGCCGAGCGCCCTGCCGGATTTCGTCGGTCTGGTCGCGCGCGTGGGGCCATCGGTCGTCAACATCAGCACCACCGAGACCGGGAACGCGGCGGCACAGATGCCGCAACTGGACCAGAACGATCCGTTCTTCGAGTTTTTCAAACACTTCAATATTCCGCAGCCGCAGCAAGGCCCGATGCATGGCATCGGTTCGGGGTTCATCATCAGTCCCGATGGCTACATCCTGACGAACGCGCACGTCGTAAAGGATGCAACCGAAGTGGATGTAAAACTTACCGATCGGCGCGAATTCAAAGCCAAGGTGGTGGGCACGGACCCGCTCAGCGACGTCGCATTGCTCAAGATAGATGCAAGCGGGCTACCCGCGCTCAAGATCGGTGATTCGTCGAAAATAAAGGTCGGTCAGTGGGTGCTCGCGGTGGGCTCGCCGTTTGGTTTCGAAAATTCAGTAACGGCCGGCATCGTTTCCGCCAAATCGCGCGCACTGCCCGGCGACAGTTACGTTCCGTTCATTCAGACCGATGTGGCAGTCAACCCGGGCAATTCGGGCGGACCGCTATTCAATGCGGACGGGCAGGTGATCGGGATCAACTCTCAGATATACAGCCGCAGCGGCGGCTACATGGGATTATCGTTCGCCGTCCCGATCAACGTCGCCATGAACGTCGAAAACCAGCTGCAGCACTTTGGAAAGGCCACACACGGTCGCCTGGGTATCGGCATCCAGGAGGTCAATCAGGATCTCGCGCAATCGTTCGGCTTGAAGAAGCCCGCGGGCGCGCTTGTCGGCTCGGTTGAGGACGGAAGTCCCGCAGCGCGCGCCGGCATCAAATCGGGCGATGTCATTCTTGCCTTCGATGGCAAGGACATCGACTCGTCGAGCGAACTGCCGCTGCTCGTCGGCAGCATGAAACCGGGCCAGAGCGCGAGCGTGAAGATCTGGCGCGACCACGCCGAACGCACGCTGCGTGTCTCGGTTGGTGCAATGCCGACAGAGCAGGTTGCGGCAAACGACGCAGCCGGCGCCAACTCGGGCAAGCTCGGGGTCGAGGTGCGCAGCCTGACCCCGGCGGAGCGCCGCGATCTTCACGCTCATGGCGGCGTGCTCGTCGAGCAGACCGGGGGTGCCGCGGCGCGCGCAGGAATTCAGTCCGGTGACGTCATTCTCGCGGTGAACAACAAGCCTGTGTCGGGAGTGGCAGAGCTGCGCCGGCAGCTCGATGAATCGGGCAAGCACGTGGCTCTACTGGTGCGGCGCGAGGACGAAACGATTTACGTGCCGGTCGACTTGGGTTGAATCCGGCTCGTGGAAGGCGGGCGGCGGGCGAGCCGCCGCCGGACAATTTGTACTTGATGCATTAACTTGTGCGGAGGTGTCAAATGAACGCAATCGGCAAAGTGAGCTTTGGTGCCCTGATTCTTGGCCTTACGCTGCCCGCGCTGGCAGCATCGCAGGTCATGCTGCCCCAGGCCAGAACTGACGGTGCGGTGACCTACTTGAGCGGCGGAATCGGCCGTGACGAGGCGCTTGCGATGAGGCGAGCGGAAAAGAACTACCCGCTCAGCATGGTGTTCTCGGCAGGCAAACACAATGAATATGTCGCGGACGTCTACGTGACGATCAAGAATACGGCCGGAAAGGCCGTGCTCAACACGATCTCGGATGGCCCCATCATGCTCGTCAAACTACCGGCGGGCAAATATGCGCTGACAGCGGAAATGGACGGCAAGACGCTGCATCGTACCGCCATGGTTTCTGGCACGGGCGACGTGCAGAAAGCGTTCCATTGGCCGAAAGCTTGAGGCTGTCGCCGGTGGGGACACACCATGCGCGTGCTGCTGGTTGAAGACAATGCCCTGACAGGCGAGCGCATCCGCAGCGGGTTGATTGAAGACGGCTACGCCGTAGACTGGGTGTTGGAAGGACGAATGGCCGAGCTCGCCGTTGCAAGCGAGCGCTATGCCTTGGTGCTTCTGGATCTCGGCCTTCCGCGCAAGGACGGATTCGCGGTTCTTGCCCGCCTGCGCCAGCGCGACGACCGGATTCCGGTGCTCATCATTGGCGCGCCCGATGCCGCTACAGACCGCGTCCAAGGCCTGGATAGCGACGTCGACGATTATCCGGCACAGCCATTCGACCTCGACGAGCTTGCGGTCCGAGCGCGCGCGGTGCTGCGGCGCGAAGCCGGCCGTGGTGATACGGTGGTGTTCTACGGTCCGCTGATGCTCAATCTGGGGACAAATGAAGTCTTCTACTATGGGCGGGCGGTATCGGTGACCGCGCGCGAATTCAACCTGTTACACGCGTTATTCGAACGACCCGGCGTAGCGCTGTCTCGTGCCGATCTGGAGGATCGACTTTTTGGTTGGGGTGGAGAAGCCACAAGCGATGCCGTGGAAAAGCTGGTCCGGAGCTTGCGCAGAAAATTCGGCAGCGGTTTCATCCGCCATATTCGCGGCGTTGGATATACCATTGGCCGAATTGAAGCGGCCGCAGTGTAAGTAAGCCCCGCATTGCGGGGGCAGGCGGTCTGGGGCGTTCGTCGTTGTCTGGGAGAGCGCTATCACGTGCTTTCGCGTTGGCGCTGGGCATCTCGACGGACATTCGCTAGTCGCATTTGCACGGCGGATATCGCAGTCGAGCGATCCTTCCCATGTGGTCTGGTTGGCGCCTAAATTCATCCGGGCGGAGAATCTGCCCCTCACCTTGGTTTCCTGGGGATCAAGATGGCGCTTATGCAAATGACAACGGCTTAGCGAACATGCGCTAAGCCGTTGCCGTCATGGTGCCGGGTAGAGGAAGCGAACCCGACCAATTTATTACGAATCAAATGACCAGGGTAATCCCCCTTTCCGCAATTCTTCGTCCGTATCTAGCCGCAAACCCCCACCCACCCGCAAGCCGAGCAGAAGTCGCAGCCATCCTTCTTGATCACGGCGAAGTTCCCGCACTCTTCGCACTTGGTCCCCTTCATCTTCGGCGCGGTGCCCTTGGCCGGGGTTTCCATGATGCCCATGGTCTGCACCGGCATGCCGAATTCGTCGAGGATGCCGAGCATGGCGTAGCGGTGCATGATCAGGCGCGCGACGTAGGACACGGTCGAGGGCCAGTTCTGCTGTTTGCGCGAGCCGGGGGTGAAGGCCATGAAGTCGCCCAGCGGTTCGGGGTAGACGAGGAGCTTGCGCAGTTTCATGCCGATCCAGGCCGGGTCGATGACGCGCATGTCCAGGGACAGGATTTTGCAAAGGCCGTCCAGCGCGCGCGGGTATTCTCCCGAGAGCCACATGGAGTAGGGGCGCGTCACGCCGTCGGGCAGGGTGATTTCCTTCAGGCCGAGGACGAAGTCGTCGTGCGCCTGCGGGTTGAGCACGTCGACGGTCCAGGACATGGTGCCGTCGGTGCCGGTCTTGGGTTCTTTCAAGGAGAACATGGCGTCGATCACGGGGCCGTGCTTTACCTCGGGCAGGGCGTCGAGTTCCTCGCAGCGCCAGCGCACCAGCTGCGCCACGGCGGCGGCGACGCTGGGCATGAGTTTTTTCTCGCCGTTCGGCGGGAACGGCATCTCGAAGGCGTCGTCGCCCACGGTCTTGGCAAGCGAATCCAGCTTCAGGCGCAGCCAAGCCGGGTCGTTGGCGCGCATGTCCATCGACAGCGTCTTGGCCAGGGCGCCCAAACCGCGCGGCTGCTCGCTCCCGTTCACCCAAACCTCGAACGGGCGCGAGCTGCCGTTTTCCACCTGGCCAACGAAGAGACAGAAATCACCGTGCGCATGCTCGACCATATACGACCAGGCGAGGTTGCCGCCGGCGAGCCGCGGCCGACCGGGCCAGCGCAGACTGGCGAGCACCGGTTCGGGCACGGCCTTGATCTGGATGCGGCGGTTGCGGTCGTTGCGGACGAAGTCCTGCGGCGCGGTTTGCGCGACTTCCACCGACAGCACCGAGCCGAGCACGGCGTTGGGACGGTAGGTGGCGAGGCCCTTCAGGCCGGATTTCCACGCCGCCATGTACAGGCCCTGGAAATCCTCGTAAGGGTAGTTCTCCGGCACGTTGACCGTCTTGGAAATGCTGGTGTCCACGTAGGGCGCCACGGCGGCGACCATGGCCTCGTGCGCCGCCGCCGAGATCTCGAGCGCGGTGACGAAGTAATCGGGCAGGGCGTCGGCGCCGCTGGCGGACGCGGGCAGCACGCCATTGGCGACCAGATGGTGATACAAGCGCCAGGCGTAATCCTCGACCGGAAATTCCTGCAGCGTGCCGTCGGCCATGCGCTTCTTGCGCGTGTAGCTCCAGGAGAACGGCGGTTCGATGCCGTTGGACGCGTTGTCGGCGAAGGCGAGGCTGATGGTGCCGGTGGGGGCGATGGAAAGCAGGTGGCTGTTTCGCAGCCCATGTTTGCGGATCTGCGCCTTGATCTCCTGCGGAAGGCGCGTGGCGAAGCTGGTGCCCGACAGGTACATGTCGGCGTTGAACAGCGGGAAGGAGCCGCGTTCGCGCGCGAGGTTGCTCGAGGCGCGGTAGGCGTAGTCGCGCATGACCTCCGATATCTTTGCCGCCATCGCGCGCGCGTCTTCCGTGTCGTAGCGCTGGCGCAGCATGATCAGCGCGTCACCCAGTCCGGTGTAGCCCAGGCCGACGCGGCGCTTGTTCATCGCTTCTTCGTGCTGCTGCGGCAGCGGCCAGGCGGTCGCGTCGAGCACGTTGTCGAGCATGCGCACCGAAGTCTCGACGGTCGTGCCGAAACGCTCGAAATCGAACCCTGCGTTTTCGGTGAACGGGGCGGTGACGAAGTTGGTCAGGTTGATCGAGCCCAGGCAGCAGCAGCCGTAAGGCGGCAGCGGCTGTTCGGCGCAGGGATTGGTCGCCTCGATGGTCTCGCAGTAATTGAGGTTGTTGTCGCGGTTCATGCGGTCGAGGAACAGGATGCCCGGCTCGGCATGATCGTAGGTCGAGCGCATGATCTGGTCCCACAGCTCGCGCGCGCGCAGCTTGCGGTATACCCACAGGCCGTCGTCGCGCTGGTAGCTGCCGGCGTCCATCAACTCCTTGTGCGGGCGTGCCTTGTGCACCAGTTCCGCTTCCAGGTCGTTTTCAACCGCCTGCATGAATACGTCTGTGACGCCCACCGAAATGTTGAAGTTGGACAGGTCGCCGCGGTCCTTGGCGTGGATGAATTCCTCCACGTCGGGATGGTCGCAGCGCAGCACGCCCATCTGCGCGCCGCGGCGCGAGCCGGCGGATTCCACCGTCTCGCAGGAGCGGTCGAACACGCGCATATACGATACCGGGCCGCTGGCGCGCGAGTGCGTGCCCTTCACTTCCGAGCCTTTGGGACGGATGGAGGAAAAGTCGTAGCCGACGCCGCCGCCACGGCGCATGGTTTCCGCCGCCTGCTGTAGCGCGGTGTAGATGCCGGGCTTGTCGTCGACGATTTCGGAGATCGAGTCGCCCACCGGCTGCACGAAACAGTTGATCAGCGTCGCCTGCATCTGGATGCCGGCGGCCGACATGATGCGGCCGGCGGGAATGAAGCCGGCTTCCATCGCCTGCAGAAAGCGTTTTTCCCACACAGCGCGCTTGTCTTCCGCTTCGACTGCGGCGAGCGCATGCGCGATGCGCGCGCGCACTTCACCGATGGTGGATTCGGTGCCCTTCGCGTACTTCTCCAGCAGAACTTCTCGACTGATTTTTTGATCGGGGAGGGAAGGAACTGCTATGCTTGAAACCTTGTTTTCTTTTTTTGTAATGTCCATTTTATCAATACCTTATAATGGAATCTTGTGGTGATGTGTGATCAGCATACTACAAATTGGGGCGGTTTGCAGCCCTGCAAAAAATATTTTTTTGTGGTATTTACGGGCCCGAAAATTGCGACAGGGCGGGTCCAGAATGGGCCGATTTTCGGCCCGGTTTCTGGACCTATCTCCTCGTTTTTTAATGCGTTTTGCCGGGCCGTCCGGGGATCGGCAGGGTAGTGGGCGCAGGCCGGCCGGAGGCGCCTTTTCGGGGAACCGACAGGGTTCCGGTGCCTAGCAATGGCAGCCGCATTGCCC
>JACZJU010000152.1 GCA_014860395.1 Burkholderiales bacterium | reverse complement strand
ACCAGCAGTTATTTCAAGGGCGAGGGCGGGAATCCGCTGCGCGACGGTTGGTTCCCCACCGGCGACGTCGCCACCATAGACCCCGACGGTTATATGCAGATTACCGATCGCTCCAAGGACGTGATCAAGACCGGCGGCGAATGGATCAGCACTATCGAACTGGAAAACATCGCCGTCGGCCACCCGGCGGTGGCGGAGGCGGCGGTGATCGGCTGCGCCCACCCGAAATGGGACGAGCGGCCGCTCCTGATCGTGGTGAAGAAACCCGGGGCCGAGGTCACGCGCGAGGAATTGCTCAAGTTCTACGAGGGCAAAGTCGCGAAATGGTGGATGCCCGACGACGTGGTATTCGTCGACCAGCTGCCGCACACCGCTACCGGCAAGCTGCTCAAGACCAAGCTGCGCGAAGACTTCAAAGAACACAAGCTGCCCACGGCATAAGTCCGGAACCTACGAGCGTCGATGAAACATATCCAGACCGAAACCAAAGACGGCATCGCGCGGATCGAAATCGACCGCCCGGACAAGAAGAATGCGCTGACTGCGGCCATGTACCAGGCCATGGCGGACGCGATACGTGCGGCGGAGGCCGACGCCGGTGTGCGCGTGGTGCTGATCCACGGCAAGGCGGATCTTTTCACCGCGGGCAACGACCTGCAGGATTTTCTCGACAATCCGCCGCGCGACGACGACCGGCCGGTGTTCCAGTTCCTGTACGGCATCAGCCGGGCGCAAAAACCCATCGTCGCCGCGGTGGCGGGCCCGGCGGTGGGCATAGGCACGACCATGCTCTTGCACTGCGACCTGGTATATGCGGCGCCGAATGCGCGCCTGCAGCTGCCCTTCGTGAATCTGGGGCTGGTTCCCGAGGCGGCATCCAGCCTGCTGCTGCCCGCGCTCGTGGGTTACCAACGCGCGGCCGAACTGCTGCTGCTGGGCGAGCCGTTCAGCGCGCAGAAGGCGAAGGAAATCGGCCTGGTGACCGAGGTGGTCCCAGAGGAACAATTGTTCGATACGGCGTTGGCGCAGGCGAAGAAGCTCGCCGCCAAGCCGGCCGCATCCCTGCGCCTGACCAAGCAGCTGATGAAGCAGGGCCAAATGGCGGCGGTGGCGCAGAGAATCAAACTGGAGTCCGACCATTTCGGCGAGCGCCTGGCTTCGCCCGAGGCGAAGGAAGCCTTCAGCGCATTTCTCGAGAAGCGCAAGCCTGATTTTTCGAAGTTCGACTAAGAGTGTGTAACAAGACGAGGGGATACCGCTCCTCGTGCTCCCCTAAGCCTGACCGTAACAAAACGACTTTTGTTACGGGTTCTAAATTGAGCCGCGGCGGCGCACCGCCGCAGAAGGCGTATTCGTAATGACTACGGACACCAGCAGCGAGCGCCCGGTCGCATTGGGCTCCGCGCTCGACTCGCGTATCTCAGGTTCGTTTCGCAACCGTTTTGAGCAGGAGTTGTTCCGCAATTCCGGGCAGTTTCCGATTGCCAATCTGCTGCTGGAACTGCTGCTCGAAGGACCGGCGGTGTTTCTCGCGCCCGACGTCTATACGCTGATCGGCGCGATGCTGCTGCAGGCATGGGTGCTGACGCGCTGGAAAAATACAGCGCCGCGACGCTTCCTCGGCAATCTGGTCGGGCCGGCCGCCTATACCGCGGTCGAAGCGTGCTTCGAGGGGTGGGAGTTTTTCGCCGCGCCGAATCATATCGCCTACTGGATTTTTGCCATTGCCATCGGCGCGCTGCAGGCGGCCAGATCGCGCGCTGGCCCCGGACCTGCGGCAGGGGTGCTGGTGGTGCTGGAGAACGTAGTGCGGGCCGCCATCCTGTTCGTGATGTACGCGATTTTCGAGCTGCTCGTCGACGGCACGCAGTTTTCGGCCGCAGCTTTCTTTGCCGACCGCGCGCACCTGTTCATCGGCCTTGCCACGCTGATCCTCGGCATCTCGGTCGGGCTCGCGGCCTTGTCCGAATACGGTTATCTCGCGCTGCTGCGCGAAACCTCGACCCAGCTGCAGCGCTATTCCGAGTGGCTGCTGGGCAGGGATCTGCTCGAACGCGTGATCGCGAATCCGGAGGCGCTGACCATGGTGCGGCGCGAGCGCGCCATCCTGTTCATGGATATCCGCGGCTTCACTGCCTGGAGCGAGCGCCGTTCGCCCGAGACCGTGGTGCAGGCATTGAACGGGTATTACCAGGCCGCCGAGCCGGTGGTTTGGCGCCACGGCGCGATCAAGATGAAGTTCTCCGCCGACGAAGTCCTCGCCGTCTTTGCCGAACCGCGTCAGGCCGCGGCCTGCGCGATGGAACTGCGCACGCAGACGCGCCAGGCTTTGTCGTCCTGGGAACTGGGCGCGGGGATAGGCGTGCATTCGGGGCCGGTGGTCGAGGGGCTGCTCGGCAGCTCCGGCATCAAGGGCTACGACGTTATCGGCGACACGGTGAACACCGCCAAGCGCATCGAGGGCGCCGCCGGCGGCGGCGAGGCGCTGGTGTCCGAATCGGTGCGCGCTGCGCTGGATCCGGGCACGCCGCTCGGCGAACGGCGCGAGCTGGTGGTAAAGGGCAAGGAAGCGCCCTTGGCGGTCTATCCTCTGCTTTAGGCCAGCTTGGAGCGCGTTCCAAAATGACAGCGCCAAAAATTGTCGTTCCGAGTCCCCTCCGGGGATAAACTTCGCGAGGAATCTGCTGTTGGTTCAAACAAGAAGCAGATTCCTCGGCTTTTGGCCTCGGAATGACAGTTGATTTGTGAAATGGCCTCTTAGACTGCGTTGACACCTCGGCGGCCGCACGCTAATGTCCGCCGGCATCCATCATTTCCTTGGGCTTCCACTTGACCGAAATTCATCACGACTACGCCAGCGTCAACGGCGTGCGCCTGCACTACGCACATGCCGGGCAGGGGCCGTTGATCCTGTTCCTGCATGGTTTTCCCGAGTTCTGGTATTGCTGGAAGCAGCAGCTGGAGGATCTC
>JACZJU010000151.1 GCA_014860395.1 Burkholderiales bacterium | reverse complement strand
TGCCTGCGGCGCGCGCGGCCGCGCGATCGCCCCCGCCGGCGCCTCGCGCGGCGCACTCGAGGCGATCGATCTGCGCGACGCCGATGGGATCGGAGTCAACGCCGCAGTTGCCAACGTCAACGGTGCCATCGCGACAGCCCTCGTCAGCATGGACGCGGCAAAGCAGGAAGACCTAGACCGGGCGCTGATCGCGCTCGACGGAACGCCGAACAAGTCGCGTCTCGGGGCGAACGCCACCGTTGCCGTGTCCCTCGCGGCGCTGCACGCGGCAGCGAGTGCACAGGGCTTGCCCTTGTTTAGCTATCTGGCTCAAGGCAAACCGGTGCGGCTGCCGCTGCCAGAAATCCAGATTTTCGGCGGCGGCGCACATGCAGGCCGGCGCATCGACATTCAGGACCTGATGGTGATGGCACTCTCGGCAACAAGCTTCGATCAGGCGCTGGAGATGACGGCGCGCGTGTATCACGCGGCAGGCGAACTCATGCGCGACGCCGGCAAGCTGCGCGGCGTTGCCGACGAAGGCGGCTGGTGGCCGGAATTCGCCAGCAATGAAGAAGCGATCGAAACCCTGGTGCGCGCGATTGCGCGCGCCGGCTTCGTGCCCGGCGACGAAGTCGCAATCTCGCTGGACATCGCCGCCACGGAGTTCAGCGCGCGCGGCCGCTACCGGCTTGACGGCAAGGATCTGGACAGCGACGGTATGTGCGAACTGGTCCTGGGCTGGATCGAGCGCTATCCGATCATATCGGTCGAGGACCCGCTAGCCGAAGACGACCGCGTAGGCATGATGCGCTTCACCGCCGCGGCCGGCACCAGGGTGCAAATCATAGGCGACGACTATCTGACCACCAGCGCGGACCGCGTAAAGGATGCAATCGCCGACCGGGCATGCAATGCCGTGCTGCTCAAGCCCAACCAGTGCGGCACGGTGACCGAGACGCGCGCGGCGCTGAATCTGGCCAAGGCCGCAGGCTGGGGCTGCGTCGTCTCGGCGCGCTCGGGCGAAACCGAGGATGTCAGCATCGTGCACCTCGCCACCGGCTGGGATGCGGGGCAGCTCAAGGTTGGTTCATTCGCGCGCGGCGAGCGCATGGCGAAGTGGAACGAGGCGCTGCGCATCGAGGAGATGCTGGGCGCGGACGCGCGCTTTGCCGGGGGTGCGGCGCTGCCGTTGAAGAAATCGTAGGGACTGTTGTGGGAGCGAGCTTGCGCCGCGAAGCAACTCCCCTTGCGCGGCTCGCAAATTCCGTCATTCGCGAGCAAGCTCGCTCCCGCGCGGCTATAATGCGCCCGCTGTGAAGAAACCACTTATACCCGCGCTTCGATGAGCGCAGCCGCTTACGCGCATACGCACAGCCCGCGCGGTCCGTTGCTGATCATGACGGCGGTTGCGCTGTTCGTCGTCATGGACACGATGTCGAAGTATCTGTCGCGCTTCTACCCCGTGCCCGCGATTGTCTGGGCGCGCTATTTCTTTCATGTGCTGCTGGTGCTGATCATTCTCGGTCCGCGCCTGGGTCTGGGCCTGGTGCGCACGCGACGGCTGGGCGTGCAACTCTTGCGCGGTCTGCTGCTCGCCGGCTCTACCCTGTTCTTCGTGTTCGCCATCAGCCAAATGCCGCTGGCCGAAACTTCGTCGATCACGTTTATCGCGCCGGTGCTGGTCACGCTGATGGGCGCGTTCTTCCTGAAGGAAAGAGTGGAAGCAGCGCGCTGGCTCGCGGTGGCGGGCGGATTCGCCGGCGTGCTCATCATCATCCGTCCAGGCGGGAGCGTATTTACCTGGGCCTCGCTGCTGCCTATATGCTGTGCAACCTGTTTCGCCGGCTATCAGATCCTGACGCGTAAGCTCGCAAACCTGGAGAGCCCGTATACCTCGATCTTCTATTCCGGCCTGGTAGGCAGCGTGCTTATGTCTTTCACGCTGCCCTTTGTCTGGCTCCGGCCGCAGAGCCTGTATCACGCGTTTCTGTTCGTCGCCATCGGCATTATCGGCGGTTTGAGCCACCTGATCCTGATCAAGGCCTACGACTACGCGCCGGCGTCGCAGCTCGCGCCGTTCAGCTACACGCAGTTGATCTGGGTAACGCTGATGGGCTATCTGGTGTTCGGCCACTTTCCCGACCACTGGTCGCTGATCGGCATCGCCGTGATCATGGCGAGCGGCATCTATATCGCCACGCACCAGCAATTGTCGGATCGCCAGCAGCGCGCGGAACTGCGCGAGACGACGCCGGGGGCCTGAGCGGCGGTTCGGGTCAACGTCAGCCGGGAAAGCGGGCGAGGAAATCCTTGTAGGCCAGCGCTATTCCCGCGTCCATGCGCGTACGCGGCTTCCATCCCAATGCATTGATCCGGCTCGAATCGAGCAGCTTGCGCGGCGTGCCATCGGGCTTGGAAGTGTCGAAGCGCAAACTGCCGCGAAAGCCGATCACGCGCGCGACCGTCCGCGCGAGCTCCGCGATGCTCAGGTCCTCGCCGTAGCCTATGTTCACCAGCGGCGGCTCGCGCTCCGAAATCAGCTTCGAGAATTCCGGCACGGGCAGTTCGAGCAGGTGGACACAGGCCTCAGCCATGTCCTCGCTGTAGAGGAACTCGCGCAGGGGCGAGCCCGTGCCCCAGATGACCACTTCCTCGGAGCCCGCCTTCATCGCTTCGTGCATTTTCCGGATCAGCGCGGGCAGCACGTGGGAATTGTTCAAGTCGTAACTATCGCCCGGGCCATAGAGATTGGTCGGCATCGCCGCGACAAAGCCGGTGCCGTACTGCCGGTTATAGGACCAGCACATCTCGATGCCGGCGATCTTGGCGATGGCATAGGGGCGGTTGGTCGGCTCCAGCGGACCGGTGAGCAAATATTCTTCCTTGATCGGCTGCGGACACTGGCGCGGATAGATGCACGACGAGCCAAGGAACAGCAGTCGCTTTACGCCAACCCGCCAGGATTCGTGCAGTACATTCGTCTGCACCGCAAGATTGCCGTGGATGAACTCGGCCGGATAGCTGCTGTTGGCGACGATGCCGCCGACCTTGGCCGCGGCGAGAAACACATAATCGGGTTTTTCGCGCTGGAAGAAATCGCGCACCGCGGCCTGATCGGTGAGTTCCAGCTCGGCATGCGTGCGGAACAATACGTTTTCGTAGCCTTGTTGCCGCAGCCGCCTTACCAGTGCTGAACCGGCCAGGCCGCGATGGCCGGCGACGTAGATTTTTGCTTTTTTATCCATCACGAGATCTCTAAGAACTTCAATCTTGTCATTCCGAGCAGAGCGAGGAATCTGCTTTTGTGCGAGAACAAAAAGCAGATTCCTCGGCCGGAGCCTGCCCCGAGCGGAGGCGAGGGGGCCTCGGAATGAAAGTTACTGGAGTACTCCATCACTCATGCCGGTTGAAGGTCTTGTGTCCGTGACTCTTGACCAATTCATCGCGCTCGGCCGAGCGCAGATCCTCGCGCACCATCTCGGCGACGAGTTCTGCGAATTTCACTTTCGGCACCCAGCCGAGCTTGGCCTTGGCCTTGGTCGCGTCGCCCAGCAGGGAGTCCACTTCGGTCGGACGGAAGTAGCGCGGATCAACAGCGACGATGCAACGGCCGCCCTGGTCATAGCCTTTCTCGTTCTTCCCTTTTCCCTTCCATGTAATCTTCATGCCCAATTCCGTCGCGGCGGCGTCGACGAATTCGCGCACGCTGTGCTGCTCGCCGGTGGCAACGACGAAATCCTCGGGCTGCGGCTGCTGCAGCATCAGCCACATCGCCTCGACGAAATCGCGCGCATGCCCCCAGTCGCGCTTGGCATTGAAATTTCCGAGGTAGAGACAGTCCTGCAGGCCGAGCTTGATGCGCGCCAGCGCGAGCGTGATCTTGCGCGTGACGAAGGTCTCGCCGCGCACGGGCGATTCGTGGTTGAACAGTATGCCGTTGCAGGCGTAGATACCGTAAGCCTCGCGGTAATTGACGCAGATCCAGTAGGCGTAGAGCTTGGCCACGCCGTAAGGGCTACGCGGGTAGAAAGGCGTGGTTTCCTTTTGCGGCGTCTCCTGCACCATGCCGTAGAGCTCGGAGGTGGAAGCCTGGTAGAAGCGGGTCTTCTTCTCCATCCCTAGGATGCGGATGGCCTCGAGCAGGCGCAGCGCGCCCAGCGCATCGGAATTGGCCGTGTATTCCGGCTCCTCGAACGAGACGGCGACATGGCTTTGCGCGGCGAGATTGTAGATTTCGTCCGGCTGCGTCTGCTGGATGATGCGCACCAGGTTGGAGGAATCGGTGAGATCGCCGTGGTGGAGGATGAAGCGGCGGTCCGTTTCGTGCGGATCCTGGTACAGATGGTCGATGCGATCGGTATTGATGAGCGAGGTGCGGCGCTTGATGCCGTGGACGACGTAATCCTTGCCCAGCAGGAATTCGGCAAGGTAGGCGCCGTCCTGTCCGGTGATGCCTGTGATAAGCGCGACTTTGGCCATAGTGTGTCTACTTCCTTCCGTAAGTGTCTTCTAGGCGAACGATGTCGTCTTCGCCGAGGTAATCGCCGCTCTGCACTTCTATCATGACGCAATCGACTGCGCCCGGGTTGGCGAGCCGGTGTGCAGTGCCGGCGGGAATATAGGAGGACTGGTCCGCGGCGAGGGTGATTTCGCGCTCGCCGTTCATGATCTTCGCGGTTCCCGAGACCACGACCCAATGCTCGCTGCGGCGGTGGTGATATTGCAGCGACAGCGAGGCGCCGGGCTTGACCACGATGCGCTTGATCTTGAAGCGCGGCCCCTCCTCCAGCACGGTGTAAGTGCCCCAGGGTCTGTGCACGGTGCGATGCAGGCGCGCACTTTCGTGGCCACATTCCTTGAGGCGCTGGACAATGCTCTTCACGTCCTGGGCGCGGCTGCGATCGGCCACGAGCAAGGCGTCTGGCGTATCCACCACGAGCAGATTCTCTACTCCCAAGGCCGCCACCAGCCGGTCTTCGCTGCGCACGAAACAGTTCTTGCTATCTACCAGCACCGCCTCGCCCTGGATGCGATTGCCCGCTGCGTCGGCGGGCACCAGGTCGCAGAGCGCCTGCCAGGAGCCGATGTCGCTCCAGTCGAAGCGCCCCGGCACGACCGCCACGCGCTCGGCTTTTTCCATGACGGCATAGTCCACGGAGATGTCGGCGATGCGCGCAAAGGCATCCGCATCGATGGCGACGGGCTGCTCATTGCGCTTCGTTGCCTGCCATGCTGCAATCACCGCCTCCGACACATCGGGCGCGCAGCGCGCGAGTTCGGCGAGGAATTCGCCGACGCGAAAGCAGAACATGCCCGAATTCCAGTAGTAGCGCCCGGAAGCGAGGTACTCCTCGGCCTTCGCGCGCGAGGGCTTCTCGATGAAGCGGCGCACGGCCAGCCCGGCGCCGCCGAGCTTGTGCGCCGGGTCGGCCTCGATATAGCCGAACCCGGTTTCGGCGCTGGTCGGAGCTATGCCGAAGGTGGCCAGATAGCCCTGTTCGGCAAGTTTAGTCGCCGCCTGCACCGCCTCGGCAAACGCAGTGACATCGCTGATCAGGTGATCCGAGGGCAACACCAGCATCGTCGCTGCGTCGCCGAACTGCTCGCGCAGGCGCAAAGCGCCTGCGGCGATGGCCGGTGCGGTATTGCGCCCGACAGGCTCCAGCAGATAGTCGAGGACTATATCCCGGGCCAACGCGACTTCGGAATAGGCGTCGCGGGTGATGAAAAAATAATCCCTGTTGGTGATGGTGAGGATGGAATCCGGCTTCAATGCCGCCGCGCGCAGCAGCGTTTTCTGCATCAGGCTCTGCCCATCGGGAAGAACGATGAAGGGCTTGGGATGCGCCTCGCGCGACACCGGCCACAGGCGGGTGCCGGCGCCGCCGGACAGGATGACGGGGATCAGCAAGGGTTGGATTCCAAATCGTTTGACCTGCGGATTCTAGCTCACATCAAAGCTTGCAAACGGCTCTACCTTGCATTTTCTCCAGCCACTGTGATTCCGAGCTCGGCGAGGAATCTGCTTTTCAGCGAGTCGAAAAAGCAAATTCCTCGGGCTGTGCCCTCGGAATGACCAGGGCCTATCGCACGTGGTATGCAGGCCGCCCCGTAAGAGGATACTTGGGATCGTTATATCCCGGAGTAGAAGGGTGGCCGCTCTTCACCATGGAATCGACCAGCGCCTCGTCTTCGGCGGTAAATGCGTGATCCAGCGCGCCCAAGTACTCAGTCCATTGCTCGAAGGTGCGCGGCCCCGCGAGCACCGAAGTGACGATGCGGTTGTTGAGCACCCAATTGAGCGCGAACTGGCCTGCAGTCATGCCGCGCGTCTCGGCATGCGTCTTGAGCTTTTGCGCCATGACCATGGATTCCTCGCGGAATTCGGTCTCCATCATGCGCTTGTCCTTTTGCCCGGCGCGCGTGTCCGCGGCGGGCGCCTGACCGGGCGCATATTTTCCGGTGAGCACGCCGCGCGCGAGCGGGCTGTAAGGCACTACGCCCAGGCCGTAGCTGGCGCAGGCGGGTAGGACTTCCGTTTCCGGCATGCGGTTCATCGCGTTGTAGTACGGCTGGCAAACGATTGGGGCCGGCACGCCCAGCTTGTCGCACAGCTCGGCAATTTGCGCGATGCGCCAGGCGCGGTAATTCGACACGCCGAAATAGCGCGCCTTGCCCGATCCTATGATCTCGCCCATGGCGATGAGCGATTCCTCAATCGGCGTGGACGAATCGTCGAGGTGGAAATAATAGATGTCGACCCAGTCGGTGTTGAGGCGCTCCAGACTCGCGTCGATCGCGCGCATCAGCCAGGCGCGCGACAGGCCGGTTTCGTTGGGTCCCTTGCCCATGGGATTGCCGACCTTGGTCGCCAGCACCCATTGTCCGCGGTCTGCCGCGATCAGCTTGCCGGTGAGACGCTCTGACTCGCCCTTGGCGTACGCATCGGCAGTATCGATGAAATTGATGCCGGCGGCGCGCGCCGAGTCGACAATGCGGCCCGCTTCTGCGGCGTCGGTGCGATCGCCGAACATCATCGTGCCCAGGCAGACGGGCGAGACCTTGATGCCGCTCGCGCCGAGATTTCGGTATTCCATGTCAGTCTCCTTTAGACAACGCTGTCATTCCGAGTCCCCCTCCGGGGATAAACTTCGCGAGGAATCTGCTTCTCTTACGCGTCGAAAAGCAGATCCTTCGCTGCGCTCAGGATGACAGTTCTTTCTATAGCAATTCAGAAACTCGCTACCGATCAGATCAACTTTCCCCACAAATCGTGGGCGTCGGCGCGCTCTATCTTGACCGTGGCCCAGTCGCCGGGCTT
>JACZJU010000150.1 GCA_014860395.1 Burkholderiales bacterium | reverse complement strand
GCCTCCAACTACCTGGTGTCGGTCGAATCGATGTGCGAGAAGCTCGACGTCAAGATGACGCAGATCCCGGACTGGAACTGCTGCGGCGCCTCGATCAGCTATGCCGGATCGAGCGAGCTCGCGCGCCACGTGCTGTCGGCGCGCAACTTCGCCCTGTCCGACAAACATTTGCCGGGCCAGGACATCGTCGCCACCTGCCCCGCCTGCTGGTTGGGCGGACGCGAAACGGCGGAGAAACTCGACGCCTCCAGCCAGCTGCTGGCCGACACCAACGAGGCCTTGAAGGAAGCCGGCCTGGAATACAAGCCGGGGACCGAGATCCGCCACATGGTCGAGGTGCTGATCGAAGACATCGGCTACGAGGAACTCGGCAAACCGGTGGTCAAACCGCTCGAAGGGCTCAAGGTCGCAGGCTATGTCGGCTGCCAGACCAATCGTCCGTTCGGCATCGCGGGCGAATCCTTCGAGAACCCCATGTACCTCGACAAGCTGGTCGAGGCCGTGGGCGGCGAGCCGATGGCAAAGTACGAAGAAAAGGTCAGCTGCTGCGGCGGCTCGCTCGCGTTCTGCGAGCCGGACAAGGCGTACAAGCAGATCAAGAACATCGTCGAGTCGGCCTACGACCACGGCGCCGATGTGATCTGCACCCCCTGCCAGCTGTGCCAGGCGAACGTCGAGGTCTACCAGTCCGAGATCAACAAAAAGTACGGCACCAAACTCGACATGCCGGTGGTCTTTTACAGCCAGCTCATGACCGTCGCCTACGGCGGCACGCTCAAGGAAGCCGCCCTGGACGGCCAGTTCATCAAGTCGAAGAAGCTGGAGGATATCGCGGTCAAGGTAGCGCCGGGTAAACGCTAGCCCCCGGCTGCGGAAGCACAGTATTACTGGCGCATGGCTGCAGGACTCCCGGGTTCGCCGTATGCTGATCGGTCAGGGCGGCGTCACCGCCTTGCGCGTGACGTAGCCGATGGAAAGCCCCTGCGCAAGGATAGAGAACACGACGACGCTGTAAGTCAGCGCGACCACGGTGTTGCGCTCCGCTCCCGCGGGCAGCGACAGCGCGAGCGCGACCGAAATGCCACCGCGCAGCCCGCCCCAGGTCAACACCTTCCACGAACCTCGTGGCAGATCGAAGGCGCGCCGCAGCAGTCCCACAGGCAGTCCGGCGGTGAGCAGCCGGGCAGATAGCGTCACCGCCACGGCCACCCCCGCAGCGATCAGCTCCCTGACCGAAAACGCCACCAGCAGAACCTCCATACCGATCAGTACGAACAGAATCGCGTTCAGTATCACGTCGACCAGCTCCCAGAACATGTCCAGATAGCGACGCGTCGTGTCCGACATCGCCAGCGCACGGCCGTGGTTGCCGATGATCAGTCCGGCGACCACCATGGCCAGCGGGCCGGACACGTGCAGCCCGCTCGCCAGCGCGTAGCCGCCCGTGACCGCGGCCAGCGTCAACAGAACCTCGACCTGGTAGTTGTCCACGCTTTTCAGCAGGCGGAACGTCACATAGCCCAGCGCCAGGCCGAACAGCAGGCCGCCGCCCGCTTCGTGCAGCAGCATCTCCAGGCCCTGGCCCGGCGTCGGCGTGACGCCGCTCACAAGCATGCCCAAAAGCAGGGAAAAGATCACCACCCCCACGCCGTCGTTGAACAGCGATTCGCCCGCGATCACCAGCTCCAGCTCCTTCGGCGCGCCTGCGGACTTGAGGATGCCCATGACCGCAATCGGGTCGGTGGGCGAGATCAACGCGCCGAACAGCAGACAATGGATGAGCGGCATATGCAAGCCCACGAGCGGCAGCGCAAACCACATCCCGTAGCCCACCGCGACGGTCGACAACAGCGTGCCCAGAACGGCCATGGCCGCTACCGGCCAACGGTAGGTGCTGAGTTCGCTCAGGTCGACATGCAGCGCGCCGGCGAACAGTAGCAGCGACAGCATGCCTTGCATGAGGACGTCGGAAAAGTCGATCGAGCGCAGCAGCGACTCCTCGTACTGTCGCAAGCCGTGCGCCACGCCCACTGCGTCCAGGCCGACGAGAGCCAGCGAAAACACCAGCGCAGCCGCCATCACGCCGATGGTCGTGGGCAACCTGACGAAGCGGTGGTTCAGATAGGCCAGCAGCGCGGTGATGACCAGGCAGGTGGCGGCGATATTGAGCATTCCTTGTCCCTGCAGTTCTGCAGCGTCTCTTGAAGGCTAGTTCAGAATTACCGAAATGGCCTCCAATTTAGGGGAGGGTGAGGGAATGTGTCCCCTCATTCTGAAATGGAGTCCTAGTCCTGCGCAAGAACCGCGAGCATCGCCTCGACATCGACGATCTTGTCGCGCGGTGCGCCGCGCCGCGCCCCGCGCGCTACTTCCACATCATCGAGTTGCTTCCAGTCGTTGAACGAGACTGGTTGCACGCCACGCTCGCGCAGCAAGGAGACAATCGCATCGCGCTCCGGCAGTGAGCGCTTCGCGAGTTCGGCGCCGTCGGCGATCATGTGCTCAACGACGTGCGCGGACGCGCGCTTGTGCTCCCCAATCAGCCCTTGCGGCCCGCTGCGCGCCCAACCGACAACGTATTCGTCGGCAATCACGGCGCGACTGGCGGGATCGACGACCCGCCCATCTTCGTTGGCAATCACCCGCGCTTTCTCGTCGTACGGAACGCCGGCGATGCGCTCCGCGGCATAACCGATAGCGGGCAGCACCATTCCGACCTCGAGCGCTTCGACTTCGCCGGTCCCGCAGGCAGCGACCGAACCATCGGGCCGCGCCTCGAGGCGGTTTTTTTCCAGCGCCAAGCCCGCCACATTGCCTGCGGCGTCGGCGATGATCTCGGTCGGCGAGACGAGGAAGCGCAGGTGGATCTTTTTTGCATTCGCGCGCGGCTGCCGCTGGGCAAACTCGCGCAGAAGCTTCAGG
>JACZJU010000149.1 GCA_014860395.1 Burkholderiales bacterium | reverse complement strand
CTCGCTCCGGCCGAGCTCGTGCGGCGCGCGGCGGGCAATGGCGTCGACATGCTCGCGCTCACCGACCACGACGAGATCTCCGGCCTGGCCGAAGCGCGCGCGCAGGCGACCGAACTGGGCCTGCGTTTCGTCAACGGCGTCGAAGTTTCGATCAGTTGGGGCGAAATCACTATCCACGTCGTCGGCCTGAACGTCGATCCGGGCAATGCGCAATTGCAGCAGGGCTTGCATGCTATACGCCAGGGCCGCACCGAACGCGCGAAGAAGATGGCGCAGGACCTCGCGCGCGTCGGTATTCCGGGCAGCTTGGAAGGCGCCTATGCCTATGTCGACAATCCGAATCTCATCGGACGCACGCATTTCGCGCGTTTTCTTGTGGAAAAGCATTACGTGCGCGACGTGAAAAGCGCGTTTCAGCATTATCTGGTGGGCGGCAAGCCCGGCTATGTGCCGCACCAGTGGGCCACGCTGGAAGAGGGGCTTGCCTGCATCAAGGCGGGTGGGGGTATCGCGGTGGTCGCGCACCCGGGGCGCTACAAGCTCACGCGTACCGAGATGCGCAAGTTCCTGGGCGAATTCAAGGAGGGCGGCGGCGCCGGCGTCGAGGTGATCACCAGCAGCCACACGGCCGAGCAATTCCTGGAGTACGCGATCCTGGCCAATGAGTTCGGCTTGCTCGCTTCGCGCGGTTCCGATTTTCACGGCCCGGGTGAGTCTCGTGTGGACCTGGGCAGGCTGCCCAGCCTGGCGGCGGATCTCAAGCCGGTCTGGCACGATTGGTGAATGGTGAACGGAGTCTGATCTGCTTCCCCGCCACACTTTTCCCACTGATTTCAAATGTCGCAATACTTCGCCGTCCATCCCACCCATCCTCAGCCGCGCCTGATTGCCCAGGCCGCCGCCATCATTCGCGCGGGCGGGGTGGTCGCCTATCCGACTGATTCCTGCTACGCCATCGGCTGCCACATAGGCGATAAGGAGGCGATGCAGCGGCTGCGCAGCATCCGCAAGATCGACGACAAGCACCACCTGACGTTGATGTGTCGCGATCTGTCGGAAATCGCCACTTACGCGCAGGTGGACAACGTGCAATACCGGCTGCTCAGAAAACTCACGCCTGGCAGCTACACGTTCATTCTGCGCGCAAGCCGGGAAGTGCCGCGGCGCCTGCTGCACCCGCGGCGGAAAACCATAGGGATGCGCGTGCCCGAGCATGCCGTGGCGCAGGCGTTATTGGCGGCGCTGGGTGAGCCGCTGTTGTCGGCCACGCTGAGCCTGCCGGGAGACGCGTTGCCGCTCAACGACGGCGAGGAGATCCGCACGCGCCTGGAGCATGCGCTCGATCTGGTGCTGGATGCGGGCTCCTGCGGCATCGAGCCGACCACGATGGTGGATTTGACCGGTGCCGTCCCCGAATTGCTGCGGCAGGGCAAGGGAAGTCTGGATCCTTTCGGGTTCTAACCCCGAGTCTGATAAAATCGCGGTTTTTCAATCGCCGGGTCAATGGAATTAAATCTCGTCCAGACAATTGCCATCTACGCGCTCCCGGTAATCTTCGCGATTACCTTGCACGAGGCGGCGCATGGCTACGTGGCGAGGCATTTCGGCGACAACACCGCCTACGTGCTCGGGCGCGTGAGCCTCAATCCGCTGCGGCATATCGACCCGGTCGGAACGGTGCTGGTGCCGCTTTTGATCCTGACTACGAGCAGCCTGCTTGGCTCGGGCGGGATGTTGTTCGGCTGGGCCAAGCCGGTGCCGGTGGATTTCGGAAGCTTGCGCCGTCCCAAGCGCGACATGCTGTGGGTGGCCGCGGCAGGCCCGTTCGCGAATTTGTCGATGGCGCTGTTGTGGGCGTTGGTGCTGAAGTTCGCGCTGCTCGCCCCGCACAACACGTTTACCCTGCCGCTCGCCCTGATGGCCAAGGCGGGCATCACGGTAAACCTGGTATTGATGCTGCTCAACCTGCTGCCGATTCTGCCGCTGGATGGCGGACGCATCGCGGTGAGCCTGCTGCCCAACCGCCTGGCGTACAGCTTTTCGCGCCTGGAGCCCTACGGGTTTCCGATCCTGCTGCTGTTGCTGTTCACCAATGTGCTCGGCGCGATTCTCAACCCCATGATCAGCGCGTCGATCCATGTGATCGCGACCATCTTCCAACTTTAGGAACGTAACCACATGTACGAGCAACGCGTCGTCTCGGGCATGCGCCCCACCGGGAGCCTGCACCTGGGTCATTTTCACGGCGCCCTCAAGAACTGGGTCAAGCTGCAGAGCGAATACCCGTGCTTTTTCTTCGTCGCAGATTGGCACGCCCTGACGACCCACTACGACACCCCCGAGGTGATCGAGCAGTCGGTATGGGATATGGTGATCGACTGGCTCGCCGCCGGCATCGATCCGGCGCGGGCGACGCTGTTCATCCAGTCGCGCGTGCCCGAGCACGCGGAACTGCACACGCTTTTGTCGATGATCACGCCCCTGGGCTGGCTGGAGCGGGTTCCCAGCTACAAGGACCAGCAGGAGAAACTTGCCGAGCGCGATCTCGCTACCTATGGCTTTCTTGGCTATCCCTTGCTGCAAAGCGCCGATATCCTGATGTACCGTGCCGCCTGGGTGCCAGTGGGCGAGGACCAGGTACCGCACGTCGAGCTGACGCGCGAAGTGGCGCGCCGCTTCAACCATCTGTTCGGGCGCGAGCCGGGCTTCGAGGACAAGGCCAAGGCGGCGGTGAAGAAACTCGGCAGCAAGAAAGGCAGGCTGTATAACGAGCTGCGCACCCGCTATCAGGAGCAGGGCGACGAAGGGGCGCTGCAGGCGGCAAGGGCGCTGCTGAACGAGCAGCAGAACCTGTCGATGGGCGACAGGGAGAGACTGTTCGGCTACCTCGAGGGCGGCGGGCGCATGATCCTGGTCGAACCGCGCGCGCTGCTGACAGAGTCGTCCAAGCTGCCGGGCCTGGATGGCCAGAAGATGTCAAAGTCATACAACAACACGATTACCCTGCGCGAGGATGCCGCGACGGTGACGAAGAAGTTGCGCACCATGCCTACCGATCCGGCACGAGTAAAGCGCAGCGATCCGGGCGACCCGGAAAAGTGCCCGGTCTGGCAACTGCATATGGTCTATTCAGACTTCGACACCCGCGGCTGGGTGCAGCAGGGCTGCAGGAGCGCGGGAATCGGCTGCCTGGATTGCAAGCAGCCGCTGATTCAATCGATACTGGCCGAGCAGGCGCCGATGCGCGAGCGCGCCCAGCGTTACCTGGACGATCCGTCCCTGGTAAAGAGCATCATCGCCGACGGCTGCGAAAAGGCACGCGATCTGGCGGGCGAGACCATGCGCGAAGTGCGCGAAGCGATGGGATTGGACTACTCGTGATCGAAACCGCCGCAGCCAACGACGCCCCCGTGGATCCGGCCATGGCCGCGTCGAACCTCCCGCCGTCCGCCGCCGAAGCGCATGGCGCGCATGTTGCGATGGTCCGTGGCGAAGCCCTGCTCGAAATGCCGGCGGACCTTTACATCCCGCCGGACGCGCTCGAGGTGTTCCTCGACACTTTCGAAGGTCCGCTCGATCTGCTGCTCTATCTCATCCGCAAGGCCAACATCGATATCCTCGATATTCCGATGGCGCGGCTCACCGAGCAGTACCTGGAGTACGTCGAGCTGATGCGCCGGCGCAACCTGGAGCTTGCCGCCGAATACCTGCTGATGGCGGCGCTGCTGATGGAGATCAAGTCGAGAATGCTGCTGCCGCGTCCGCGCGCGCTGCGCGAGGACGAAGAGGATCCACGCGCCGAGCTGGTGCGCCGCCTGATGGAATACGAGAATATGAAACTGGCTGCGCACAAGCTGGATGCGCTGCCGGTGCTTGGACGCGATTTCCTCACGGTGGAAGTGTGGATCGAGCAGGCTGCGGTGCAGCGCCTGCCGCAGGTGCGCACCGAGGACCTGATCGCCGCGTGGCAGTCCTTGCTGATGCATGCGCGCATGACACAGCACCACAAAGTGACGCGCGAGGAGCTGTCGGTGCGCGAATTCATGTCCGCCATGCTGCGTCGCCTGCAAGGCGGCCAGTTTGCCAATTTCACCTCGCTGTTCGAGGTGGGCAAAGGGGTAGCGGTGGTAGTCGTGAGTTTTCTCGCGCTGCTGGAACTGGTGCGCGAGAGCCTGATCGAAGTGACCCAATCGGAGCCTTATGCTCCCATCTACGTGAAGCTTGCCCATGCTGAATCCGAATGAAGCCAAGACCGTCCTGGAGACTGCGCTGCTCGCGGCGCAGGAGCCGCTCACGCTCGCCGAACTGCGGCGCTTGTTCGAGGACGACATCGGCGCGGACACGCTGCGGCGCCTGCTCGACGAACTGCGCGAGGCGTGGCAGGGGCGTGGCGTGGAACTTGTCAATCTGGCGAGCGGCTGGCGTTTTCAGACGCGCCCCGAGTTCCAGCAGTATCTGGAGCGGCTGTCTCACGACAAGCCGCCGCGCTATTCGCGCGCGGTGATGGAGACGCTCGCGATCATCGCCTACCGCCAGCCGGTGACGCGCGGCGACATCGAGGACATTCGCGGCGTGACGGTGTCCACCAACGTGATCAAGAGCCTGGAAGCGCGCGGCTGGATCGACACGGTAGGCTATCGCGATGTTCCGGGCCGCCCCGCGCTGTATGCAACCACCAAGAATTTCCTCGATGATTTGGGCCTGCGCTCCTTGCAGGAATTGCCACCGCTGGAACAGATAAGCAGCACCCTAGACCTTGCCCCGCAGACTCCCCCCAGCGAAGCGCCGAGCGCAGCCGCAGAGACGGCCGCCGCGGCCAGCGCAGCCGACTAGCGCGCCCGCGCCCTCGGAAAAGTTGCAGAAGGTGCTCGCCGGCGCCGGACTCGGCTCGCGCCGGGAAATGGAGCAGTGGATAGCCGCCGGCAGGGTCAGCGTCAATGGCGCGCCGGCCGGGGTTGGCACGCGCGTCAGCGCGGGCGACCGGCTGCAGGTCGACGGCCGGCCGGTGCGCCTGAAGCGCGACGCGGCGGCACGCGTGCTGCTTTATCACAAGCCCACGGGGGAAATCGTCAGCCGCGATGATCCGGAAGGCCGCCCCGAGGTGTTCGATAAATTGCCGCGCCTGCGCGGCGCGAAATGGATTGCGGTGGGGCGGCTGGATTTCAACACCAGTGGTCTGCTGATTTTCACCACCTCGGGCGAACTCGCCAACCGGCTGATGCATCCGCGCCACAGAATCGAGCGCGAGTACGCGGTGCGCGTGCTGGGTCAGTTGAACGAGGAGCAGATGCAGACCTTGCGCACCGGCGTGCAACTGGACGACGGCACGGCGCACCTGGACAGCATCGAAGACGCGGGCGGGCAGGGCAGCAATCATTGGTACAACGTGGTGCTCTCCGAAGGGCGCAATCGCGAGGTGCGGCGCCTGTTCGAAGCCGTGAATCTGAAGGTGAGCCGGCTGATGCGGGTGCGCTTCGGTCCGATCGACTTGCCCTCGCATTTGAAGCGCGGCCAGATGCGTGAACTGGAAGAAGCCGAAATCAGCCGTCTGCTTGCCGCGCTGGAGTTCCAGCCCCAGGCTGCGGCGCCCGAAGCCGTCGCTGCTCGACCGGCGCGGCCGGCGCCGTCCAAGCCTCGCCGGCAACGCCGCCGTAGCTGATTCAACACGGAAGATCTCCAGGGTCGGCAGCGAAACGGGCCGATATCCTGCTCGTGCTGCCCGGTTCGGCGGGGCGTCGCGCGCGTTTCGAAACGTCCCCTAAACATCTCATCGCCAAGGAGAAAATGGATTGTTCCCGGCGTATTCTTCTGCTACAATTCTGCCTCTGAGGAATGTGGTCAGCGGGATGGGCGGTCAGCCCATTTTTTATTTGTGGCTATGGAACTGCAAGGCTTGCTCGAAAGAACGGTGGACGGGCTCGGTTACGAACTCGTCAGCGTCGAGTTGTCCAATCGCGGCAAGATGTTGCGGATTTTCATAGACAAGCCGGCAGTTGGCCCGCAAGACGCTGGCGCGGGCGGAATCACGGTGGACGACTGCGCCCGGGTCAGCAACCAGCTGACGCGCGTGCTCGAGGTCGAGGAAATCGACTACGACCGCCTGGAAGTGTCTTCGCCCGGGCTGGACCGGCCGTTGAAGAAAGAGACGGATTTTGTGCGCTTTGCCGGAGAGCGGGTGCGGCTGACGGTGAGGGTGCCGATCGAAGGCCGGCGCAATTTCACCGGTGTGATGCGAGCGGTGGCGCAGGGCAAGCTGGAATTGGAAGTCGAGGGCGGTTCGGTGAGTATAGAGCTCGCCAATATCGACAAGGCGCGCCTGGTGCCCAAGGTTGAATTTTGAAGTTGGAGGTGCTGTAGATGAGCCGTGAGATTTTGTTGCTGGTGGATGCGCTGGCGCGCGAGAAGAACGTCAACAAGGACGTGGTCTTCGTCGCGCTGGAGATGGCGCTCGCCTCGGCCACGAAGAAGCGCTTCAGCGACGACGCGGATGTGCGCGTGGCCGTCGACCCGGAGACCGGGGATTTCGAGTCCTTTCGCCGCTGGCAGGTAGTGGCCGATGAGGCGGTGGAGAATCCGGCGCAGCAACTGCCGCTGTCGGAGGCGGTCAAACAGCACGCCGACATTCAGCTCGAAGAGTATATCGAGGAGCCGCTGGAGCCGATCGAATTCGGCCGTATCGGCGCGCAGGCGGCCAAGCAGGTGATTTTGCAGAAAATCCGGGACGCCGAGCGCGAGCAGATCCTGCAGGATTTCCTCGGCCGCGGCGAGAAACTGGTGACCGGAACGGTGAAACGCATCGAACGCGGCAACGCCGTGATCGAATCCGGCCGCATCGAGGCCGTGCTGCCGCGCGACCAGATGATTCCGAAAGAGAATCTGCGCGTGGGCGACCGCGTGCGTGCGCTGCTGCTGCGTATCGACCGCAATGTGCGCGGCCCGCAACTGGTGCTGTCGCGCACCGCGCCGGAATTCATCATCGAACTGTTCCGGCTCGAAGTGCCCGAAATCGAAGAAGGCCTGCTGGAGATCAAGTCGGCGGCGCGCGACCCGGGCGTGCGCGCCAAGATTGCGGTGTTCACCAACGACAAGCGCATCGACCCCATCGGCACCTGCGTCGGCATGCGCGGCTCGCGTGTGCAGGCGGTGACGGGCGAACTCGGCGGCGAGCGCGTCGATATCGTGCTGTGGTCGGCAGATCCGGCGCAATTGGTCATCGGCGCGCTGGCGCCCGCAGACGTGTCCAGCATCCTGGTGGACGAAGAGAAGCACAGCATGGACGTGGTGGTGGACGAGGCCAACCTGGCCATCGCCATCGGCAGGAGCGGCCAGAACGTGCGCCTTGCCTCGGAACTCACCGGCTGGACCATCAACCTGATGACCGAAGAAGAGTCCGCGAAAAAACATCAGGAAGAGAGTGCCGGCATCCGCAATACTTTCGTGGAAAAGCTCGACGTCGACGAGGAAGTGGCCGACATACTGATCCAGGAGGGTTTTTCCTCGCTGGAAGAGGTGGCCTACGTGCCTATCAACGAGATGATGGAAATCGAGTCGTTCGACGAAAACACGGTGAACGAACTCAGGAGCCGCGCGCGAAACGCCCTGCTGGTGCAGGAAATTGCGAGCGAGGAACAGGTCGAGGGCGTGGACCCGGAATTGCTGCGGCTGGACGGGATGGACAGTCACATCGCGGCCAAGCTCGCCGAGGCCGGTGTCAAAACGCGCGACGACCTGGCGGATCTGGCCACGGACGATCTTATCGAGATCTGCCCGATGGACGCCGAGCCGGCCAAGGCTTTGATCATGAAGGCGCGCGAGCACTGGTTCGCGGAAGAGGAAGGGAAGTAGGGGACCAGTATGGCGCAAACAAGTGTTACACAATTTGCCGGGGAGCTAAAAGTCCAGCCTTCGGTGCTGCT
The DNA here is from genome assembly GCA_014860395.1 of Burkholderiales bacterium. Lineage (GTDB taxonomy): Bacteria > Pseudomonadota > Gammaproteobacteria > Burkholderiales > SG8-39 > 2-12-FULL-64-23. The sequence continues at coordinate 6,552 of JACZJU010000149.1, read as the reverse complement.
CGAGCAACTCAAGGCTGCCGGCGTGCACAAGCAGCAGCCCGAGGACACGCTGAGCGAGCAGGACAAGACCAGGCTGCTCGAGTATCTGCGCAAGGCGCATGGCGCGGTCGAGGCGAAGAGCAAGATCACGCTTACTCGCAAGCAGACTTCAGAGATCAAGAAATCGGATTCAAGCGGCAAGTCCCGCACCATCCAGGTCGAAGTCAAGAAGAAGCGCGTGTTCGTCAAACGCGACGCCGCTGCAGAAGCGCCGCCGGAAGTCCCGGTGGTCGAGGAGAAACAGGCGCCTGCGCCTGCCGCCCCACGTGCGCCGGTCGTGGACGCGCAGCAACTCGAACTGCGCGAGCAGGAGAAGAAACGCCAGGACGAACTGTTTGCGCGCCAATCGGAAGAATTGCGCGAGAAGCAGGAGCGCGAGAAGAAGCTTGTCGAGGCGCGTGAAGCCGAAGAGAAGCGGGCGCAGCAGGCGCCGGCCGCCCCCACTGCCGGGGAGGTGCCGGCCACTCCCGGCACGCTGCACAAGCCCAAGGTCGACGAAGCCGCCAAGGGCGAAAAGAAGAGTCCGAAGAAGAAAACGACGACTATCTGGAAGGACGAATCCGCGAAGCGGCGCACGATCAAGACCCGGGGCGACGTAGGCGGAGCCTCGGGCTGGCACACGCCCAAAGGGGCGCGTCACAAACCCGCTCCTGCGACGGAGCAGGCGCAGGCTTTCGCCGCGCCGACGGAGCCGGTGGTGCGCGAAGTCATGATCCCGGAAACCATTTCCGTCGCCGATCTCGCGCACAAGATGTCGGTGAAGGCGGCCGCGGTCATCAAGACCCTGATGAAGCTCGGCAGCATGGTCACCATCAACCAGGTTCTGGATCAGGAGACCGCGATGATCGTGGTCGAGGACATGGGCCACATAGCCAAGGCGGCCAGGCTGGACGAGCCCGACACGTTCCTTACCGAAGAGCCGCAGGCGCATGAGGCAGTGCATGAACTGCATGCGCGCGCGCCGGTGGTGACGGTGATGGGCCACGTCGATCACGGCAAGACGTCGCTGCTGGACTACATCCGGCGCACCCGCGTCGCCTCGGGCGAGGCGGGCGGCATCACCCAGCATATCGGCGCCTATCACGTGCAGACGCCGCGCGGCATGGTGACCTTTCTGGATACGCCTGGCCACGAGGCCTTCACCGCGATGCGGGCGCGTGGAGCCAAAGCCACCGATATCGTTATTCTGGTGGTTGCGGCCGATGACGGCGTAATGCCGCAAACCATAGAGGCAATCGCGCACGCCAAGGCGGCCAACGTGCCGCTGGTGGTGGCGATCAACAAGATCGACAAGCCGGATGCGAACCTCGATCGCGTCAAGCAGGAATTGGTCGCGCAAAACGTGGTGCCGGAGGAATACGGCGGCGAAGCGCCCTTTGTGCCGGTGTCGGCGAAGACCGGAGCGGGCATAGACAATCTGCTCGAACAGGTGCTGCTGCAGGCCGAGGTACTGGAACTGAAGGCGTCGGTGGAAGCGCCGGCCAAGGGCCTGGTGATCGAAGCGCGTTTGGACAAAGGCAAGGGTCCGGTCGCGACCATCCTGGTGCAATCGGGCACGCTGCACCGCGGCGACGTGCTGCTTGCGGGTTCGGTATTCGGCCGCGTGCGCGCGATGCTGGATGAAACCGGTCAGCCGGTGGAACAGGCGGGACCGTCGATCCCGGTGGAGATTCAAGGCCTGTCCGATGTGCCACTCGCCGGAGAAGAGGCGGTCGCGCTGGCCGACGAGCGCAAGGCGCGCGAGATCGCCTTGTTCCGCCAGGGCAAGTTCCGCGAGGTCAAGCTGGCCAAGCAGCAGGCGGCGAAACTGGAGAACATGTTCGAACACATGGGCGAAGGTGGCGTAAAGTCCCTGGCCGTGTTGATCAAAGCCGATGTGCAGGGCTCGCGCGAGGCGTTGGCGCATGCGCTGTCGCGCCTGTCCAACGAAGAGGTCAAGGTGACCGTAGTGCATAGCGGCGTTGGCGCCATTTCAGAATCCGACATCAACCTTGCGCTCGCCTCCAAGTCTGTGGTCATCGGCTTCAATACGCGTGCAGACGTCGCCGCCAGGAGGCTGGCCGAGTCGCAGGGCGTGGACATCCGCTACTACAACATCATTTACGACGCGGTGGACGAGGTGAGGGCGGCGCTTTCCGGCATGCTCACGCCGGAGAAGAAGGAGAGCGTGACCGGCACGGTGCAGATCCGCAATATTTACAAGATATCCAAGATCGGCACGGTCGCGGGTTGCATGGTGCTCGACGGCGTGATCAAGCGCGGCGCCCACGTGCGCCTGCTGCGCGACAATGTGGTGATTCACGAGGGTGAGCTTGATTCGCTCAAGCGCTTCAAGGACGACGTGCGCGAGGTGAAGGCAGGTTTCGAGTGCGGTCTGTCGCTGAAGAACTACAACGACATCAAGGAAGGCGACCAGCTCGAAGCATACGAAGTGCTGGAAGTCGCGAGGACGCTGTAAGGCGGGATTACCCCCTGCCTTGCACGTCGGCGGTCCACTGCCGCCACCCGTGCATGAGGTAGCACTATGCAAAAAGGCCCTGCCCGCAGTCTGCGCGTCGCCGACCAGATCCAGCGCGAACTGGCCGAGATCATACGCACCGAGCTGAAGGACCCGCGTGTCGCAATGATCACGCTGACCGGCGTCGAAGTGACGGCCGATTACGCCCATGCCAAAGTGTTTTACACACTGATGGGGGATGCCGGGCAGCGCGCCGAGACGGAAGCGGGCCTGAAACAAGCCGGCGGATTCCTGCGTAGCCAGATTGCGCGGCGCATCAAGCTGCATTCCACGCCGCAACTACATTTCGTGTATGACGCCTCGGTCGAGCGCGGCTTCGAATTGTCGCGCCTGATCGACGAAGCGGTGGCCGACAGCAAGGAACCGCGGGAGTAATTAGGAGCAGCCGGACGCAAACATAGTGCCTCCGGCCAGGGAAAGGCCTTTAACTTACGAACAAGGGGGGATGCATCCCCCCTTGTCCCCCAGGGGGACTTCCTTCGGGGCGTATATCCGCCCGCGAATACGTCGTCGCGATTTCTCGAAATCTTCGCCAGTTCTCTCAATTCTTGACTCATACAAAACCAATGCCTTCGCCCCGCGTAAAGCGCCCGCTGAGCGGTGTGCTGATGCTGGACAAGGCGCCCGGAGCGAGCTCCAACGCGGCCCTGCAGCAGGCGAAGCGCCTGTACCAGGCGGCCAAGGCGGGACATGCGGGCACGCTGGATCCGCTTGCCACCGGCCTGTTGCCGATCCTGTTCGGCGAGGCCACCAAGTTTTCCTCCGACCTGCTCGAAGCCGACAAGTCCTATGCGGCGGAGATCAAACTGGGGGTCAGCACTGCGACTGCCGATGCGGAAGGCGAGGTCATCGCCACGCGCGCGGTCAATGTTACGGCGGAGCAACTCGCCGCAGCCCTGCAAACTTTCCGCGGCGACATCCTGCAGACCCCGCCACTTTATTCGGCGTTGAAGCACGCCGGAAAGCCGCTATACGCCTATGCTCGCGCCGGCATCGACATCGAGCGCGCACCACGCCGGGTCACGATCCACGTGCTCGCCCTGCAATCGTTCGAGGGCGAACGGCTGGCATTGTCGGTGACCTGCAGCAAGGGCACGTATATCCGATCGATTGCCCACGATCTGGGTGAGCTGCTCGGCTGTGGTGCGCACCTCACCGCGCTGCGTCGCACAGCGGTCGGACGCTTTGGGCTGGACTGCGCGCATACCCTGGAAAGCCTGGAAGCGATGCCGGCAGCTGAGCGCGATGCCAGATTGTTGCCGGTGGATGCGTTGCTGCAGGATCTGCCCGAGGTGCGTCTGGAACCGGTGCAGCAGGCCCGTTTCCTGCAGGGGCAGACGGTGCCCTGGGGCGGGCCGGCGCAGGCGCGAGTGCGCGTCTACGGCGCCGACGGCGCCTTGCTGGGTGTGGGTGAAGCCGAAGCCGGTGGGGTAATCTCGCCCAGGCGCGTGATCGCCAACGCCTAGAGACGCGCCAACGCCAGACTCAGCCAAAAAATCGAGGAAAACCCTTGAAAAACCACCCGTTTTCGGTGTAAAATCCGCGCCTTTGCTGCAGCGACGAAGACCCGACCCAGGAGAGTATCAGTATGCCATTTACCACTGCGCATAAAGCGCAAGTCATAAACGATTACCAGCGCGCCAAAGGCGACACCGGTTCGCCGGAAGTGCAAGTCGCACTGCTGACGACGCGCATCAACGAGCTTACCGGCCATTTCAAGGCCCACGTTAAAGACCATCATTCCCGCCGTGGCCTGCTGAGAATGGTTAGTCAGCGGCGCAAGTTGCTCGATTACCTCAAGCGCAAGAATGCGGACGGCTACCGCGGCCTGATCGAGCGGCTGGGCCTGCGCAAGTAAACTCCACGCCCGTCGCAAACCGACGGGCGTTTTGCATTTTCGCGGGCGCGTTTCCTGTTAGGCATGCTGCCCGTTTCCTCATCTGACCGCAGGCGCTTTGCGCGCCCCCTTTGCAAAGGACCATCCCTTGAATCCGATCAAAAAAACTTTTACCTATGGTGCCCACCAAGTCAGCCTGGAAACCGGCGAAATCGCGCGCCAGGCCGGCGGCGCGGTCCTGGTCAGCATGGACGACACGGTGGTGCTGTGCTCCGTGGTGGGGTCCAAGCACGCCAAGTCCGGGCAGGATTTCTTCCCGCTCACCGTCGATTACATCGAGAAGACCTATGCTGCAGGAAAAATCCCGGGCGGATTTTTCAAGCGCGAGGGCAGGCCTTCCGAAAAAGAGGTCCTCACTTCACGCCTGATCGACCGTCCCATCCGTCCGCTGTTTCCCGATGGTTTCTACAATGAAGTCCAGGTGGTGGCGACGGTCATGTCGGTGAATCCGGAAGTCGATCCCGACATCGCCGCGCTGATCGGCGTTTCGGCCGCTCTGACATTGTCCGGAATCCCCTTCAACGGCCCGATCGGCGCCGCGCGCGTCGGTTACGCCAACGGCCAGTACATCCTCAACCCGACTGCCACCGAGCTGAAAGATTCGAAGCTCAACCTCGTGGTGGCCGGAACCGAACATGCCGTGCTGATGGTGGAATCGGAAGCGCACGAATTGTCCGAGGAAGTGATGCTCGGCTCGGTGATGTTCGGCCACGAGCAGATGCAGGCTGCGATCAAGGCGATCAATGAGCTTGCCGACGAGGCCGCAAAACCGATGTGGGACTGGCAGCCGCCGGCAAAGGATGAAACCCTCGCCACGCGCGTCGCCGCAATGGCTGAAGCCGATTTGCGCGCTGCGTTCCAGGTCAAGGAGAAACAGGCGCGCACCGTGGCCATCGATGCGATCTGGAAGCGCGTGTTCGCCGAGATCGGAGTCGGCGCCGAAGGCGGGCCGGATGCGAATGCGGCGAAGGAGATCTGCTTCGCGCTTGAGTCGAAGATCGTGCGCAACCAAATTCTGGATGGCGAGCCGCGCATCGACGGCCGCGACACGCGCACCGTGCGCCCGATCACGATTCGGCTCGGCGTGCTGCCGCGCACCCACGGTTCGGCGCTGTTTACCCGCGGGGAGACGCAGGCCATCGTGGTCGCGACGCTGGGAACGGCGCGCGACTCGCAGATCATTGATGCACTGATGGGCGAATACAAGGAGCGGTTCATGCTCCACTACAATTTTCCCCCGTACGCCACCGGCGAGACCGGCCGTGTCGGCACGCCCAAGCGGCGCGAGATCGGCCACGGACGCCTGGCCAAGCGCGCGCTGCTGGCGACGCTGCCTTCGGTCGAGGATTTCGGCTACAGCATGCGCGTGGTGTCGGAGATCACCGAGTCCAACGGCTCGAGTTCGATGGCCTCGGTATGCGGCGGCAGCCTCGCGCTGATGGACGCGGGCGTGCCGATGAAGGCGCACGTGGCAGGTATCGCCATGGGCTTGATCAAAGAGGGCAACCGCTTCGCCGTGCTCACCGACATCCTCGGTGACGAAGACCACCTGGGCGACATGGACTTCAAGGTGGCCGGCACCGAAAACGGCGTCACCGCCCTGCAGATGGACATCAAGATCGAGGGCATCACCAAGGAAATCATGCAGGTGGCGCTGTCGCAGGCGCGTGAGGGCCGTATGCATATTCTGGAGAAGATGACGGGCGTGCTGCCTGCTTCGCGCTCGGACATCTCCACCTTTGCCCCGCGTATCATCAAGATCAAGATCAATCCGGACAAGATTCGCGACGTGATCGGCAAGGGCGGCGCGGTGATTCGTGCGCTGACCGAGGAGACCGGCACTACGATCGACATCGAGGACGACGGCACCGTGAGCATCGCATGCATTAGTTCCGATGGCGGAGAACTGGCGAAGAAGCGCATCGAGGCGATTACGGCCGACGTGGAAGTGGGCAAAGTCTACGACGGCACCGTGCTCAAGCTGCTCGACTTCGGCGCGATCGTGAGCGTGCTGCCGGGCAAGGATGGCTTGCTGCATATCTCCCAAATCAGCCAACAGCGTGTGGCCAGCGTCGCCGATCACCTCAAGGAAGGCCAG
>JACZJU010000148.1 GCA_014860395.1 Burkholderiales bacterium | reverse complement strand
AACGTAGTCGCGGACGCAACTGCCGTCCGGCGTCGGGTAGTCGTCGCCGAACAGGGTCATTTCCGGGCGCAGCCCGAGCGCGGTCTGGCAGGCGACACGGATCAGGTGGGTCGCCACGCCGCCGGATTGCCCCAGCCGCCCGCCGCTTTCCGCGCCCGCCACATTGAAGTAGCGCAGGATCACGTATTTCAGCGGGTGCGCCGCGGCCACGTCGGCGATCATGCGCTCGCTCATCATTTTGGATGCGCCGTAGGGATTGATCGGCGCCAGCGGGTCGTCCTCCGACACCAGCGCCTGATCCGCCATGCCGTAGACAGCGGCGGTGGACGAGAAGATGAAGCGCTCGACGCCGTGCCTGACGCAGGCGCCGAGCAGAAGCAGCGTATTGCCAGTGTTGTTGGCGTAGTACTTGAGCGGATCGGTGACGGACTCGGGCACCACGATGGAGCCGGCGAAATGCAGCACCGAGTCGAACTGCCCTTGGGCGAGGACGCGATCGAGCAGCGCGCTATCGCCGAGATCGCCCACTACCAGCTCGCCGCTCAGGACCGCCTCGCGCCGGCCGGTGGAGAGGTTGTCCAGGACCGTCACTGCGTGCCCGGCTTCGCCTAGCTGCTTGACCACGTGGCTGCCGATGTAGCCGGCGCCGCCGGTGACGAGGATGCGGGTTTGGGGGTTGTTGTTCGGCGCTATGGCTTTCACTGCGGGATTCAACTTTGAGCCGCGAGTTCTTCACGCACGATCTCGCGAACGAGCTCACGCGTAATCGGCTGCTCGGTTAGCCCAAGATAGGCCTTCAGCGCCTCGTTAATCAGCGTCTGATACCCCTTTCCGGTTTCCTCGGATTGGATTTTGAATCGCCCAAGGACTGCGTCGTCAAGATAGATGGTGATACGCGTTTTCCCCGTCGCAGGAATCACGGCCCCGCGTTTGCCCTTGGAGAAGTCATATACTTTTTTCATAGGCTCTGCGCTCCTTTGGGTCCGCCTTTCGGACGGAAATAATTCGAATGTGCTCGCCGCGATGCGTGTGGACGACGACCATCAACGAGCCGAACACGTTCATGCCGATCGTGATAAACCGCTGTTCGCCTTGCGCGGAATCATCCTCGAGGGTAAGTGCAAGCGGGTCGTTGAGCACACCGTCGCCCTCCGAAAGAGAAACGCCGTGTTTCTTTAGATTTGCGGCATCTTTCTTCGGGTCGAACTCGGTCGCCATGGAAGCAGTATATGTATTTGATACATATACGTCAAACCCTCCGGTCGAGGGCGAGAACGGAATGCTTGTCGTCTAAGGAGGAATACCCCACCCTCACCCCGACCCTCTCCCGCCCAGGCGGGAGAGGGAATATTCCTGCGCAGGCGTCACTTACGAAACCAGAGTCGACAGATCCCAGCGCGGTTTGACGGTGAAGGCGTAACTGCGCTCAGCCGCATTCGCGAGCAAGCTCGCTCCCACACCCACGTCCAAACGCAGCGCGCCCGCCAGCGCAATCATCGCCCCGTTGTCGGTGCAGAACTCGAATTCCGGATAGAACACCGTACAGCCCTCCTCCGCAGCCGCGCGGTCCAGGCGCTCGCGCAGGCGCCGGTTGGCGCCGACGCCGCCGGCGACCACGAGTTGATCGAGGCCGGTCTGTTCCAGGGCGTAGAGCGATTTCGCCACCAGCACGTCGACGATCGCCTCCTGGAACGAGGCAGCGACATCGGCCTTGCCCGCCGCATCGGGCGCTTCTTTGCGCACCAGCAGCAGCACCGCAGTCTTCAGGCCGCTGAAAGAAAAATCCAGGTTGCCCGTCTTGTGCATTTGCTCGATCATGGGCCGCGGTAGTTTGTACTGCCCCGCCCTGCCCTGCCCCGCCAGTTGCGCCAGCGCCGGCCCGCCCGGATAGCCCAGGCCGAGCAGCTGCGCGGTCTTGTCGAGGGCCTCTCCCGCCGCGTCGTCCACGGTTTCGCCGAGCAGCTCGTATTCGCCCACGCCGGCGACGCGCATCAGCTGCGTATGCCCTCCCGAGACCAACAGCGCGACAAACGGAAATTTTGGCGGATTGCTCGCCAGCAGGGGCGAAAGCAGATGGCCTTCGAGGTGGTGGATGCCGAGCGCCGGGATGCCCAGGGTGAAGGCGAGCGCATTGGCGACACTAGTGCCGACCAAGAGCGCCCCGGCCAGCCCCGGCCCCTGGGTGTAGGCGATGGCGTCGACGTCATCCAGCCGGGCGCCGGCCTCGCGCATCACTTGGCGGATCAACGGCAGCACGCGCCGAATGTGGTCGCGCGACGCGAGTTCGGGTACCACCCCGCCGTATTCCTGGTGCATCGCGATTTGGGTGTGCAGGGCGTGCGCGAGCAGGCCGCGCTCGCTGTGGAAGAGCGCAATGCCGGTTTCGTCGCAGGAGGTTTCTATGCCCAGGATCAGCATGGGTCGGGGTTGTGGCGCTCAGGGTTATGGTTATGTATAAAAGGGGAAAAG
>JACZJU010000147.1 GCA_014860395.1 Burkholderiales bacterium | reverse complement strand
CCGGCGGGCCGGTGATCCTGTCCTGGCAGGACATCAAGCTCGGCGCGGCCGGCTACAACGTGGTGATCCACGAGTTCGCCCACAAGCTGCACATGAGCCGCGGCGATATGGACGATTTTCCGCCGCCGCACGCGAATATGGAACGCGAGCAGTGGCTAAATGCCTGGGATGCGGCCTACAACGAATTTGGCGACCAAGTGGACCGCGGCAGGGACACGGTCATCGACCCCTATGCGAGCGAGCATCCGGCCGAATTCTTTGCCGTCCTCTCCGAAGCGTTCTTCACCCTGCCGCGGGCGGTGCGCTCGAGCTACCCGGAGTTGTACCGCCAGTTGACGCTATTCTACCGGCAGGATCCCGAAACTAGGCTACCAGTGGCTCCACCTTGACTACGACGGTGAGTTCCTGCATTGCACCGCCGAGCACCACGCCGCACAAAGGGGTTACATCGGAAAACTCCCTGCCCCAGCCCAGCGTGACGAACTCCAGATCGGCAAGTTTCCCGTTGGTCGGATCGAAGGCAACCCAGCCGAGGACGGGGCAATGCGCCGCCACCCATGCGTGCGACGCATCCGCGCCGGACAAGCGTTGTTCGCCCGCCGGCACGTCGTTGAGGACATAACCGCTCACATAGCGCGCGGGGAGGCCGAGGGAACGCAGGCAGCTGAGCATCAGATGGGCGAAATCCTGGCACACGCCGCGCCTGTGCTCGAGCACCTCGCTCACCTGCGTGCTCACCGTCGTCGCCTTCGGATCGTAGCGAAACTCTGCATGGATGCGGCGCGTCAGATCGAGCGCGGCGTCGAGCCACGGGCGGCCGGGCGCAAAACTCGGCCGCGCATAGGCGATCGATTCCTCCATAATCGGCACCATGGGCGAGGCAACGCGATAGTGCTCCACCTCGAGGTCCGTGTCCGGCCCCCACACCCCGGGCGGCGCAAGCGCCTCTTCCCAGGCGGGCGAAGCCGCCGCCACATCCGGAGCGTGCGCGTCGATTTCGACTACCGACTCTGCAATCACGCCAAGCACGTCGTGCGGCGCATCGATCATGAAACGCACCACGCCATTGCCGAAATAATCGACACCGTCGGCGCGCTCCGCCGGTTGGGGTTCGATATTGATCGCATGATGCACCACTCTTTGCCAAGACGTGTTGCGCGGCTGCAGATGAGCGAGCTGATGCGCACTCGTCACCTTGCCGGCGTAGGTGTAGCGCGTCTCATGGGTTACGCGATAGCTGGCATGCCCACCCACGATGCGGCTACCTGCCCAGCGTCGCCCAGACATTGGTCTGGGCATGGCTGAAGAAACGGTGCGACAGGCCGTCGCTGAGCGCAAACGCGGTCGAGCGCAGCATGTCTATGGTGTTGCGCAGATGATCGTTCTCCGGCTGCAGATCGCGCGCCGGATCGAGGCCTTCGAGCGCTTCGACGCAGGGACGCATAAGCTCGCTGCCGCAGCTGCCATAGGTGTCCTCCAGTTTCATCAGGTAGGAGTAGACGCCATTTGCCTGAAAGCGCAAAGACCGCGGATTGGCGCTGTCGAGGACGAGCAGATCCAGCACCGGCAGCCACTCCGGGCGCGCCATGTAGCGGGTGCGATAAGTGACAACGGAATCGGCGAGCCGCAGCAGCCAGGTGAGGCCGGACGCGCGTCCATGCTGTAACGCCACCTGCAGCGCCAGGCACTGGAACGACAGCCGCTCCAGGCGCCGGCCTATCGACAGGAAGCGCCAACCATCGTCGCGCGTCATTCCATCGAGCGCGAATCCGGAAAGCGTCATCATCCCGTTGATGGTGCGGTCGAGCCAGTCGAGCGCTTCCGGCAGGGAGACTTGCTGGCCGAAAATCGGATCCTTGACCAGCAGGTTGATCGAGCGCCAGTTGTCCATGGACATGCGGTCGCGCAAGGTGAACGCGACCTGTTCGAGATTGCGCAGGTTGCCGTGCAATCCAAAAGGGCTCTTCTCCTGCGTGGCAGCCGCGAGCAAGGCCGATTCCGGATCCTCGCCCTCTTCGGTCAGGCTGAATTCGCGCGTCAGCGCGAGCACCGGCTCGATCGAATCCTCGTCATCGTCGTTGTCGAGGAGTTGGTTGAGCGCCAGACGCAACAGCCGCGCCGAATCGTCGCAACGTTCCTCGTAACGCCCGAACCAGAACAGGTTTTCCGCGACCCGGGAAGGAATCGCCGATCCCGAACGCACCAGGTCGCTTGCGCTGACGGTGCTGCGCAGCAGAGTAAAGCTCGTGTCTACCGAACCGGACGAGGTGACCCAGGTATCCTTGGAGCCGCCGCCGCGCTGCGCCGAAACGAAGCGCTTGTCCGCTCCGCTGGCGACGCGCGTGAGCCCGCCGGGCATGACCAGATATCCGGATTGTGATCGAATGGCGAACACGCGCAGGCCGATCCCGCGCGCCACGATGCCGTAGGGCTGATTGCGTGCGAGCACCGGCGCCTGCGACACATGCACGAATTCCTGCGCGATATAGCGCTCCGGCTGCAGTTTCATCTTCTTCACCAGAGCAGCCAGGCCGGCTTCGTCCAGATCCTCGCCAAAGACCGGGTCGAATCTGTGGGCCGGGTCCGCCGACTTGAACACCAGCCGCTTCGACTGGTCGATTGCATCGGCGAATGCTGCCGGCTCGCCGCACCACCAGGTCGCGATAGACGGCAGGCGCAGGGTCTCGCCGAGCAGATGCTCGCACAGGCGCGGCAGGAATCCGAGCAGGGCGCCCGACTCTATCACCCCGGACCCGAGCGCATTGGCGATCAGCACGCTGCCACGGCGCGCACAATCGGTGAGGCCGGCCACGCCAAGCGCGGAATCGCTGCGCAGTTCGAGCGGGTCGCAGAACGTATCATCCTGGCGCCGCAAGATCGCATGAACGCGCTTGAGGCCGCCGATGGTCTTGAGCCATACCCGCCCGCCCTTTACCGTGAGGTCTCCACCCTCGACCAGCGGGAAGCCGAGGTAACGCGCCAGCAGCGCATGCTCGAAGTAGGTTTCGTTGTACGGGCCGGGGGTGAGCAGTACGGTGAGCACCGGACCGTCGCCCTTGGGCGCGAAATGCTGCAGGGAGTCGCGCATGGTCGCAAAAAAATGCGCGACATGCTGCACCCGGAGATCCCTGTACAAGGCGGGAAAGGCGCGCGAGACGATCAGACGGTTTTCCAGCGCATAGCCTGCGCCGGATGGCGCCTGGGTCCGGTCTGCCATGACCCACCAGCGGCCATCGGGCGAGCGCGCCAGATCGACGGCATAGGCGTGCAGGTGCACGCCGCCCGGAAGGTTCATGCCGTGCGCCGGCCGCAGGAATCCGCTCTGGCCAAAAATCAGCTTCGGCGGAACAAGCCCCTGCTGCAGCAAAGACTGGCTGCCGTAAAGATCGGCGAGTATGCGGTCGAACAACTGCGCCCGCTGCGCGATTCCAGCCTCGATCTCGCGCCACTCATCCGCGGCGATGATGAGCGGCAGGACATCCAGATCCCAGGGCCGGTCCAGTCCCTGCGGATCGGCGTAGACATTGTAGGTCACGCCGCTGTCGCGAATCTGGCGCTCGGCAGCCGCAAGTCGTGCGCGGATGTCCTGCGCCGATGTCGCGGTGAGCGCGCGGAAGAATCGCAACCAGTGCGCGCGGGGCTGCTGCGGCGCCTCGAACAGTTCGTCGAAGCGCCCGTCGGAATCGGGATAGGTCTTGAGCATTTCTTCCAGCATCGACCTGTATTCTAGAAGGTCGATCGTTTGGCCAGTTAAGATAGGCCGGGAGAATGCATTATCGCCTCCGCCGGCGCAAGCCCAAAACGACCGGAAGATCCATAGTCATCCGCGTCGCGCTTGCCCGCCAGAAGCCGACACGTCCCCGAAGCAGTCATTTTCAGGCGCTGAGGAGGAAATCGCGCACGGCGGCAATCTGGTCGGCGTGCATCAGCGTCGGCGCGTGGCCGACATCGGCAAACTCCACCGTTCGCGCACGCGGTCCGCGGCGCGACATTTCCTCCAGCGTCTCGCGTTTGAGCAGGTCGGACATAGCGCCGCGCAGCACCAGCGTAGGACAGCGGATGGCATCGTAATAGGGCCACAGCTCGATGTCCTTGTCGGACTGGGCTGCGCCAAAGGGCACGGCGATGGCCGGATCATAGTGCATGCGATAACTGCCGTCGGGCTGTTTGCGCACCACATGCTCGGTGAGCAGGGACCATTCCGCATCGCTATGCTTGCCGAAAGTGGCGCTCACCGCGCGCACGTACTGCACCGCCGTGGCGAAATCGGGAAAGGTCGGCGCCTTGCCCAGATACTCCCCGATACGCGCGAGGGACACCGCAGTGATGATCGGCCCGACATCGTTCAGCACCAGCTTTTGCACCGGGGTTTCGGCCAGGCTCGCCAGGGCCATGCCTATCATCCCGCCCATCGAGGTACCGACCCAGTGCACGCTGTCTGCGTCGACGCGGGCGAGCAGGGTCACCATATCGGCGACATAGGTCTGCACCTGGTATTCCATCGGATTCTTGAGCCAGCCGCTCAGGCCGCGGCCCGGCACGTCCGGGCAGACTACGCGGTAATCGCCCGCCATCGTCCGTGCGAGGGTGTCGAAATCGCGCCCGCAACGCGACAGGCCGTGCACGCATACCAGCACCTTGCGATTATCGGGATCGCCCCATTCGGTATAAGCCAGCCGGTGCAGGCCGCTGGCGGTAATGCACTGTACCTGGCGCTGCCTGAATTCCTGCGACATGCGGTATTCCCTTGAACCTGCTTTAGTAAGACCGGAAAACCCTCTCGACCAGTGTAGTATGACCAAAGTGGTCGCCGCATTTAGCAAGAGTGCCTGGCAAGGCCGAAGTATATCAGCTAGCCCGCGCACCATTTTGTGGCACCACGCTTCGCGCTGGTGCGAAAACCGCAGCCGCAGCGGCCCGGCTTTCGCGCGTGGCAGTCGCGCAGCTACAACAGCGCCTTGGCACGGGCGTTGCTTTGCATCCAGGTATAGACTGATATTTGCCACAGAAAAAATAACCTCGATCCCAGACGATGCCCGCGACCGACTATTACGATGAAATGCGCCCTGCCGAGGGAGAGGTGCGACCGCATTACCAAGTGTACGAGTCCTGGCTCGCGGCGATGCCGCCAGAACGCATCCGGCAAAAACGCAATGAAGCGGATATCGCGTTTCACCGGGTCGGCATCACTTTCGCCGTGTATGGCGAGCAGACCGGCAGTGAACGCCTGATTCCCTTCGACATCATTCCGCGCATTCTGCCCGCCGACGAATGGCAAATCCTCGAATCCGGCCTGAAGCAGCGCGTGCATGCGCTCAACATGTTCCTCGCCGACATCTACCACGAGCAGGAGATCCTGCGCGCGGGCCTGATCCCGCCGGAAAAGGTGTTGCAGAACAGCCAATACCGCGCGGTGATGCAGGGAGTGGATGTGCCCGGCGGAATCTACGCCCACATTGCCGGCGTCGATATCGTGCGCGCGGCAGGCATCAACGGCAATGCGGGCGAGTTCTACGTGCTCGAGGACAACCTGCGCGTGCCCTCCGGCGTTTCCTACATGCTGGAAAACCGCAAGATGATGATGCGCCTGTTCCCGGAACTGTTCGTCAGGCAAAGGGTCGCGCCGGTCGATCACTACCCGAACGTCTTGCTGGAGAACCTGCGCTCCGCCGCGCCGCAGGGCGTCGCCGACCCATGCGTGGTGCTGCTCACGCCCGGCGCATACAACTCCGCCTACTTCGAACATACCTTTCTCGCGCAGCAGATGGGCATCGAACTGGTCGAGGGCCAGGATCTGCTGGTGCGCGACGGCTATGTCTATATGCGCACCACGCGCGGCCCGATCCGGGTGGACGTGATTTATCGCCGGGTGGACGATGAATTCCTCGATCCGCGCGTATTCCGGTCCGACTCCATGCTGGGAGTGGCAGGACTGCTCGACGCCTACCGCGCAGGGCACGTGACCCTCGCCAACGCGGTCGGCACGGGCGTGGCCGACGACAAGTCGATCTACCCGCATGTGCCGCAGATGATCGAATTCTATCTGGGCGAGAAACCCATACTGCAAAACGTGCCGACCTGGGAATGCCGCAAGCAGGCCGACCTCGACTACGTGCTAGCGCATCTTCCAGACCTGGTGGTGAAGGAAACGCACGGCTCGGGCGGCTACGGCATGCTGGTGGGACCGGCGGCGAGCGCAGCCGAGCGCGAAGATTTTCGCCGGCGCATCCTCGCCGAGCCGGCCAAATACATCGCCCAGCCGACCCTGGCGCTATCCACCTGCCCGACGTTCGTCGACGCCGGCATCGCGCCGCGCCACATCGACCTGCGCCCGTTCGTACTTTCGGGAAAAGATGTCAAAGTCGTGCCCGGCGGACTCACCCGCGTCGCCCTGCGCGAGGGCTCGCTCGTCGTCAATTCCTCGCAGGGCGGGGGCACCAAGGACACCTGGGTGCTGGAATCATGCTGAGCCGCACCGCCAGCGACCTGTTCTGGATGTCGCGCCATGTTGAGCGTGCCGAGAATGCCGCGCGCATGCTCGACATCACCTACCGCATGTCGCTGCTGCCCTACCAGGTGCTCGAACCGGGACAGGAATGGGCCGAACCCTGGTCGCTGCCGCTCATCACCAGCGGCCTGGCCACCGCCTATTACGAGCGCTACGACGAACTCAGCGCCGACAACGTGATCAATTTCATGGCGCTCGATGCGGGCAACCCCTCCAGT
This sequence comes from Burkholderiales bacterium, assembly GCA_014860395.1. Taxonomy (GTDB): domain Bacteria; phylum Pseudomonadota; class Gammaproteobacteria; order Burkholderiales; family SG8-39; genus 2-12-FULL-64-23. The sequence continues at coordinate 15,622 of JACZJU010000147.1, read as the reverse complement.
ATCTACAGCTGCCTGCACAGCGCCCGCGAAAGCGCGCGCGCCCAGCGCGGCGCCATCACTTCGGAGATGTGGGAAAGCATCAACGCCACGTGGATCGAGATGCGCAGCATGGATTTCCCCGCACTCAAGGCGATCGGCATCGGCGAATACTTCGAACTCGTGAAAATGCGCTCGCACCTGTTCCGCGGAATCACCTTCGGCACCATGCTGCGCGACGAAGGCTACAGCTTTATCCGTATGGGCACGCTGCTCGAGCGCGCCGACAATACGGCGCGCATTCTCGACGTCAAGTACCACACGCTGCTGCCGTCGGTGTTCGATGTCGGCGGCGCGGTGGACTACTATCAATGGGGCGCGTTGCTGCGCTCGGTCAGCGCGTTCGAAGCCTACCGCCGCATCTACCGCGACATCATCGTCCCGCGCCGCGTGGCCGAACTGCTGATCCTGCGCGCCGACCTGCCGCGCTCCCTGCACGCCTGCATGAACGAGATTTACGACACCCTGCAGCAGCTGTCCGATTCCCGCTCTATCGAGCCCGAGCGCCTCGCCGGCGAGATGCACGCGCAGTTGCACTACGGTCGCGTCGAGGAGATCTTCGCCGTCGGCCTGCACGAGTATCTGATGGCGTTTGTACAGAAGATCGGCAAGCTCGGGGGCGAGATCAGCAACCACTTTCTCGCTCCGACATAAACCGCAGCATTGCTTCCTTGCCGTGCGGGGCCGATTGCACTATTCTCCACCGTTCCCAACCTGTCACCGTTCCCATGCCCTGCTGCGTTGCCGGACAAAGAAAGCAAATGAGCGGCGGACGCTGATGCGGCAGCCGGCATGACCATACGCGTCGCACTGCATCACCAGACCCGTTACCGCTTCGATCGGCCGGTGGCGCTCGCGCCGCACGAGATCCGCCTGCGCCCGGCGGTCCACTGCCGCACGCCGATCCACAGCTACTCGCTCACGGTGGTGCCGGAAAATCATTTCATCAACTGGCAGCAGGACGCCTACGGTAATTACCTGGCGCGGCTGGTGTTCCCGGAAAAGACCCGGGAACTCATGGTAACGGTCGATCTGGTCGCCGACCTCACGGTCATCAACCCGTTCGATTTCTTTGTCGAGCAATACGCCGAAAAATACCCTTTCCGCTACCCCGATCAGCTCGCGATCGAACTTGCGCCCTATCTGGAACGCGAGCCTGCCGGGCCGCTGCTGCAAGCCTGGCTTGATCGATTCCGTCGGGAGGGATTCAAGCCGGGGATGAACATCAGCGATTTCCTGGTCAACGTCAACGCCATGCTGCAGGGGCAAATCGCCTATCTGGTGCGCATGGAACCCGGGGTGCAGGCCTGCGACGAAACCCTGGCGAAACAAAGCGGCTCGTGCCGCGACTCCGGCTGGCTGCTGGTGCAGATTCTGCGTCACCTCGGTCTGGCGGCGCGCTTCGTCTCGGGCTATTTGATCCAGCTCACCGCCGACGTGAAACCGCTGGAGGGCCCGGCCGGCACCAGCGTGGACTTCACCGATCTGCACGCGTGGGCGGAAGTCTATATTCCGGGCGCCGGCTGGATCGGGCTCGATCCGACCTCGGGACTGTTTGCTGGCGAAGGGCATATTCCGCTCGCCTGCACCGCGTTTCCATCGAGTGCCGCGCCGGTCACGGGCGCAACCGACGTGTGCGAGACGACGCTCGAGTTCGCGATGAGCGTAACCCGCATCCACGAGGACCCGCGCGTCACCAAACCCTATACCGAGGAGCAATGGAGCGCGATCGAGGCAATCGGCCACAAGGTGGACGCCGAACTCGTGGCCGCGGACGTGCGGCTCACGCAAGGCGGCGAGCCGACCTTTGTTTCGATCGACGACATGGACGGGCCGGAGTGGAACTACACGGCGCTGTCCGAGAAGAAATGGGCCCTGGCGCAGGCGCTGGCGCAGCGCCTGTTCCGCAGCTTTGCCCCGGGCGGGCTGCTTCAATACGGCCAGGGCAAGTGGTATCCGGGCGAGCCGCTGCCGCGATGGGCCTTGGGCATACTGTGGCGCCCGGACGGCAAGCCGCTGTGGCGCAACCCCGCGCTCATGGCGACGTCCGCGCCCGCAGATGCAGACGGCAAGAAGGCAACGGAGCAGCATGCACGCGAGTTCGGTGCGAAGTTGGCGGCCGCGCTCGGCCTCGATGCCAACTGCCTCATTCCCGCCTACGAAGACGTCTGGCTCGCCGTCAAGGACGAACAGGAACTGCCGGTCAATGTCGACCCGCTCAACGTGGACCTCGCCAGCGCCGACGAGCGCGCATGGCTCGCGCGCAGCCTCAACCGCGGCCTCGGCGCTGTCACCGGGTATGTGCTGCCGCTCAAGGCCGCGCATGCCGAAGGCAGGCGCGGCGATACGAGCGCGTGGGAGAGCAGCGTCTGGCCACTGAAACGCGAGCACCTGTATCTTTTGCCCGGCGATTCGCCGCTGGGCTACCGCCTGCCGCTGGCATCCCTGCCCAAAGTCCTGCCCCGGGACACCGAACCGCAGTTTCAGGCCGACCCGTTCGAGGCACGCCAGTCTTTGCACGATGCGCATGTCGCAACCGAGAAAATCCGCCACCATGCCTGGGCCAAACCGAAACCGAAGGAAGTGGTGCGCACCGCATTGTGCCTGCAGGTGCAGGAGGGCGTGCTCAGCGTGTTTCTGCCGCCGGTGCCGCGGCTCGAGGATTTCGTCAATCTGGTTGCGGCCGTCGAAGACACTGCGGCCGCCCTCGCCCTGCCCGTGCGCATAGGCGGCTACGCCCCGCCGTTCGACCCGCGCCTGCGCGTTCTCAACGTCACGCCCGACCCCGGCGTGATCGAGGTCAATATCCATCCGGCGCGCACCTGGCAGGAACTGGTCGTCAATACCACGGCGCTGTACGAAGACGCGCGGCAGGCACGGCTGGGCACGGAAAAATTCATGCTCGACGGCCGCCACACGGGGACAGGCGGCGGCAACCATGTCACGCTGGGCGGCGCGACGCCGGCGGACTCGCCGATGCTGCGCCGGCCCGACCTGCTGCAAAGCCTCATCACCTACTGGCAGAACCACCCGGCGCTGTCGTATCTGTTCTCGGGGCAGTTCATCGGTCCGACCAGCCAGGCGCCGCGCGTGGATGAAGCGCGTGATGCCAATCTGTACGAGCTCGAGATCGCATTCCAGCAGATCGAAACGCATCTGCCCAAGCGCGCCGAGGGCGAGCGGCCCTGGCTGATCGACCGGCTGCTGCGGCACCTGCTCACCGATCTAACCGGCAATACTCACCGCGCCGAATTCTCGATCGACAAGCTCTACTCGCCCGACAGCCCCACCGGCCGGCTCGGCCTGGTCGAGTTCCGCGCGTTCGAAATGCCGCCGCATGCGCGCATGAGCCTGACGCAGGTCCTGCTGCTGCGCGCACTGGTCGCGCGTTTCTGGAAGGAGCCTTACCGCGGCAGGCTCGTACATTGGGGCACGCAGCTGCACGACCGCTGGATGCTGCCTCACTTCATTGCGCAGGACATGGCCGATGTCGTGCGCGATCTGGACGCGGCGGGCTATGCGTTCCGCTTGGAATGGTTCGCGCCCTTCCTGGAATTCCGTTTCCCGCGCTACGGCACGGTGGCCTATGAAGGCGTGCAGGTCGAACTGCGCCAGGCGATCGAGCCCTGGATCGTGCTCGGCGAGGAAATGCAGGCGGGCGCCGCTTCACGCTACGTGGATTCGTCGGTAGAGCGGCTGCAGGTGAAGGTCAACGGCATGACCGATAGCCGCCATGTCGTGACCTGCAACGGCCGCCCCTTGCCGCTGCATCCGACCGGCACACAGGGTGAGTTCGTCGCCGGCGTGCGCTATCGCGCCTGGGCGCCTCCCTCGGCGCTGCACCCGACGATAGGGGTGCATTCGCCGCTGGTGTTCGACATCGTCGACACCTGGGGCGGCAGCGGCAAGTCCATCGGCGGTTGCACCTATCATGTGGTTCATCCGGGCGGGCGCAACTACGACACCTTTCCGGTCAATGCCAACGAGGCCGAGGCCAGGCGCTTCGCACGCTTCTGGGACCACGGACATACGCCCGGCGCGATGCGCGTGGTCGCGGAACCGCTGAACCGCAATTTCCCCTTCACGCTCGATCTGCGCCGGCGCTCCGACTAAGCGTACGGTCGATTGCAGTTTAGTCCGCGTACCAGTAGCGCTTTCTCAGCCCGCGATAGCCCTGCACCGCGATTCCCTCGCCGCCGATGCGCACCAGCACCGCACCGGCGCGATCGGTGCGCAGCATGTGGGCGCCGCTGGCACGGTAGCGCTCGACCACGTCCTCTTTCGGATGGCCGAAGCGGTTGCGATATCCGACCGGCAGCACCGCCCAGCGCGGCTGCACCGCGGCGATAAATTCTTCCGTGGACGAAGTGCGGCTGCTGTGATGCGGCGTCACCAGCACGTCGGCGCGCAGTGCGGCGCGCCCGCGCGCCAGCAGTTCCTTTTCCGATCGCGCCTCAATGTCTCCGGTGAGCAGCACCGCGCCTTGCGCCGCGGCGATTCTCAGCACGCAGCTGCGATCATTGGACTTCAGCTTGCCGATCGCGTAGCTGGCAGCCGTCGGATGCAGCAGTTCGAAGCGCACGCCGTCCCAGTCCCAGCTCTGGCCCGCGGCGCAGGGCAATCGGTACCCCGGGGCGGCGCGCCACGCCGCATGGCTGGCAGGAATCGAAGAGTAGAACGCCGCGACCGGCAGGCCCGAGAGCACTGTGGCGGCGCCGCCGGCATGGTCGTTGTCGTCGTGGCTGACGATCATCGCGTCGAGATTCGCGACGCCGGAAGCGCGCAGGAACGGCAGGATCACGCGGCTGCCGCTGTCGGCGTCGGGACTGTAAGCCGGGCCGGCGTCGTAGAGCAGTGCGTGGTGCTCGGTCTGCGCGAATATCGCAAGGCCCTGGCCCACGTCGAGCACTGTCAGCCACAATGCGCCCGGCGGGGGCGCGGGCGGCAGCACGGTGAACATCGGCAGCAGCAGGGGCAGGCCCAGCCAGCGCGCGGGAACGCCGCGCGGCAGCAGCAGCCAGGCCGTGCCCGCCAAGGCCAGAGCCACGGTCCAGGCCGCGGGTGCATGCTGCTGCCATACTGCAGCAGGCAGGGCCGCGCACCATTCGAGCAGTTGCATCTGCACCGTCATGGCCGCATGCGCGAGCTTGAGGATGAAATCGAATGGCAACACGCTGCCGGCGAGCGCGAGCGGCGTCACCACCAGGCTCACCAGCGGAATGGCGACGGCATTGGCCAGCGGCGATACCAGTGACATCTGCTGAAACCAGATGAGCAGCAGTGGCGCCAATGCCAGCGTGATCGCCCACTGCACGCGGCCCCATTGCAGGACGCCTTGGCGCAAGGCATGGCCTTGCCTGGAAGCGTAGCCTTCGGCGGCGAGGCCTTGCGCTGGCGCAGACTCGCGTCCCGCGTACAAGCGGCCTGTCGCCACGTACAGAATGACTGCGACCGCGCCGAACGAAAGCCAGAACCCGGGCGCGAGCACCGCCCAGGGGTCGAGCAGCAGCACCAGCAGCAATGCGCTGCAGAGCACGCGCGACACCGAACTCGCGCGGCCCGTCCACAGCGCCAGCGCCACCACGCCGACCATGTAGAGCGTGCGCTGTGCCGGCACGGCGAAACCCGCGATCAGGCAATAAGCCAGCGCCGCGAGAAACCCGGCGAGCGCGGCCGCCTTGCGCGCCGGCAGCGCGAGCATCAGTCTGGAGGAGCGCCGCCACAGCCAATGCACCAGCGCCGCGAACAGACTGGCCACCATGGTGACATGCAGGCCGGAGATCGACATCAGGTGCGACACGCCGGTGCGCGCGAACAACTGCCACTGGCGCGCATCGATAGCGTTCTGATCGCCGATCGCGAGCGCGACCAGGATGCCGGCATAGGGATAGCCCGGCAGCGCGTCCCAGTGGCGCTTGCGCAGAATTTCGCGGCCGCGCTGCAGCAGGTAGGCCGGCCGGAACACCAGTTCGTCCAGGCGCGTCATCGCCCCTGGTCGCACATAGCCGGTCGCACCGATGTCACGCTGCAGCAGCCAGGACTCGTAATCGAAACCGTAAGGATTGACGCTGCCGTGAGGGCGCTTGAGGCGCACGCTGAAGCGCCAGCGCGCGCCGGCGCGTATGCTCGCGCTGTCCCGGTACGCCTCGCGGCTCGCGCCGTTGTACCAGGCGAGCGCGATGCGCCGCGGCAGGCGCGCCGCGGCGGGCGCGACCTGTTCCACATCGAAATCGAAACGCACGCCGCCCTCGAACGGCTGCGGCAGGCTTGCCACCACGCCGGTGACGGCGAGATCCACACCCTCCCACTGAGCCGGCAAGCGCTCGGCCAGGCGCCACTCCGCCCTTGCCCCGGCGTAGAAGAAGCCGACGGCGGCAAACATCACCCCGGCCAGCAAGGCCGCGGCAAGCGCGGAGCGCCGCCTTAGCCACCACCATAGGACCGGCAACGGCGGGAGCGCCAGCGCCCAAATGAGCGGCGGCAGCTGCGGCTGCTGCTGCAACAGGCATACGCCCAAGGCGAAGGCGATGATGTTCGCGCGCATCCCCCCTTAACGCCGCAGAATCGCCGCGGTTGAATTGCGTTGCAGGAATTGACTTACAATTGACCGATAAAGACGGCGGTTCCGATTGGGCATCCAATGCCACGCAAATTCTTCAGGAAATACCTCCCCAGCCACGAAAGCGTGCGCAACAACCGGCATATCGCCAGGTTCGGCGGCTTCCTGCACCATCCCAATCTATGGCACCTGAATCGCCATTCGGTGGCGGGCGGCGTGGCGGTGGGCCTATTCTCCGGCCTGGTCCCCGGCCCGTTCCAGATGCTCGCCGCGGCGCTGCTCGCCGTGCCGTTGCGGGTGAACCTGCCGGTGGCGCTCGCCACCACGCTCTACACCAATCCCTTCACCATCGGCCCGCTGTACCTGCTTGCCTATCTGATCGGCCGCTTGCTCGTTGGCGGTAACCGCGCGCGGCTCAGCCCGCCGCCCGAAATGGATTGGTCGCACCTGGGTGCGTCGCTCGACGCCTTTCTGCACTGGCTGCTGTCGATGGGCCCGCCGCTCGCCGTCGGCCTGCCGGTCCTGGCGCTGATCCTGGCTGTGCTCGGTTACGCTTGTGTGCAAATCGGCTGGCGCGCGCATGTGATCCGCGCCTGGCGCAAGCGCCAGCTACTGCGCAGCCGGCAAGTCTGCTGATATCGTCGCGCAGGGCAGGTGTCGCGACCGGCTAGAACAGTTCGATATCGCCCGACACCGGCTTGTCGATCACCTTGTTGATATAGCTGCTTTCCTTGATGGCGATCAAATTATTGTGCAGCGAACGCAGCCGCTTCACCTTGGCGTCGCCGGTGGCAGGAAAATACACCACCATCCTCGGGTGGATATCGCCGACGTCCTCGGCCACCACCCGCACCCTTTCAGCCCTTAGGTAATCCCGCACGAATTGAATGTTGCGCGCGCCGACGTCGGTCATCTTGGCGATGATGCGGCCGCCGCCGAATATCTTCGCTTCCAGATTTTCCCGCCGTCCGCCGGTGCGGAGAATGCTGTTGATCAGATGTTCCATGGCGAAATTGCCGTAGCGCGTCGACGCGCCTAGCCCTGCGGCTTTCCACGATTCCGACGTATTGCCATCGGTAGCAGGGAGCATGAAATGATTCATGCCGCCGACACCGGAAACGCTGTCGCGTATGCAGGCTGCTATGCACGAGCCCAGCGTCGTCGCGACCGCCTCTTCGGATTTGGTCACGTAGTATTCGCCGGGCAGAATGCGCGCCGAATAGACTCCAAGGCTCTCGTTCCATGTGCGTCTGACATGCTCGAAGCTCGGGAGAGCCGGAGGTAGGGGCGGATGCCTGCCGTCGGAACCGGGGGTCATGGTATTCGCCGAGTCAAGAATTCGCTACTTCTGGCCCGTAAACAAACGCTCGATCGCCACGATTTCCGTCTGCACCTCGCGCACGCAAGGCTCGACGCAATCATCCTCGAGTCCGGTGAGTTCCCAGGCCAGGGGATCAATCGACGGAACATCGAGCGGATCGAGCGTGTCCACTTCGGCCATGAGCGCGAAGATATTGGCGAGATGGACCAGCGCCGTCTCGCGGCGGTGGCGCTGACTGCCCGCGACGTTGTGGTGATAAGCGATGCATTCTTCAAGCAAGGCAGGAAGGTGCCATTCCCTTGCGAGTGCGCCGCCTACATCGGCGTGATGGAACCCCATCACCTGCTGCTCGGCCTGATACACCGGAATTTCTTCGTCGCTGTCCAGTGCTATCAGCAGGGCTTGTTGCGCCTGCTCCGGCAGGCGGTTGAAAATGATGAGCTCGCCGATGTCATGCAGCACGCCGGCGGTAAACATCGCATCCGGATCACAGCGCCCGACCAGCTTCGCCAGATGGCGTGCGCTGAGGGCGCAGAGCAGGCTGTGCTTCCAGAAATTCTCCATCGAGACCAGTTCGTTGAGCAAGCCCTCAAAACTGCTGGCGACCGACATCGACAGGGCAAGATTGCGAATCTGCGCGGTGCCGATGATGGAGACAGCCTTGGGCACCGCGTCCACCTCTGACGGAAAGCGATAAAGCGCGCTGTTGGCAACCTGCAGCAGGCGAATCGTAAATGAAGGATCCTGGCCAACCGCCTTGGCGATGTCCGCCGACGAGCTTTTCGGATCGTCGATCAGCCGGCCGATCTGGATATAGACATTGGGCAACGTCACCAGGCCGTGGATATCTTTGACAAGTTCGTTCGCCGTACTCATATGGTTTTCGGTTCCATTGGGTCCCAACCCGGGATCGGGGTGTAAAGCGGGCAACGCTGTGCCATTCGGGCAATGCTGTCTACCATACCGCCGCCAGAACTCCAGGCGGGGGTATCGTCACCATTCCAGCTGGCGGCCTGGACCGCCACGCATAGGTTGGGCTCTTAGCCAAACCCAATCTACGCGAAAAAAACTGACCAGAATGCAAAAAACAGTTAATTCATGATGCAGAACGATCTGTTTCACGCAAATGTGATAACGGCATGCCTTGCGAAAACCTTAACGGACGGCCGCATCGAGCAAGATTGGCCGCAACCGCCGCACGCGGCGGTACTTGGAGAATGCCTTTGAATTTCCGCCCCTTTGGTGGTACCTGTGCGCAAGCCCGGCGCGATGGCCAAGTCGGAGTCAAGTACCGACACGCGGCGTTTAGGCTGCTAACCCGGGTTCAAGCCCTGGGAACGGGCGATGTTTCGCGGGTGCAGCAGACCGGCCTGGAGGAATTTGCTTGGGTTCTGCGCCACGCCCTTGTAGCGAACCTCGAAGTGCAAATGTGGGCCGGTCGCGTGTCCGGTATCGCCGACAGCGGCAATGACCTGACCGCGCAGAACTACATCGCCCTCTTTCACGTCCAGTCGGGAGCAATGGCCGTAACGCGTGATGACGCCGTTGCCGTGGTCGATTACGACGAGGTTGCCAAATTCGCGGTGAAATCCTGAGAAGACCACAATTCCGCCTCCGGCGGCCATGATGGGCGTGCCCACGTCCGCGACCAAATCCAGGCCTTCGTGCATCGCAGGCTGGCCTGTGAACGGATCGGTGCGCATCCCGAATCCGGAGCCGATCTGTGGATTGCGGACAGGGAGGATCCTAGGCAGCAGCTGTTCCTGACCGGTGTAATCGAGCACTCGGGACTCGAGGACATCGAGAGTATCCGCATGATTGCCGATCTGCACGGCCATACGGTCAAGCACGTGCTCGACGTCGTCCATAGACAACATTTTGCTCGAGGCGGCTGGGATGGGGCCACCCTGCCCAGGCAGCGTCTCTAGGCGAAATTCATGCGGCTTGATGCCGGCACGCGCGGCAAGAGCCGCGCTCTGGAGGTCAAGTATGGTCGTCTGTGCCTGCATGCGGCCGATTTTCGTCGCCATGGTATCGAGCTTTGCGCTCAGCGATCTCGTGAGCAAATGGGGCTGCCGCGCAGACGACGGCAGCAAGTCCTGCACCGCGGCGCCGTCCGAGCCCCCAATCTGCTGCAACGCAAAGAACGTCAGTGCCGTCGCGGCGAAAAGCACGAACAGCGCGGCGCTCACGGCGCCGAATGTCAGTTGTCGAGCGGAGAGAACCAAGGATTTGGTCGTCCGCAGTCTGTTCGATATCAGGATCAGTTGCATACCGTGTCGTTGTCGTCGTTGCCTGGCCGCATCCGCTCCGGCGCGGGCGCCTTCGTGAATTCGCCACCCCCCGTCATTTCCGGCAGGCACGCACAAGGCGCATAGGATACCCGAATACGCGGCGCTCTTCGAGGGCATCCGATCCCAGGATTCGGCCGCTCAATCCGGATTCAGCACCCCATCCTGCAGCCGCAGTATGCGCTGGGCGCGCGCGGCGATAGCGGGGTCATGGGTGACGATGACGAAGCTGGTGCCGCGGCTTTGATTCAGCTGCAGCATCATCTCGAACACCTGTGCCGCGGTGTGACGGTCCAGATTCCCGGTAGGTTCATCGGCGAGTACGCAGGCGGGCCGGGTAACCAGCGCCCGCGCCAGCGCCGCGCGCTGGCGCTCACCGCCGGAGAGTTCTGCCGGGGTATGCGTGAGGCGATGGCCCAGCCCCACTTCCTCGAGTATGGCCGCGGCGCGGTCGCGCGCATCAGTCGGCGGCATGCGCCGGATCAGCAGCGGCATGGCCACATTCTCCAGCGCGCTGAATTCCATCAGCAGGTGATGGAACTGGTAGACGAAGCCCAGCGATTCGTTGCGCAGTCGCCCGCGCGCCGCCTCGGACAGGCTTTGCATCGGCCGGCCGAGGATGCTCACCTCCCCTGCGGTCGCCTCGTCCAGTCCGCCGAGCAGATGCAGCAGGGTGCTCTTGCCCGAGCCCGAAGCGCCGACGATGGCCACCAGTTCCTTGGCGCGCACTTCGAGGTCCACGCTGAGCAGGACCGGCACATCCACCGCGCCCTGATGGAAGATCTTGGCGAGCTTGCTGCAGCCGAGGACGATGTCACTCATAGCGCAGGGCCTCGGCCGGATTCACTCTTGAGGCGCGCCAGCTCGGATACAGCGTGGCGAGCAGGCTCAAGACGAAGGACACCGCAGCGATGGTGACGACATCCCCCCACAGCAGTTCGGACGGCAACTCGCTGATGTAATACACGTCCTTCGCCAGGAACCGGACGTTGAACAGGCTTTCTATGAACGGCACCACCACGTCGATATTGAGCGCGAGCAGCACGCCGCCGACCACGCCGATCAGCGTGCCGATGACGCCGATCAGCGCGCCCTGCACGATGAACACCGCCATGATGCTGGAAGGCGCGGCGCCCAGGGTGCGCAGGATGGCGATGTCGGGCTGCTTGTCGGTCACCGCCATCACCAGCGTGGAGACGATGTTGAACGCTGCCACCGCGACGATCAGGAGCAGGATGATGAACATCACGTTCTTTTCCATTTGCACCGCGCGGAAGAAATTGGCGTGGCTGCGCGTCCAGTCGGTGATGTAGACATCGCTCCCCAGCTTGGGCAGCAGCGCGTACGCCACCTGGCGCGACTGGAACAGGTCGTGCAGTTTCAGGCGCACACCCGAAACCCGGTCCTCCATGCGATAGAGCTTCTGCGCGTCCTGAATATCGATCAGCGCCAGGCCGGAATCGTATTCGAACATGCCGATCTCGAAAATGCCGACCACGCGGAACTGCTTCAGGCGCGGGATGATGCCCGCCGGCGTCACCTGCCCCTGCGGCGCGATCAGCGTCACTTTGTCGCCGACGATCGCGGAAAGCGCGCGCGCGAGCTCGGCGCCGAGCACGATGCCGAACTCGCCGGGTTTGAGCGCGGCCAGGCTGCCGGACTTCATGTGGCTGCCGAAATCGGCCACCTTCTCCTCGCGTTCCGGCAGGATGCCGCGTATGAGCGCGCCGCGCACCGCTCCATCGAAAGTGAGCATGCCCTGCACGTTGACGTAGGGCGCGGCAGCGACGACGCGCGGGTCGGTAGTCGCCACCGCGGCCACCGCCGGCCAGTCCGAGAGCATGTCGCCCGGCCCGCTGATCTGCACATGCGAAGCCACCCCGAGGATGCGCACGCGCAGTTCGTTCTGGAAGCCGTTCATCACCGAGAGCACCGTGATCAGCGCCGCCACCCCGAGCGCGATGCCCATCATCGAGGTGAGCGAGATGAAGGAGATGAAATGGTTGCGCCGCTTGGCGCGGGTGTAGCGCAGGCCGATGAACAGTTCGTAGGGGAGTTTGGTCATTGTCGGTAATGCGCGAGCTGTCGTTCCTGGCGTTCCGTTCTTTCGTTCTCGCGTGCGCTGTATTTTGACACACTCTCGCCAGGCTTATGCATGTGCCGGGATGTTAAACTTTGCCATGCATTGCCATCTGCTGCTTCCCGATCTGTTCTGGCCTGAGCGCGACTTCACCGACGTCTATCGCGGACTCGACACGCCGGCGCTGGAACGGCTCCTGGCCAAGGGGCGGCGGCACGCCGCTGCCGAACCGGACGAAGCCGAAGCGCCTGCAGCGACCTCGGCCGAAGCCTGGCTGTGCGAGCGCTTCGGCGTGGATCGGCAAGCGGACTGGCCGGCAGCGCCCTATAGCCTGCTTGCAGACGGCGGCGAACCGGGCAAACACCACTGGCTGCGCGCCGATCCGGTGCACCTGAAGCTGGAAGGCGGGCGTTTGGTACTCGCCGACAGCGGCGTATTCGCCCTGTCGCAGCAGGAAGCCGAAAGCCTTGCCGACAGCCTCAACGCGCATTTTGCCGATGACGGCCTGGTGTTCTATCCGCTGCGCCCGGATCGCTGGTACCTGCGGGTAGCGCAGGCGCCGGCGCTGGAGACGACACCGCTGGCCCAGGCCGCGGGCAGGAGCATAGACGCCTTGCTGCCACGCGGCGCCGATTCCGCATCCTGGCGCGCGCGCCTGAACGACATCCAGATGCTGCTGCACGGCCATGCGGTCAACGAACAGCGCGAAGCCGCGGGCCAGTTGCCGATCAACAGCGTCTGGCTCTGGGGCGGCGGCAACATCGCCGACGCCGTGCCAGGGCGGTTCAACGCAGTCTGGTCCGGTGACCCCTTCGCCGCGGGTCTGGCGCAAGCTGCCCGCATCGCGGCGCGCCCGCTGCCCGAGGACGCGGCGCAATTTTTCCGCGCAAGCCCCAGCGAAGGCGTCAACCTGATCCTGCTCGACCGGCTGCGCGCCTCGGCGCAGTACGGCGATGCGCATGGCTGGCGCGAAAGCCTGGCGCAACTGGAGCGCGACTGGTTCGCCCCCCTGCTCGAAGCGCTCAGGCGGGAGCGCATCGGCATGCTGAGCGTGCACGCGCTGGGACCCGGAGGCCCGATTTCGGTCGAGACCACGGGCGGCGACCTGCGCCGCTTCTGGCGGCGGGCGAAACCGCTCGCGGACTACGCCCAGTCATGACCAGCATCCTCACCCGCCCCATCCCCCAGCGCACGCGCGACATGCTGGTGCAGCAGGGCCTGCATCCGGTGCTGGCGCAGCTATACGCCGCGCGCGGGGTGCGCGACAAAAGCGAAGTCGGGAGCGAATTCTCCGGGCTGATTCCGCCCGAGCGCCTGCTGCATGGGACCAAAGCCGCGGCGCTGCTGGCTGACGCGATCGAACGCAAGCAGCGACTGCTGATCGTCGCCGACTACGACTGCGACGGCGCCACGGCCTGCGCCGTGGGCGTGCGCGCGCTCTCCGCGTTCGGCGCGGACGTGGGCTATCTCGTGCCCAACCGCTTCGAGTACGGCTACGGGCTCACGCCCGAAATCGTCGATCTCGCCGCACGAGCGCCGCGGCGCCCGGACCTGTTGATCACGGTGGACAACGGCATCGCCAGCAACGAGGGCGTGGCGCGCGCAAATGAACTGGGCATCGCCACGCTGATCACCGACCACCATCTGCCCGGAGACGCGCTGCCGCTGGCCACATGCATCGTCAATCCGAACCAGCCCGGCTGCGACTTTCCGAGCAAGGCCATCGCCGGGGTGGGCGTGATGTTCTACGTCATGCTAGCGCTCAGGGCCGAGCTCAGGAAACGCGGGTGGTTCAAGGACAGGCCCGAATTCAATCTGGCAACACTGCTCGACCTCGTGGCCCTGGGCACGGTGGCCGACGTGGTGCGGCTGGACCGCAACAACCGCATCCTGGTGGCGCAGGGGCTGAAGCGCATCCGCGAGGGCAGGATGCAGGCCGGCATCGCGGCGCTCTTACGCGTGGCCGGGCGCGAAGCAAAGCGTGTGTCCTGCTTCGATCTGGGCTTCGCCGCCGGGCCGCGGCTCAATGCCGCCGGGCGCCTCGCCGACATGGCCCTGGGCATCGAGTGCCTGATCACCGACGACACGGCGCGCGCACTCAACATCGCGCAGGAGCTGGACCAGCTCAACCGCGAGCGGCGCGAAATCGAAGGCGGCATGCAGGAGCAGGCGCTGGCCATGCTGGAGGAATTGGAAGCAGGTGACGCCTATACGCTGTCGCTGTACGACCCGTCCTGGCACCAGGGCGTGGTGGGCATACTCGCCGCGCGCATCAAGGACCGACTGCACCGACCGGCAATCGCGTTTGCCGCCGGAACGGCGGGCGAGCTGAAAGGATCGGGGCGATCCATCCCGGGCCTGCACTTGCGCGATGCGCTCGATCTTGTCGCCAAGCGCGCCCCGGGGCTGATCCTGCGCTTCGGCGGCCACGCCGCCGCCGCCGGACTCACCATACGCAGCGAAGGCCTGGCGCAATTCAATGAACTGTTCGAGCGTATCGTGCGCGAGCTGCTCGCCGAATCCGATCTCGCGCGCAGCCTCGAAACCGACGGCCCGCTGGAATCGGCCTACATGAACCTTGACACCATACGCCTGCTGGAGCGCGAGGTCTGGGGCCAGGGTTTCCCGCAGCCGCTGTTCTGCGACCGCTTCGCCGTCGCCAGCCAGCGCGTGGTAGGCGAGAAACATCTGAAATTGCGCCTGCAGAAGGACGGCAAGTCCTTCGATGCGATACGCTTCAATTCGCTCGCCCCGGCGGGCGCGGCCATCCGCGCCGCCTACCGGCTGGCGGTCAACGAATACAACGGCGTGCAGAGCGTGCAGCTTATCGTCGAGGAATGGGAGAGCGCCGCGTGAAACAGGAAATCAGATTGCCCGCAAATGTGACAACGAAGGAGTAAGGCATGGAGCGCAAACGCGTCAAATCCGACAAGGTGCGCGCGGTCGGCTACGATCCGAAATCGCGCGTGCTCGAAGTCGAGCTGCGCGACGGCAGCGTGCTCGCCTACAGCGGCGTGTCGCAGGAAGTGCACCGCCAGTTCATGAACGCGCCCTCGCCCACCAGCTTCTACGAAGACAAGATCGCCGACGAGTTTTCGTCGCGGCGGATATAGACCCTCACTGTTGCTCCACGGGGCGACTTGAAATGCGCCCTCTCGTTGTTTGCGAAGTTACAACATTGCGCGGACGAAAAGCCGTCCGCGCGGATCATCGATAGCGCACGGATGAAAAGCACATCCGTGCGCTATCGACGATCTTGTATAACCCCGCGCGATGCGTTTGGTGTTAACAATAACCGCGTTTTCTGTGCGGATGTGCTTTTCATCCGTACAGAA
>JACZJU010000146.1 GCA_014860395.1 Burkholderiales bacterium | reverse complement strand
GCAGGGCGGGCGCGCCACGGTCGCCGGCGAATTTGCGATCCCCGGCGTTGCCGGCAGCGGCGCGCCTATCCGGCTGGACTTCATCGAACCGGGCGGCGCCACCACCGGCAGGCTGTTGCCCAGCGGCAGCGCCGTGGACGTGCTCGACATACCGGGCGTAGGCAAGATCGAAGTCTCCATGGTCGACGCGGCCAACGCCTGCGCCTTCGTTGCCGCCGCCGCGCTCGGATTGAAAGGCACGGAGATGCCCGACGAACTCGAACGCAACGCCGCGGCGATGGAAAAGCTCGCTGCGATCCGCTTGCATGCCTCGGTCGCGATGGGCATAGCACGCACGCTGGAGGAGGCGCGTGCACGCCCTGCGGTGCCGTTCATCGGTTTCGTCTCGCCGGCGCAGGCTGCGCGCACGCTCTCGGGCGAGCGCCTCGCCGCCGCCGATGCCGATTTCAGCGTGCGCATGCTCTCCAACGGCCAGCCGCATCGCGCGCTGCCGCTCACCGCGTCGCTATGCACCGCGGTCGCCGCGCGCATCGAGGGGAGCGTCGTATGGAAAGCCTCCAGGCGCAACGCAGGCGACATGCTGCGCCTGGCGATGCCCTCGGGCGTGCTCACGGTGGGCGCGGATGCAAGCTATGAGAACGGCGCCTGGCAGGTGGCGCGCGGCTCCTTCTATCGCACCGCGCGGCGCTTGTTCGAAGGCTACGTCTACGCCTGCACCTTATGACCGTGCACGGGCTGGCGCACATCTGCGGGGAATTCCTGGCTCAGCGTGCGATAATCCCTGAACGCAGCTTAGCGAGGATTGCAGCGTGACCAAATTCGGTTTCAGGATCAAGACCCGCGGCGGCACGGTGGTGGATCATCTGATGATCTCGGCGCGGGACCGCGTCGAAGCCGAACGCAAAGTCACCCAGATCTACCAACATTGTGAAATCCTCGACTGCCACGAAGTGCTGCCGCCGATCAGGGAGGAAGGCTTCGATCTGGAACGGGCGATCAATCTGATCGACAGCGAATCTCCTCCGGAGCCGCCCGCGAAAGACTAGCAGGCTGTTGAAATTCGCTTCCCTAGCGGAAGACTGTAAGTGTAAATGACTAACCCTCGGGGGGAAGCGAATTTCAGCAGCCACGAAATTGGGGGATATAAAAGGGGGCGTGCCCCCTTTTTCAACACCCCGCTAGATCAACTGGTGAAACCCGCCGCGTCCAGTTCTTCCAGCAACGCAGTGTAGTCGCGCGCGCCGCGGCTCTGTGGCGCGTGGGAGAACACATCGCGGTTGTGCGCCGGGCTCTCGGCCAGGCTTACGCTTTCGGCAATACGCGTCTCGCACATTTCCGCGCCGAAGCGTTCGCGCAGCTTGCGGTCGATATCCCATGACATCTTGCGCCGCGTATCGAAGCGGGTGATCACGAATCGACGCATCGGCGGCTTTTCCAGCACGCGCTCCAGCGCGTGCAAGGTGCGGTCGATCTGCAGTGCGCCGTTCACGGCCAGGTAGTCTGCGGAAATCGGGATCAGCACCCGGTCACAGGCGAAAATGCCGTTCAGCGACAAGGTGCCCAGCTGGGGACAGGCGTCCATCAGGATGGGCCGGCTAGTGTTGAGATGTTCCCGGACGATGCCGGCATTGAGCCGCTGCAGCGCACGCGGCCCCTTGCCGAACTGCGTGTCGACCTTCGTCAGATCCAGATGCGCCGGAATGATGGACCAGCCGCAATCACTGGTGCGGATCAGGTCGGCGAGCTGCTTCGCCTCCTGGTAGAAAGCGTACAGGCTCTCGCGGCCGTCGCTGGCCTTGGTACCGCTGATCGCCGACATATGCGCCTGAGGATCCATGTCGATCACCAAGGGCGCGCTGCCGCGCCGCGCAAGCAGCGCGGCCAGATTGAGCGTGGTCGTGGTCTTGCCCACCCCGCCTTTTTGATTGAACACAACGATTCTTGCCATCGGTCACCTCCTCGATAGCTATCCGCCAGAAGCCAATTCGACCAAGCAGGTCAATATTAGGCTAATAATCTTCAAAAAACAATGTCTTGGCAATGCTATTTATCCTGGTTTCCGCGAAAAGGCTCCGGACTTTGTTTGGACTTGCTGGTGCGGAGACTAAATGGAGCAGAGTTTCAGGTTCCCTGTCGTCGAAAGAATTCGCTTCTGACACATTTTCTTCCTCAGTTTGACATCCATGCCGATCACATCGACAATGTATTCAATGTATACAAGGAGTGCATATGAGCGAACCCGTGACCTTGCGGCTGGAGCCTGACCTACGCAAGCGCCTGGACAAACTCGCCAAGGCAACCGAGCGCAGCCGCGCTGCCCTTGCGGCCGAAGCCGTCCGCCAGTTCGTCGAACTCAACGAATGGCAGATCGCCGCTATCGAGGAAGGCGTGCGCGAAGCCGACAAAGGACTATTTATCGACCACTCGCAGCTGAAGACCAAATGGGAAAAGAAACTTGCGACTGCGCTGGACGCGACTCGCTGAGCGCGACCTGGACGAGATTGCGGCCTATATCGGCCAGGACAATCCTGCGGCAGCGGCCCGGGTCATTCTGGAGTTGATCGATCAGGCCGAAAACCTGCTGCCTGCGCATCCGGCAATTGGCCGCCCCGGGCGCGTCATCGGGACACGCGAACTGGTCATCGGCGAACTGCCCTACGTTATTCCCTATCGTGCGCGTGGGCAGGACATCGAAATCCTGCGTGTCCTGCACACTTCGCGGCGCTGGCCGGAGAATCTCTGACCGCGCCAAAGTCGAATCGTGTGCCGGTGCGGTACGCCGCCGTTGAAAAACAATTTTTCTCTGAAGAGTCCCTTCAAGTCCCCGCGCGTCGCTCAAGCCGTCTAAGCGTGATGCCAAGGACTATCCCGATCAGCGCCGCGCTCCCGGTGACAATCAGCGCATCGCGCCATAGCCCGCTGGCGGCAACCAGCATGGCAATCAGCAACGGACCTGCGAAAGTGCCGAGGTTGCCGAATTGATTGAACAGGCCCTGTAGTGTGCCGATCTGCTTCGGCGTGCGCGCAAGGTTGGCTGAAGCGGACAGCACCGAGGCCGGGATCACCCCACCGGTGAAGGAAAGCAGCAGGCACAGTGCATAGCGGATCAGATCCGGAAGCAGGTCGAGGAAGATGCCGACACCGCAAAGACCGGTGACCAGGCTGGCGAAGGCGATCAGGTTCCCGCGGCGGAAATTGCGTTGCAGCAGGCTGCCGCCGAGTACGTTGCCGGGCACGTTGACCAACACCATCAGGCAGGCCAGCAGCGCAACGGCCAGCGGCGAGAGCGCGCGCTGCTCCTGGAGAAAAGTGGGCAGCCAGATGATCAGGGCGAAATGTTGAATGGTCCAGGTGGTCATGGCGAATGCCAGCAGCCAGGGCTTGAGTTGCGCGAGCACAGCCTTCGTCGCGGCAAGCGGGTGGAGTTGTGCTTCGGTTGGAGGAGGCAGACGGTAGGCGGGCCGCGAGCGAAAAACGGCCACCAATGCCGTCAGCAAGGCCGCCAGGCTCAGCACCCACATTCCGCGCCAGCCGCCAATGGGCAGCACCGCCGGCGCCAACAGCATGGCGAGGCCGACTCCCGCAGGCAGATAGGCGCCCCAGATGCCGAGTGCGAAAGGCCTGTCTATCGGCGTACTGGCGGAACTGAGCAAGGCCGGCGCGGAAACTGCGACCGCGACGACACCAACTCCTTCGGCAAAGCGCGAAATCAACAAAGCCGACTCGCTGCCCGCGACGAGACCGCCCAGTCCACCTGCGATTCCGGCGCCGAGGCCGATAGTGCACATGCGCAACGCGCCGATGCGATCGCCCAGCACCCCGAACAGCAAGGCCGTCGTCATCGCCATCATGTTGATCATGGATGCCACCCAGCCTGCGGCCACCAGCGAAAGGTCGAATTCGGCGCGCAACTGCGCCATGGCGATCGGTACCTTGCCGACGTTCATGGCTACGGCGACCCCGCACAGGACGGCAGCGAGCACGGCGCGCCAGTTGGTTTCGGTGCGGAGTGGCGGGTAATTAGCCGAACGAGTCGAGGCGAGATCTATTTTCATTGTTCGGCGCGGTTGGCATCCGGATTCCGGATTGTCAGGAGTGCGCTGCACGGCTGTCGTGCCTGAAAGTGGCTCCGAAAAGAAATCGTCACTGACCCATTTAGCTCTACGTAGTCAGCCAGATTTTTCGGTCAATTTGGGGGCTAGCTTATTTCTAAGAGCGGAGTCCTGATCCCCAGCGCTCAGCCCCTCTGCATAGCTAGCGTGCGCAAGCAGTACATTGACAAATGCATCGCGAATTTCAGTGCTCATTTCGTACCTCCAGCGTTTGCTTTGTACGGCAGCAACGTTTGGTTAAGCCGGCTTGCTTGCACCAGCGGCGGAAGACATTGCGCGGGAACGATCATGGCCTGTTCAGCTACCGTTCTGCTCAACCAGCCTCCGCGCGACGCGTATTGCCTGAATTCGGCCAGTAAGCGTCCCGACTTCGCGTCATAAACCTTTCTGTCCCAATACTGAATCGGAATCACTGCGGAGACTAGAGTGCCGTACGGCGTACCAAAGTCCCAGCGGATAGTGGAATTCAGAACAGCCTGAAGCCGATTACTCTCCCGAAAGTCAATCGACATATCGGCGAGTTTCCATATGCCGTCCGCCGTGTAGAGGTCTTCTCCGACCGGTATGGTCGCGTAGATCTTCACCTGCGCGGCTTCCTCGCAATACCGTTTGTACTGGTACTTTCCGATCAATTCGTCCGCCACCGGCGCTACGAACAGCGTTGGCGCAACCGTGAGGAACAAAACCGGCTTGGCCCAGCCCGGCTTCACCCACTTCGCCACACGCGACGCAGCCCAAACGCTTAAGGCAAACCAGACGCCGATACCTCCCAAATAAAATAAACCCATCGCCGCGTTACTCCCTCACACACCAAGCAACAACGTCCCCCTCGACCTCAAGGGGTGCCTTCGAAGCACATCTACACGGCGACGCGGAACCAAAAGGGTCAGGTTCACAATGTTTCTCCGCGCAAAACACATTGTCAGCTTGCATCAACATGTCGCCGCCTCCGTAAGCTAAAACTCAAATCCGGTTTGCTCACCC
>JACZJU010000145.1 GCA_014860395.1 Burkholderiales bacterium | reverse complement strand
GACGACTTTGCCAAGATCGACCTGCGCATCGCGAAAATCGTCAAAGCCGAACACGTAGAGGGCGCGGACAAGCTGCTGAAGCTCACGCTCGATATCGGCACCGAAGAGCGCACCGTGTTCGCCGGCATCAAGTCGGCCTATGACCCGGCCAAACTCGAGGGCCGGCTGACGGTGATGGTGGCCAACCTCGCACCGCGCAAAATGAAATTCGGCCTGTCGCAGGGCATGGTTCTCGCCGCAAGCGGAGACCAAGAACGGGCAAGCGGCGATAAGCCCGGCATCTACCTGCTCGCCCCCGACTCGGGCGCACAACCGGGAATGAAGGTCAAGTAATGCCGGAATCCGGCTCAGCCTTGCAGCTGATCCTGGGCGTGATCCTGTTGTGGCTCGCGCTCGGGCTTGCCGGCGTATTCTTCCCGCGCAATCTGCATCTGGTGAGCCGAGTGCTGTTTCCAGTCGGCGCGCTGGGCGCGCTGGTGCTCGCCACGGCGGCGCTAGACGCGCTCGGCGGCGACACGCAATCGCTTGTGCTGCCGCTGGGCCTGCCCGATCTGCCATTCCACCTGCGGCTCGACCCGCTCTCCGCCTTCTTCCTGCTGTTGCTCGGGGCCGTGACCGCGGGCATCTCGGTGTTCGCCGCAGGCTACTTCCGCAAAGGCGAAGGCACCCCGCCCGGCCTGCAGTGCCTCTACTACCACGTGTTCATCGCCAGCATGGCACTGGTGCTGCTGGCCGACGACGCCTACGGTTTCATGGTGTTCTGGGAGACGATGGCGCTGTCGTCCTATTTCCTGGTCACCAGCGACCACGCCAAGGCCGAGATCCGGCGCGCGGGCTTTCTCTACCTGCTGATCGCCCATGTCGGCGCCATCGGCATATTGCTGTGCTTCGGGCTGCTGCACGGCACCGGCGACTACACTTTCGACAACATGCGCGAAGTGCAGCTCGCGCCGTTCTGGGCCACGATCGCGTTCGCGCTGGCGCTGTTCGGTTTCGGCGCCAAGGCCGGCATGCTGCCGCTGCACGTGTGGCTGCCCGAGGCGCATCCGGCGGCGCCTTCGCCGGTGTCCGCGCTGATGTCGGCGGTGATGCTGAAGACCGCAATCTACGGCCTGCTGCGCGTGCTGTTCGACCTGCTGCACGTCCAGGTGTGGTGGTGGGGCGTGGTGATTCTGGTGCTGGGCCTCGCGACCGCACTCTACGGCGTGATATTTTCCGCCGTGCAAAGCGACATGAAGCGACTGCTCGCCTATTCCTCGATCGAGAACATCGGCTTCATCCTGGTCGGCGTCGGCCTTACGGTCATATTCCAGTCCTACGGCATGCGCGCCCTGGCCGCGCTCGCACTCACCGCGACGCTGTACCACTGCATCAACCACGCTTACTTCAAAAGCCTCTTGTTTCTTGCCACCGGCTCGGTGCTGCACGCCACGCACGAGCGCGCGCTTGGCAAGCTCGGCGGGCTGATACACCGCATGCCCTGGGTTGCGTGGCTGGCGCTGGTGGGAACGCTTGCCATCGCCGGACTGCCGCCGCTGAACGGTTTCGTTTCCGAATGGCTGCTGCTGCAGGCGTTCCTGTTCACGCCCAACCTGCCGCATCCCTATCTGAACATGCTGATCCCGGTCGCTGCCGCCGCAGTCGCGCTCGCCGCCGCGCTGGCAGGCTACGTGATGGTCAAGTTCTACGGCGTCGTATTCCTGGGCCAGCCGCGCGAAGAACGGCTGAAGGAAGCCCGTGACGCCGGGCTGCTCGAACGCGCCGGCCTCGTCTGGCTTGCTGCTGGCTGCATCGCCCTGGGGGTTGCGCCGGTGTCGGTCATCGGCTTCATCGACTCGGTCACCAGTCAGCTTTTGGGCAAGACCCTGGGCGCAAGTGCGACCGGATGGATGTTCCTCACGCCCATCAGCCCGGCGCGCGCGAGCTATGCGCCGTTCCTGTTCCTGCTGGTGATTCTGGCCGTATGGCTCGCAACCTGGCTCGCCGTGCGCCGCTTCTACCACGGCCGCGTACGCCGCGCCCCGCCCTGGGACTGCGGCTTTCCGGCGCAGACCGCGCGCATGCAGGACACCGCCGAAGGCTTCGGCCAGCCGATCCGCCAGGTGTTCGAGCCCTTCTTCCGCATGCAGCGCGAGCTGCCCACGCCCTTCGACGCGACGCCGCGCTACCGCGTCAGCGTCGAGGACAATCTCTGGTACTGGCTCTATCTGCCGCTCGCGCGCGTCACTGAAGCGCTCACCCGTGTGGTGACCCTGCTGCAGCGCGGCCGCATTTCGGTGTACCTGATGTACAGCTTTGTCACGCTGCTGATATTGCTCTTGTTCGTCAGATGATTTCCTGGCCCGGACTTGCCGCCCAATTCACCGAGATGCTGCTCGCGGTGCTGCTCGCGCCTATCCTGCAGGGCTGGGTCAACCAGTGCCGCGCCTGGATGCAGAATAAGAGCGGCCCCGGCATCCTGCAGCCCTACCGCACGCTAAGAAAGCTGTTTGCCAAAGAGGCGGTGATTGCCTACGGCGCTTCGCCGCTGTTCCGTGCCACGCCCTACGTGCTGTTCGCCTGCATGTGCCTCGCCGCAGCCATCGTGCCGATACTCGGCACCGACCTGCCGTTCTCGCCAGCTGCCGACGCCATCGCGCTGGTGGGCATCTTCGCCCTCGCGCGGGTGTTCATCTCGCTTGCGGCGATGGACATCGGCACCGCTTTCGGTACGCTCGGCGCGCGGCGCGAGATGATGGTCGGGTTCCTTGCCGAGCCGGCGCTGCTCATGGTGCTGTTCACCGTTTCGCTGATTGCGCACTCGACTTCGCTCGCCACCATAGTGCAACACCTCGCGCAGGCGAAGTTCGTCATTTACCCCAGCCTCGCCTTCGCCGGGGTCGCGTTCACCATGGTGTCGCTCGCCGAAAACGCGCGCATTCCGGTGGATAATCCATCCACCCACCTGGAACTCACCATGATCCACGAGGCGATGGTGCTTGAATATTCGGGGCGTCACCTGGCCTTGATCGAATTGTCCGCAGCGCTGAAGCTGTTCGTCTATTCCTGCATCGGCATAGCGCTGTTCTTCCCCTTCGGCATCGCCGCGGGCGGCGACGCGCTCGGTCTGCTCCTGGCGCTGCCCGTGCTCGTGGCCAAGCTCGCCGTCGGCGGCTTCGCCATGGCGGTGATCGAAATGGTGAGCGCCAAGATGCGCATTTTCCGCGCGCCCGAGTACCTCGGCGCCGCTTTCCTGCTGGCGGTGCTGGCGATGTTGATCCATTTCCTTCTGGAAATCTGACGTGAATCTGCCCCTGACCTCGCAGATCATCAACCTGCTCGCCGCGATAATGCTGCTGCTTTCGTTCGCGATGCTGACACAGCGGCGCATCCTGTCGCTCATCAATCTATTTGCACTGCAGGGGCTGACGCTGACGCTCTCGACCCTGGTGGTGGCCTGGAGCACCGGACAGGATCACCTGTACTATTCGGCCGCGCTGACCTTCGCGCTCAAGGTGCTGATCCTGCCCTGGGTACTGCACCGCCTGATCCGCAAGCTCAGCGTCAAATGGGACGTGGAGACGCTGATCAACATTCCCACCACCATGCTCGTCGGCATCGTACTGGTGATTCTGGCGTTCAACGTGGCGCTGCCGATCTCCCAGCTCGCCGGCACCATCACCAAGAGCACCCTGGGCATCGCGCTTGCCTGCGTGCTGCTCGCCTTCCTCACCATGATCACCCGCTCCAAGGCGGTGCCGCAGGTGATCGGCTTTCTCGCCATGGAAAACGGCCTGTTCTTCGCCGCCACCAGCGCTACCTACGGCATGCCCATGGTGGTGGAATTCGGCATCGCCCTGGACGTGATGGTGGGCATGGTCATCCTCGGCGTGTTCTTTTTCCAGATCCGCGAGCGCTTCGACAGCCTGGATATCAGGCATCTGGAGAAATTGAAGGAAGAATGAAAACACTCCCGCTTATCAGGCCGGCATGAACTGGCAACTCTACCTCGTCCTCGGCACTCCGCTTCTGGGCGGCGCTCTGCTCGCGCTGTGGGGGCACAAGAGCTGGGCCGCGAGCCTGAACATCGCCATGAGCATTGCCACCTTCATCGCGGCGGCGGCACTGACCGCGCACATCATCTCCGAAGGACCGCTGATCACCGCGAACGAGCAGTTCTTCGTCGATTCGCTCAACGTGTTCCTGGTCGCGCTCACCGCCTTCGTTTCCATGACGACCTCGCTGTTCTCGCGGCCCTACATGCGCGTCGAGCATGCGCACGGCAAGCTCAACGACAATCGGCTGCGCCTATTCCACAGCATGTACCAGCTGTTCGTGTTCACCATGCTACTGGTGCTGCTTACCAACAACCTTGGCATCCTCTGGGTCGCGCTGGAGGCGGCCACGCTCACCACGGTGCTCCTGGTAAGCCTGTACCGCACGCCGGCGAGTCTGGAAGCGGCGTGGAAGTACTTCATTCTCTGCGGCGTCGGCATCGCCCAGGCGCTGTTCGGCACCATCCTGCTCTACTCCGCTTCGGAAAAAGTGCTGGGTTCTGGCGGCGGCGCGCTGTTGTGGACGCACCTGGAAACGGTGGCCGGCAGCCTGGAGCCGACCGTGATGTCGCTCGCATTCGTGTTCCTGCTGGTGGGCTACGGCACCAAGGTGGGGCTGGTGCCGCTGCACAACTGGCTGCCCGACGCCCATGCGGAGGGCCCGACGCCGGTGTCGGCAGTGCTCTCCGGACTCCTGCTGAATGTCGCGCTGTATGCGCTCCTACGCTGCAAGGTCTTGGTGGACGGGGCACTGCAGGCGCCTTTCGCCAGCCACCTGATGATGGGCTTCGGCCTGCTGTCGGTGGTGGTGGCGGCCTTCTTCCTGTCGCGGCAAAAGGACATCAAGCGCATGTTCGCTTATTCCTCGGTGGAGCACATGGGGCTGATCACCTTTGCCTTCGGCATGGGCGGCCCCGTCGCCAATTTCGCCGGGCTGCTGCACATGA
Source organism: Burkholderiales bacterium (assembly GCA_014860395.1). Lineage (GTDB taxonomy): Bacteria > Pseudomonadota > Gammaproteobacteria > Burkholderiales > SG8-39 > 2-12-FULL-64-23. The sequence goes on along the minus strand of JACZJU010000145.1, from coordinate 25,860 downwards.
CGGTGCACTCCCTGACCAAGAGCGCGATTTTCTTCGCCGTCGGCCACGCGGCGCAGAAGGCCGGAACGCAAATCATGGACGACATCCGCGGCCTGATGAAAATCAGTCCGACGGTGGGCTGGGGGCTGATGCTGGGTTCGGTCGCGATTCTCGGCCTGCCGCCGTTCGGCGTGTTCGCGAGTGAATTTCTCATTCTCACCAGCGCCATGCGCCAGCAACCCTGGGCCACACCATTCCTGTTGATCGCCCTGGGCGTGGCTTTCGCCGCGGTGTTCAGCAAAGTGCAGCCCATGGTGTTCGGCGAGACCAACGCCAGGCGCCTGCCGCACCCGCCGGCGCTGATTCCGGTGTTCGCCCATCTGGCGATCGTGCTTGCGCTCGGCTTCTACATTCCACCCTACCTCGTCGACTGGTACCACGAGGCGGCGAAGCTGATTGGATGAGACCCTAAGATGAGACCTGAGGGATCGAAGAACCATGGCGTTTGAAAGTCTATCGCCGCAACTGACGGAACTGCCCGGCGCGGTGCCGGCGTGGCGGGCCGACGCATCGGCAGCGGAACTACCGGACATCTGCCAGGTGGTGAAAGACCAGGGCGGGCGCCTTGCCGCTCTTTGGGGCACGGACGAGCAAGACCGCGGCGAGGGCTACGCGCTGAACCTCGTGCTGGCCAAACCGGAGGGCATCCTGTGGCTGAAGAGCGCGCTGCCCGTGGACCGGCTGCAATACCCCGATCTGTCGCCGATCTTTTATCCGGCGCAGCGCATGCAGCGCGCCGCGCGCGATTTGCTCGGCATCGATGCAGAAGCCGCAGACCGCAGGCCCTGGCTGCGGCATGCCGCCTGGCAGGAAACCGACCGTCCGCTGCGGCGCGAGGCAGCCGGCGCTACGGTATACGACCAAGGCGGGAATGACTACGCCTTCGTCAGCGTGATCGGCGACGGCGTGCATGAAATTCCGGTCGGCCCGGTGCATGCTGGAACCATAGAACCGGGGCACTTCCGCTTCTCCATCGTCGGCGAGAAGGTGCTGCGCCTGGAAGAGCACCTCGGCTACACGCACAAGGGCGTGGACAAACGCTTCCAGGGCATGGCGCTGGCCGAAGGCGCGAAGCTCGCCGGGCGCGTGAGCGGAGACAGCACCGTGGCCTATGCCTGGGCCTTTAGCATGGCGGCCGAGAGCATCGCCGGCGTAACGCCACCCGAGCGCGCGCTATGGCTGCGCGCGCTGATGCTCGAGCGCGAACGCGTCGCCAATCACCTGGGCGATCTCGGCTATCTGGGCAATGACGGCGGGCTCGCCTTCGGCCTGGCGCAGTTCATGCGCCTGAAGGAGGACGTGCTGCGTTTGAACGAAAAGCTGTTCGGCCATCGCTATCTGATGGACCGCATCGTTCCGGGCGGCGTCGCCTGCGACCTGGCGCGCGGCGGAATCGAAGCGATTGTCGCCGAATGCGGCGCTTTGGAGCGCGAAGTTCGCCTGCTCAAGGACATCTATGACGACCACCCCGGACTGCAGGACCGCTTTCTCACTTGCGGCCGGTTGACGCCGAATACCGCGAGCAAACTTGGCGTGATCGGCCTCGCCGGGCGCGCCAGCAGCCAGGCATGGGATGCGCGCGCGCAAGCCGCTCCCGCGCCGTACGACGTGCTCGGCGTGCGCATGAAGACCCACAAGAACGGCGATGTGGCAGCGCGCGTCATCATGCGCTTCGACGAGATTTTCGAATCGCTGCGCCTCATCCGCGCCGTAACCGAGCGCATCGCCCCAGGGGAAATAGCGCTGCCGCTTGCCTCAGCCCCCGCCGGCAGGATGGGGCTGGGTTGGATCGAGGGCTGGCGCGGCGAATCGATGGTCGCGCTGGACCTGGACGCGAACGGCAGCATCCGCAGCTGCCATGCGCACGATCCTTCCTGGCAGAACTGGCCGGCGCTCGCGTTCGCGGTGAACGGCAATATCGTTCCCGACTTTCCGCTAATCAACAAATCGTTCAACCTGTCGTATTCGGGTTGCGACCTCTGATCACGCATCCGGTCCCGACATCATGTATCAACTGCTGAAACAAATCGTCAGCGTCGGCATCAAGACCGAGGCGCCGCCTCAGACCGATGAGGCGCTGCGCGTGGTGAGCCAGCGACTGAAGCAGGAAATCCTGGGCATGTTCGCCGGCTCGCTCGCCATCCGCCACGTCGACGCCGGCTCGTGCAACGGCTGCGAGCTCGAGATCCATATGCTCAACAATCCCTATTACAACATCGAGGGACTGGGCATCAAGTTTGTCGCCAGCCCGCGCCACGCCGACCTGCTGCTGGTCACCGGCCCGGTATCGCGCAACATGGAAGAGGCGCTCAAGCGCACCTACGACGCCGTGCCGGAACCCAAGCTCGTGGTGGCGGTGGGCGACTGCGGCTGCAGTGGTGGAATATTCGGCGAGAGCTACGCCAGTTGCGGCCGCATCGCCAATGTGATCGCGGTCGATGTTGCCGTACCCGGCTGCCCGCCCACGCCGACTGCACTGATGCAAGGCATATTAACCGCTATCAGCGCTGCCGGCCGCAACCACGCCTGACGTCAGCGCGCGCATCCCGGCGCTGCCGGCGATCGCGATTTGTGCGAGGTGACTATTCTCGCGTTGCGCGGCGACCACGCGCGCATTCCAATCGAGCAGTTGCGACCGCAAAAGCGCAGCACGTCGCGCTGTTGCAGCGTATTGCGGTAACGTGCGCTTTCGGATATAAACAGGGTGCTGTCGCAACGATCCTGTCGCTCTCACCTCCAGACAACAAATACAAACTTGATCATGCAAAAAAAATACGCCTCTTTTTCGGGCCGGATGCTGATGATCGGTTTCGGCGCTGTCGGGCAAGGCTCGCTGCCGCTGATTCTGCGCCACATCGACATGCAGCCGGAGCAGATCGCAATCGTCACGGCCAACGAACTTGGCAAAGCCATCGCCGCCGAGTACGGTGTCAGATTCCGCGTCGAACCGCTGACACGGGACAACTACGTCGCCATCCTCGCGCGCGAGCTCGGCCCGGGAGATTTCCTGGTCAACGCCTCATTCGATGTATCCAGCGTCGCGCTCATCGAATGGTGCCAACAGCACGGTGTGCTTTATATCGACGCATGCATCGAACCCTGGCCAGGCGGCCATACCGATACCTCGGTGCCGGCCAGCCGCCGCTCGAACTACGCGTATCGAGAGGCCGCACTGGCACTGCGCGGCAAGTTTGCCTCCGGGCCGACCTGCGTGCTGATGCATGGCGCCAACCCGGGCCTGGTGTCGCATCTGGTCAAGCAGGCGCTGCTAAATCTTGCCGGCGACCTCGGCGTCGATGCCGGCGCACCGCGCAGCCGCGAGGATTGGGGGCGGCTCGCAGCACAGCTCGAAGTGAAGGTTATCCACGTGTCCGAGCGCGACCACCAGGTAAGCAAGGTGAACAAGGGAAAAGACGAATTCGTCAACACCTGGTCGAGCGAAGCGTTCTGCGGCGAGTCGCTGCAGCCGGCCGAACTCGGCTGGGGCACGCACGAGCGCAACTGGCCGCACGACGCCCGCGAATACGGTTTCGGCTGCGGCTCTGCGATCTATCTCGACCGGCCGGGCGTGGCCACGCGGGTGCGCTCCTGGGCTCCCCACGAAGGATCGTTCCACGGCTGGTTGATCTCGCATGGCGAAGCGATCTCCATCCCCGACTACCTCAGCGTGCGTGAGAACGGCAAGGTCGTCTACCGTCCCACTTGCCACTACGCCTACCACCCCTGCGACGATGCGGTACTTTCCTTGCACGAATTTTCCGGCAACGGCTGGCGCTTTCCGCCGCGCCAGCGCCTGCTGCGCGAGGAGATCGGTTCGGGCTTCGATGAGCTGGGTGTACTGCTGATGGGGCACAAGAAGGGGGCCTACTGGTACGGCTCGCAGCTTTCAATCGAGGAAACGCGCAAGCTGTGCCCGCACAACAACGCCACCAGCCTGCAGGTAAACGCGCCTTACATCGCAGCCATCGCATGGTCCATGAAAAACCCGAAGGCCGGCATCCTCGAGCCCGACGAACTCGAGTATCGGGCGATACTCGAAATGTCCGCGCCTTATCTCGGGAAACTGGTAGGCGCATACACCGACTGGACTCCGCTCGCCGGACGCGGCAGCCTGTATCCGGAAGACATCGACGCCTCCGATCCCTGGCAGTTCCGCAATTTCCGGGTGACTTGACTGGTCGATGCCGGGACGCACGCAACCCGCATCCCGCGGCAGGCGGCCCGATATTCGCGTCCAGACACGCTTTGCCGGAGAAAATCGTGCCGTTCCAGCGGCGGAAACGCTGCGCGCTCTTTCGTCGCAGGGCTTGATGTACGTCAAATCGGGCCACCTAGGTTCGTTTAGTATGCTCAAAACAAAGGGATTTCACCTTTGTCGGCATGTCGCCTTTATTGTGAGGAAGCGATTGCGCCGAGAAAATGGCATGGCCGCAGTCCAAGAATCCGCGACAAAAGTCATTATGTCGCGGTCTGGCTTAGAGGGAGGCACGAGGGGATATCTCCTCGTTTTGTTGCAGACGCCAAACGGCGCGAAGCAACTATCACCACTGTAGACGAAAGATTGGAAGCAACGAGTTGTCCTGCGCAATACAGGATGGGGACGCTGTTTATTTAACCGGGGAATCGAAGGCCATGCGTGTTTCAAAACTTGCAACGTGGGTAATGGCGGGGGTCGTTTGTCTGGCGGGTGCATCCGCCATCTTGCAGGACCAAGCCAGGGCTGCGGACTCTGCCGGTAGCGCGGCACCCGAGAAGGAGGTCGGAAACCCCGAGAACGCGATCTGCCTCGGCTGCCATGGAAACGAAGGGTTTGCGATGCCCGGCGCGGACGGACAGATGCGCGATCTGTACGTGATACCGAGCAAGTTCGGCCACAGCGTGCATGGAAAGCGGCTGTGCACGGAATGCCACAAGGACATAGTCGAAATACCGCATAAAACCGGCGTAACCCACAAGGTCAGCTGCGTCACTTGCCACGAGGCGCTGTGGGAAAAGGCGAAGCAGGAGAACAAGACCCAGACCCCGGAGAACGCGAGACTGGGCGTCGTGGTGAAGCAGATAGACCGGTTCATGAAATCGATCCATGCGCGACCGAACAAGGATGACCAGTCACGCACCAACGCGACCTGCTACAACTGCCACGATCCCCACTATGTCTATCCCACCGGAAGCCCGGAACGCCAAGAGTGGCGGCTGAACATTCCGAACGTATGCGGGAAATGTCACGCAAAGGAGCGCGCGCAGTACGCGACCTCGGTGCACGGCAAGGAGGTGCTGCAGAACAAGAACCCGCGTGCGGCGATCTGCTCGGACTGCCACACCACTCACGACGTGGAAAATCCAACCAAGGATTCGACCAAACTTGTCATCACCAAGAACTGCGGCAACTGCCATCAGGAAAGCCTTAAGACCTATACGGAAACCTATCACGGCCAGATCAACAAGCTGGGTTACGCCTATACCGCGAAGTGCTTCGACTGCCACGGCAGCCATGAGATCCAGCGCGTCGATAATCCAAAGTCGACGGTGTATCCGGCCAACCGCCTGAAAACCTGCCAGCAATGCCACAAGGGAGCGACACAGGGGTTCACCACGTTCGAGCCGCACGGGACGACCCACGATTTCGGCCGCTATCCGCAAATGTGGCTCGCGTCCAAGCTCATGATCCAGCTGCTGGTCGGAACCTTCGCCTTCTTCTGGACGCATACCGCGCTGTGGTTCTACCGCGAGTATAAAGATCGCCAGGCGCGCAAGACGCGACCGCACGTGCGCACCGAGGGTATGGAGCTGAAGGGCAAGTATTTCCGGCGCTTCCCGCTGCTGTGGCGCGTCGGCCACCTGTTATTTGCGCTGAGCCTGATGATCCTGACCCTGACCGGCATGACGGTGTTCTACGCCGACAGCGCCTGGGCGCCCGTCGTCGCAAGCGCCCTGGGCGGCCCGAAGGTGGCGGCGCTGATCCACCGTACCTTCGCGGTAATCTTCGCCAGCGTATTCATCGGACATATCATTTATGTTGTGCTGCGCCTGCGCAACAGCTGGAGAACGTTCCAGTGGTTCGGTCCGAACTCGCTGATTCCGCGCTGGCAGGATTTGTGGGACATCGTGGCCATGTTCAAGTGGTTCTTCGGCCTCGGGCCTCGTCCGGTGTTCGACCGCTGGACCTACTGGGAGAAGTTCGACTACTGGGCGCCGTTCTGGGGCGTTACCATCATCGGCATGAGCGGCGTCATGCTCTGGTTCCCGAACACGACCGCTTCGTTCCTGCCCGGTTGGGTCTTTAACGTGGCGACGATCTTCCATGGCGAAGAGGCGCTGCTGGCTGCCCTGTTCCTGTTCACGGTGCACTTCTTCAACAATCACTTCCGGCCGGACAAATTCCCGCTGGACGTGGTGATGTTCACCGGTTCGGTGTCGCTGGAGGAGTTCAAGCACGAACACACGGTGCAATACAACCGTCTGGTCGAAACCGGGGAACTGTCGAAGTATCTGGTTGACGAACCGTCGCGGCCGATGACTCTGGGCTCGAAGATACTCGGATTCACCCTGATAGCGTTTGGCTTGTTCCTGCTGGTCCTGGTGCTGACCGGGTTCATCGGCAGCGTGATGAGCTAACGCCGCACAATAGGAAAGGGAAAGCGCCCGGGTAAGATGTCCCGGGTGCCGGGGTGCCGGGGTCCCCGCGGGAGTGTTCGGACTATATTTTCAGTGGTTAACGGACTAAAATGTAGGCGGGTACGAACCGCTTCGGATAGGCGTAAGACGGAATACTCGCCCGGAATCCAGCAAACAGTGCCCGACCACTAAACTTCGAGATTACAGATGAAAAAATCGCTTTTTGGCGTTATCGCAATTTCGCTGACTCTGTTTGGCTGCTCGGATCAGCCGGGTCCGACGCCCACAAAACAGGCGGGCGACCCCGCCGCAGGCAAAATCATCGCCGAGCGCGACTGCAAAGCCTGCCACGGCCTCGACGGCAAGGGCGTCGCCCCAGCCATTCCGAACCTCGCGGCGCAGCGGGAAGCGTATCTTTACAACTCGCTGAAGGAGTACAAGGACGGTCAGCGTAGCCATGCCGCGCTGAAAAACATGGCCACGAACATGAGCGAAGCGGACTTGCGCAATGTCGCCGCCTACTTTGCCAGCCTGCCGCCGATCGCCAGTGCGGCGTCAGGCGACATCAAGCATTCATCGCCGTATGAGAAGGGCAAGATTTTAGCCGCTGCCTGCACCAACTGCCACGGCGAGGACGGCAACAGCACGATCCCCGGTACGCCCACCCTGGCCGGCCAGCAGCCGCATTATCTCGTCGCAGCGATACAGGAATATCATCAGGGTGATCGTGCAAAGGACGCGATGCGATCAATCCTGCGCGATGCGGACAGCGCGGATCTGGAAAGCATCGCGCTGTATTTTGCATCGCAGAAGCCGGTCAAACGCGGCGCGCCGGCTCACGGCGATCCGGCCGCGGGCGAACCTGCAACCGCCGTGTGCGGAGGCTGCCATGGCGCCAACGGCGTGAGCGTCGACGCGGCCACGCCCAGCCTTGCCGGCCAGGACGCACAGTATCTGGAAAAAGCGATCAAGGCGTACCGGACGACCCGCAAGAATTGGGGCATGCAGCGTTACGTCGCCGGCTTGAGCGACAAGGACATCGAAAACATCGCCGCGTACTACGCCTCGCAGACCCCGAAGGCTGCCGACCAGGTGCCTACATCCACCCAGGAACTGGCGGCGAAATGCGACCGCTGCCACAATCAGCCCGCCAGTCCGACGATGGCGGCGCCAAAGATGAAGGGACAGGACAAGGATTATCTGGTGATGGCGCTGCGGGCCTACCGCGACGGCAAGCGCGAAAGCTCGACCATGCACACGATGAGCTTCCCTTACAGCAATGCGATCATAGACAGCCTCGCGTCCTGGTACGCCAGCCAGCCGGCAAACTAGAATCGCGATAGCCGGAATCGACCGGCCGCGGCGGCGGCGGCACCGCAAACAAGACAGCCCGGGCAGTGCCGGGCTGTCTTGTTTGCGGCTCTGGAGGGAGTTGCGCCTGCCTGCCTGAAGGCGTCGCCGCGCTCAGCCGATCACCACGCCCTCGCTCTCGCCTCTTCGCAGCACGGCCGCCGGTGTCTTTCCGATCCACATCTGGTACATGGAAATGAACCACATCGTGGCAAAACTTACGCCCTGCACGCCGCCTGCGGCCATGGTTACCCATGCAAATGGATGATATATCTTGACCATGTACCAGGAACTGATGTCGATCGCGATGCAGACCATCGGCAGGGCCATGATCAGCGACTTCAACCAAACCGGCCGCACGTAGGCATGGGTGAAGATCAACCCGACAATGAAGAAAATGAAGGTCATTCCAAACAGATGGATGTGCGAAACGCGCACCAAGGTGAAAATATCGGTTCCTGTGTCCTGCTCGGTGACTTTCTTGATGTTATCGTAGCCGCTCAGGTTCACCAGGTGCGGATTGCTGCCGTCGTGGCAGGCCATGCAGCGCTTGTCTATGGTCGGCCGAATGAAGGTTTCATAGGTCGGTCGGTCCGCACCTTTCTGCACCCAGTTCACCAGCGCATTGGCTTCTTCGGCCGGCAGCATGGTCGACATCGGACCGCGCAGCGCCGCCTCCAGTCTCGAGCCCTGGCCGCTGCCGGCATAAGCGACGACCAGATCCTCGTATGAAAGGCCAGGTTTGCCGTCGCGACCGGAGTAGACATGAACCAGGTAGATCAGGGCGAACAGGTAACCCATCCCTAGAATGCACAGCGCCATCGTGTACAGAATGCGCATGCTGAATGGCAGTTCAGAATAGTGGTTGTAGAGCCGATGCAGCGGGGCTACGCTCATGATGGTTTCCTTTGATTTTTTTGTGGAATCTGCGAGTTCAGCGGCATCCTGACTCCACAGCTTCCTCCATGCAAACTGATGCCGCAATAATCCATTACCGAGCGGGCCGCAACGGCTTTTCGCGGCGCATCTTTCGATCCGAAACTCACTTCGACGGCAAGGGCAGGAATACGACCGCGCGCGCCTTCTGGCGAGCGTAATGCGCCGCAAGGCCTTCGATATCGGCTTCGCTCACGCCATCCAGCATGGCAGACATCGCCGTGCTCCTGCGCTCGCCCTTCTGATATGCACGCATTACCCGTTCCAGGTATTCGCTGCGTTGCGCAGCAAGCGCAGGCACATGCAGGTCGGTGCTGTTGCCGTTGACTCCATGACAACGATCGCAGCGCTGCGCCATTTCTTCCGTGGTAAGCGGCTTGCGCACCGTGGGCTGTTGCGGCATTTGATTCGCGTAATAAGCAGCCAGGTTCTTGATAGTGCCCTCATCGACGGACGCCGCCGGCGCCTTCATCGCCGATTCGCTGCGCGATCCGTCCTTGTAGCTCTTCATCGCGGCAATGAAATATTGCGCATCCTGGCCCGCGAGGCTGGGCGCGGTGCCAGTGCTGACGCCGCCATCGCCGTGGCAACCGGCGCAGGCCACGGCAGCGCTCTTGCCTGCGGCCTGATCGCCCGGCGCAGGCGTCTTCGCCTTGCCTGGCTTTTGCAATGCGTAGTAAAGCGCGATATTGTCCAGTTCCGCATCGGTGACCGCAGAAACCAGGGTCTTCATCATGTCGTCCTTGCGCTGGCCATGCTGGTACGCTTTTACCGCGGCAACGACGTATTTCGGGTCGAGTCCGGACAGATTCGGCATGCCGGGCGTACTGGTGATCCCGGTCTCACCGTGGCATCCCGCGCAACCGGATGCCGCTGCCTTGCCCGCGCTCAACGGATCCAGCTTTGCCGGTCCGGTCTTGGTGCCGACGCTGGCGGCGGGCAGTGCCGGTTCAAGGTTTGCATAGTAAGCAGACACCTTGACCAAGGCATCGTCGCTCAGAAACTTGACCGCGTTGTTCATGGGCGTATTTCCGCGCCCGCCCACCTGATACACACGCAGTTCCTGGTAAAGGTATCCCGGCCGCTGACCGGCAATATTGGGCGTGTCCTTGCTCTTGCCAACGCCGGCGAGTCCGTGGCAACTCGCGCACGAAGCTTCGGCCACACGCTTGCCCTCCGCGATTTCCTGTGGAGTCGCCAACGCCGCTCGCAGCGCACCGCGGGCACCGGAATCGCCTTCGGCGCCAAAGGCGGAGCCAGCTGCCGCAACTCCCGCCAACAATATGCCCGTCACCAGCATATTAGAAAGAAGAATGGGTGCACTTCGCTTCATCAACGTTCCTTCGATAGGCCATCCAAAAACCTGCAATATCCCCGCCCGCGATGCGGATCATCGCTGGATTTCGCTGCTCGAAAACCGGGGATACGCCAAACGGTACGCGTTTTATGCTTTGCTAAACAGCATACTGCGAAATTTTAGCATGAACCGGGAAATATTGGCAGATACGGTGGCTGCGGCGAAGGCCGGCTATCCATCGACTTCGGCCGATCGCAGACTGAGCCCAGAGAGCCCGTTTCGGCTATATTCTCATCCACGTCGACAATTCCGGGTACACATGGTCAGGCATCTCGACATCTTCGGCCAAGTGCAGGGTGTAGGCTTTCGCTACCACTTCATGGAGCAGGCACAGGCCCTGAACCTTACCGGCTGGGTGCGCAACCGCCGCGCCGGCAGCGTCGAAGCGATGATCGCAGGCACACCCGAAGCGGTGGAGTCGCTGATCGCCTGGGCGCGGCTGGGTCCGCCGGCGGCGCGGGTGGAGCGCGTCGAGGTCAGCGCAACCGAAGGCGCGTTCGCCAGCTTCGAACTGCGGCCGACGCAATAGCCGCTGCCGCCCGGGTCGCCGCATATCGCAGCGCGACATCGATGGCCGCGATCCGGTTCAGGGGTAGATCACCTGGACGTTTTCTGGTCGCAACCATTCCTGCAACGACTCCATCAAAGCGTCGTCCAGCCGCAAGCGCCAGTCATCGCCCAGGCGCATTTCGCAGCTTGCGGCGTCATTGTGGTAGCAAACGCTCACCGGGCAGCCGCCGTTCCGGTACGGCGCGAGCAGGTCCCTGAGACGGGCGGCCGCGGCGGCGCCGTCGCCGCTGGCCTCGCCGTTGATCGACAAGCATATGGATCTGGCGAACTGGCTGCGCGCGGCCGCGAGGTCGTAAATCCTGTCGGCGATAATGCGCATGAACGTGACATCGCCCTCCTCGCCCGCGGCGGCGCGCCGCACGATCCTGACCTTGGCTTCGATTACCAGCAGGTTGTCCTCCTTGCACAGATCCCGATACTGTTCGTACACCTCGCTGTAAATCGTGACTTCCTGGGCGGCGCTGCCGTCGCTCAGATTCAGGATCACCATGCGCCCGCTCTGCGTTCTCTGGATGCGCACGGATTCGACCACACCGGCGATAAGCTGGCTTTTTTGCTGGTAATCGCCGTTCGCGCCGGGTTGCAGGTTCGCAAGCGAACTGCGCACGAAACGCTGCACTTCCGCCCGGTAGGCGCTGAAGGGATGCCCGGAGAGATAAAAACCCAGGCTCGCCTTCTCCTCCTTCAGCACGCGCAGCTCGTCCCAGCGTGCGGCGCTGATCAGGTCTGGGCGCTCGGCTCCAGTGCCGCCGGCATCGCCGAACAAGTTGACCTGCAGCGCGTTGCGCTCGCGCTGCTCCGCGGCCTCGAGCGCGATGCCCACCGAGGCGAACAGGCGCGCACGGTCGGAGTCGATGCAATCGAACGCCCCGGCGCGCACCAGCGCCTCGACCACCCGGCGGTTGACGATGCGCTTGTCGATGCGCTCGCAGAAATCGAACAGGTCGCGAAACGGCCCGCCCTCCTCGCGCGCGCGCACGATGGCGCCGATCGCGGACTCGCCTGTGCCCTTTATTGCGCCCAGGCCATAACGAATGCTTTGCTCGTCCACCGGCACGAAGCGGTGGGCGCCGCTGTTGACATCCGGCGGCAGCATGCGCAGTCCGTTTGCCAGGACATCGACGTAGATTGCGTGCACCTTGTCGGTATCGTCCATCACCGCCGACAAGTTGGCCGCCATGAATTCCGACGGGAAGTGCGCTTTCAGATAAGCGGTCTGGCAGGCGACCAGCGCGTAGGCCGCGGCATGCGACTTGTTGAAGCCGTAGCCGGCGAACTTCTCCATCAGGTCGAAAAGTTCGTTCGCCCTCTTCTGGTCCACGCCGTTCTTGCCGGCACCGGCGACGAAAATGCTGCGCTGCTGCGCCATCTCCTCGGCATTCTTCTTGCCCATCGCGCGGCGCAGCAGGTCGGCACTGCCCAGGCTGTAGCCGCCGATCACCTGAGCGATCTGCATCACCTGCTCCTGGTAGACCATGATGCCGTAGGTCGAGCCGAGGATGGGCTGCAGGCGCGGGTCCAGGTATTCGACGCGCTGCCTGCCGTGCTTGCGCTCGACGAAATCCGGAATCAGGTCCATCGGGCCCGGGCGGTACAGCGCCACCAGCGCAATGATGTCCTCGAATCGGTCGGGCCGCGCCTGCTTCAGCAGGTCGCGCATGCCGCGCGATTCAAACTGGAACACGGCGGTGGTATTGGCGCTGGCGAAGATCTTGTAGATCGCCGGGTCGTCCAGCGGGAGAGTCTCCAGCGAAAATTCGGGTCGCGGCTCGCCGTACTGGCGCGCGCGGATATAGCGCATCGACCAGTCTAGTATGGTGAGCGTGGTCAGCCCGAGAAAGTCGAACTTCACCAGGCCGACGGCTTCGACATCTTTCATGTCGAATTGCGACACCACGCTCTCCGCCCCCTGCGCCGTGTACAGCGGGCAAAAATCGGTGAGCTTTCCCGGCGCGATCAGCACGCCGCCCGCGTGCATGCCGACGTTGCGCGTCAGGCCCTCGAGCTGCCCGGCGAGCGCAAGCAGCTCGCGCGTATCCTCGTCGCTTTGCTCGCGCTCGGCGAGCCGCGGCTCCATCTCGCGCGCCATCGCCAACGTGATCAGCTTGCCCGGCGCGAACGGGATCATTTTCGCCAGCTCGTCGGTGCGGCCGTAGTTCCATTCCATCACGCGTCCAACGTCGCGCACCACCGCCTTCGCCGCCATGGTGCCGAAGGTGGCGATCTGTGATACCGACTGCGCGCCATACTTGTTCTTCACATATTCGATTACGCGATCGCGGCCGTCCTGGCAGAAATCGATGTCAAAGTCGGGCATGGATACCCGCTCCGGATTGAGGAAGCGCTCGAACAGCAGGTCGTAGCGCAGCGGGTCCAGATCGGTGATGCCGAGCGAATAGGCGACCAACGAACCCGCGCCCGAGCCGCGCCCGGGCCCCACCGGCACGGCGTTCGACTTGGCCCAGTTGATGAAATCGGCGACGATCAAAAAGTAGCCGGGGAAGCCCATCTGGGCGATGACCTTGATTTCGAATTCGAGGCGGGCGCGGTATTCGGGCTCGCGCCGCTCGCGTTCTTTCTTCTCGGGGTAGAGTTTTGCCAGGCGCAATTCGAGCCCCTGCGCGGCTTGCTGCGCCAGATAGTCTTCCAGGCTCACACCCGCCGGGGTGGGAAACGGCGGTAGCTTGCTCTTGCCCAGTTCCAGCGCAAGACTGCAGCGGCGCGCGATCTCAACACTGTTGGCCAGCGCCTCCGGCATATCGGCGAACAACTCCGTCATTTCCGCCTGCGTCTTGAAATAGCTTTGCGGCGTGAATACGCGCGGCCGGCGTTGGTCGGCGAGCACGTAGCCCTGGGCGATGCACACGCGCGCCTCGTGCGCAAGAAACTCATCGGGCCTGAGAAATTGCACCGGATGTGTCGCCACCACCGGCAATTCGAGCCGACCAGCGAGCGCGACGGCGCGGGCAATGTAATGTTCGGTGGATGCGGCGCCCGCGCGCTGCAGCTCGATATAAAAGCGTCGTGGAAACAGTTGCGCCCATTCTCCCGCCAGGCGCTCGGCCAGCGCAATATTGTCCTGCATCAGCGCAGCACCGACGTCGCCCGCCTGGGCGCCGGAGAGCGCGATCAGGCCATCGGCGCCTGTATCGCGCAGCCAGTCCTTCCGGATCTCGGCGCGACCGCGCGCCTGATTTTCCAGCCAGGCCCGTGTAAGCAGTTCGGACAACTGCAGAAAGCCCTGGCGATTGCGCACGAGGAGCAGCAGGCGCGAGGGCTTGTCGCGCTCGGCCTCATTGCTGATCCAGACGTCGCAGCCGATCACCGGCTTCACCCCGGCGGCGCGTGTGGCCTTGTAGAACTTCACCATGCCGAACAGGTTGGCCAGGTCGGTGATGGCTAGCGCGGGCATGCCGTCCGCAGCCGCGCGCTCCACTGCCTCGTCGATGCGCACGATACCGTCGGTGACGGTAAATTCGCTGTGCAGACGTAAATGGACGAAGGCGGGAGTCATAGGTTGCGCAAGCCGGGAGTCGTCGAAATTTTACCACCCGCGTAGTGCCACGCAGGACGTTCGAACCAAATCAACGGCCTGCAGCGCCCCAGCCAGGTTGCGGCGCGAGAAGCGGCCAATGCGCCGCCGCTCTTGTACAATTGCGGTCCCGCCGCGCCATGGTGCCGGCGCGAGACCGCCATGACTATTCTCAATATCGCCGCCTATCGATTCGTTCCCCTCGACGACCTGGCGCACTTGCGCGCCGCGCTCAAGGCGCGCGGCGTGGAGCTGGGATTGAAGGGCACCATCCTCATCGCCGCGGAGGGCATCAACCTGTTCCTTACGGGCGCCGCCGCCAACGTCGAGACCTTTCTTGATGTGCTGTTGGATGACGCACGTTTCTCCTCCCTCGAAGTCAAACGCAGCTGGTCACAGCACCAGCCGTTCAAGCGCCTGCTGGTAAAGATCAAGCGCGAAATAGTTTCCATGCGGCGCCCCGAAATAGATCCACGCGCCACGCCGGCGCCGCGGCTCGCTCCCCAGGAGCTGAAGCGCTGGCTGGACGAAGGCCGGGAGGTCGTTCTGCTGGACACGCGCAACCAGTTCGAAGTGGACCTGGGATCATTCGAAAACACGCTCGCGCTCGGGCTGAAGTCCTTCAGCGACTTTCCGCGCGCAACGCCGGCACTGGCGCAGGCGTTGAAGGACCGGTCCATAGTCACGTTCTGCACTGGCGGCATACGTTGCGAAAAGGCTGCGCCCTGGCTGATCAGCCAGGGTTTTCGCGAGGTCTACCAGCTCGATGGCGGCATCCTCAATTACTTCGAGCAATGCGGCGGCGCGCATTTCCGCGGCTCGTGCTTCGTGTTCGACGAGCGCGTGGCCTTGGATGCGGGGCTGCGCGAAAGCAACAGCGCGCAAAAACCGGCCCCGCCGCCGGCATGAGCGAGTCCGACGCCTCGCGCAAGACCCTCGCGTTCGCTGCCCTGCTGGTCGGTGCGGCGGCCATCGCGTTCGCGCCGATTTTCGTGCGCCTGTCGGACACCGGGCCCAGCGCAAGCGCGTTCTGGCGCGTGGCGCTGGCGGCCGCGCCGCTGTGGCTTTGGTTGCGCCTGTCGCCACGCGCCGAAGGCTCTGCGCGCCTGCCGTGGAAGCCTTTGATTATCGCGGGGCTGTGCTTTGCAGGTGACCTCGGCGCCTGGCATGTGTCCATCCTCTATACCTCGGTCGCCAACTCGACCCTGGAAGCGAATTTCGCGCCGATCTTCGTGACCCTCGGCGCCTGGCTGCTGTTCCGCCAGCGCGTGTCGCGCCTGTTCCTCTTCGCACTGACGGTGACCCTCGGCGGCGCCGCGCTGCTGATCGGCCCCAACTTTGCGCTCGGCGGCCGCGCCCTGCTCGGCGACGCACTCGGGGTGCTAACCGCGGTGTTCTATGCCGGATACATGCTGGCAATCAAGTCGGCCACAGAGCGGTGCACAACTGCAGGCATCATGGCCGTCAGCACCGGCGTTGCTGCTCTTGCCCTGTTTCCCTACGCCCTCGCCACCGCCGATGTGTTTCTGCCGCAGTCGCCAACCGGCTGGATGGTGCTGATCGGCCTTGCGCTCATCCCGCATATCGCCGGCCAGAGCCTGATCGCCTACGGCTTCGCGCATCTGCCGGCGGCGTTCTCCTCGGTGAGCCTGCTGCTGCAGCCGGTGCTGGCTGCGATCTACGCCTGGGCACTGCTGGGCGAAGCCGTCGGCCCGGTACAGATGCTGGGCGGGTTGGTGGTACTAGCCGGCATTTACCTGGCCAAGCGCAGCAGCTAGCCGGCGCCAGGACAATCGGTCAGAGGAGAAGACATGACGCACGCAGAGTTCGTCGACGCCTATGCAGGAGGACGGGTCAAGGTGACAGTTGATCCGGCGGCAGCCTCGAAGTATCTGAGCGCGCGGCTGATGTTGCCCTTTTTCATAATGCCGGTGATCGGCGCCGGCATCGGGCTCGCGTTGATCGGCTGGATATGGACCGGACTTGCGGTGATTGTGATCGGCTTTTTCGCGCCGCGGCTGATCAAACGCTCGGCGCCGCATTTCGTACTGACCCAGGCGTTGCAGCGTGAGGAAATCTACCGCGAAATCACGCAGGCCGGCATTCTGCGTGTCGCCCCTCCTGAAACCGACCCCGGCTAGCCGATTGCGCCGCCTTCAGACAAAAAAGGCCCCGCCGAAGCGGAGCCTGGCTAAGAACTTGTAACGAAACGAGGGGACACATTCCCTCGTGCACCCCTAGATCGGGCCGCTATAAACGACTTCTGTTACATGCTCTAAGAATGCGCGCCGCTCAGCAGCCGGCCACGCACTTCGCCTTGCCGTTGAACTCCATCGTCTTGCCGCTCAAGGGAACGTAGACCGGCACTTTCGTGGCCTTGACGAACTTCGCCGTTTTCGTGTTCGGCAGCAGCTTGCCGTCCTTCGTTGCTGCCTCGTTGGCGTGTGAAGCGATCACTGACTTCGGCTTGACCAAGTCGTTTATCACGTACGCCGCCTCGATCGGGCCCGTGGTAAATACGTCGCCGATGTTCATCACCGCGAGGTTCGCCTTGTAGTGGCGCCGCACGACCACGTCCTGCTCCGCGGTGATGCCGGTGTCACCCGAAAGGTAGGCGACGAGACCGTTGCTAAATCGCAACACGTAGCCTGTCGGCGGTCCGGCATAGGCGGTCAGCCCGTTTTCGGCCAGACCCTTGCTGATCTCGCCGTCGAGGAAAGCCGGCGCGATGCCGTTGCTGTGCACCGCAGGCACGGTCGTCATGCGCACGCCGCCGACGCTGGCATTCGCCCCGAATCGCACCAGCACCACCTGCTTCGGGTCACCTCCCGTTACCTTCATCTTGTTGGCGAAGAAGCTGCCGAACTCCGACCCGATCACGATCTTCGCCTTCTTCGCAACCGCGATGTTCACGGAGTTCGAATTCGGCGTGACCTTGACGGAGAAGTCCGGCTTGCCGCACTCGCCTGCGTTCGCCTCCGGCTGGATCACGTCGCCGAGGTGATCGCCGTGCGCATGGCTGACGAGCACGGCGTCGATGGTGCCAAGCCGCGGGTCATCGGGCCCGCGCACGGTGCGCCCGGCGTCATACAGGATACGCGTGCCGTCCGGATCCTCGAAAATCATGGCGCGATCCAGCGCGCAGAATTCGCCATCGTGGCTGCCTAGCGGCGTGATCTTCACGTTGCCGCCCGCCGCCTGCGCCATGCCCCCCGTGCAGGCCAGCGCGAGCGCAGCTAGAACCAAGGTCATGTTTCTCATCGGTTTCTCCTCCGTTGTAGTCAGTAGCGCTGCCGACGCGTGTCTCCCCTAGCGGAAAGGTTGAGATATCGCACGGCATTACAAGTAAAGCGCTGGCGAGCAGATACTAACAATAATGATTCCCACGCGCAATGCGGCCGGGGATACGGCCATGAATGGCGACACGAAAATCATTCCGCCGGCCAAACTGCATCTCGCCCGGGCCGACGAAGTTCCGACCACTGGCGCCTGCACCGAGCGTTTTTGGAGGATTTCCTCACTCCTTCGGCAAATGCGTGAATTACCGCACAGTCACGTTACAAGTCTTGACCAAACCGACACAGTTCGGCGACAGACACGCTCCCGCCCCACGCATAGACTGGGCTCATGGTCGCGCGATACATGCGACCTCGGAAAACAGGCGAATTCCTGTTGGTAACTTCAAGGAGGGAAAAATGCTGAACGCGATTGTCCAACTAGGTGAATTCGTTTCCTTTGCAACCCTCGTCTACGGCGCGCTGCTCTGCCTCGAACATTCAGATCTGTTCCAGGAGGTAATCGAGCGGCAGCAAAGGACCTGCAGCGAGGCCCGTATGGGCAGCCTCGAACGCGGAGAACTAACCGTCTCGATCTAACCGCCGATTGTCGGCGACCCAAGATTCCACATCGACAGGCAAGGGCAACTTCGGTTGCCTTTGCTTTTTCAACAAAGCCAAAAGCGCCTGCGTACCGTAGAACGTGGCGTTTCGCCAAACTCCGCTCCACCTCCCTTCTTGGTGCTCGCCGGCATCTACCTGGCGCACACCAGCAACCAGCGCGTCAAATTGGGACCGCAGGACAGGGCGCCGAGCCGTGCGAGATTCGCGAGCGCAGTCTGTTGCGCGCCGGTCCACCCAACTCCCCTCCCGCCGGCGGATATGTGAATTACCGCACAGTCACGTTACAAGCCTTTACAAAACCAACACATTTCCACGACAGACACGCCCCTGCCCCACGCATAGACTGAGTTCATGGTCGCGCGATACATGCGACCTCGGAAAACAGGCGAATTCCTGTTTGTTGATTCAAGGAGAGAGGACATGCTGAACATCATCATCGAACTGGGCCAATTGGCTTCCCTGGCCGCGCTGGCTTACGGAGCGCTGCTCTGCATCGAGCAATCGGAACTGTTCCAGACAATGACCGGCCGCATGCCGGAACCCCAGAGCTAACCCCAAATCACCAATATCGAAGGAGGATAATCATCATGGCTAAACACAAATTTCAGTTAGGCGAAGTTGCCGCGGTAATTGGTGCGGTATTCTTTCAGATAGGTTCGCTTGCGGCGGTACTGGCTTTCACCCTGGTCCCATTCGCGCACGCCACGAACGAACCGGCTGCCGGCGCAACGGTTCAGGTGGCCGGCGAGAAACTCGACACCGGCCTGGGCCAGTTGCCCGACTACAGCCAGTGGTCACAACATGTCCAGCTCGCGGGGCTCGTTGTCGCCGCCAGCAACGTTCCCGGCGAGAGCCTGGACAGCGGTCTGGGCGAACTCCCCAACTACAATCAGTGGGCCGGCCATCCCCAGTTGGTTTCCATGGTCGACCACATCCCGGGCGAGAAACTCGACAGCGGGCTGGGTGAGCTGCCCCCGTACAGCCAGTGGGTCGACAACAGCGGGAGGCTGCGTCTGGAAGTTGCCAGCCGCAAATAACCCGCTCCGCCAGAAATCGGCGATCAGATCAGGGGCAGCCTCGGCTGCCCTTGGCGGTTTACGGCTGCGCTGGCGCCAAATGTGGTTGGAAACAGGCCTTGATAGGGCCGCAAGGGCCGCGGATGCGGCTCAAACTACTACGGTGCGGGCCTGGCCTTGCGCTTGCGCCTCGATGCGGCCGATGCGGTAGACGCGCTCACCGGCCTCGGTGAGCATGCGCATGGCCGCGACAGCATCAGATTCGGCGACGACGAGTGTCATACCGATTCCGCAATTGAATACGCGGTGCATTTCGGCCTCGGCCACGCCGCCGTGCTTCTGCAGCCAATCGAACAGAGGGGGCATAGGCCAGGCGGCTTTCTGCAACACGGCGGTGACGCCCTCGGGCAGCGCGCGCGGGATGTTCTCGACCAAGCCGCCGCCGGTGATATGCGCGAGGCCTTTCACCTTGATCGTCTGCATCAGCGCAAGCACCGCCTTGACATAGATCCGCGTGGGCTCGAGCAGCACCTCGCCCAGCGGCCGACCATGGAAATCCGCCTGCAGGTCCGGCTTTGCGCGTTCGATGATGGCGCGGATCAGCGAGTAGCCGTTGGAATGCGCGCCGCTGGATGCGAGCCCAAGCACTGCGTCGCCGGGGACTATGTCGGTGCCGTCAATAATGGCGCTTTTTTCCACCACGCCTACGGCAAAACCGGCAAGATCATATTCCCCGGCCGGATACATGCTGGGCATTTCCGCCGTCTCGCCGCCGATCAGCGCACAGCCGGCTAGTTCGCATCCGCGCGCGACGCCCTTGATCACGTCGGTAGCACTGGCAAGCTCCAATTTGCCGCATGCGAAGTAATCAAGGAAGAACAGCGGCTCCGCGCCCTGCACCAGCACGTCGTTGACGCTCATCGCGACCAGGTCTATGCCCACCGTATCGTGGCGGTTCAGTTGGAATGCGAGCTTCAGCTTGGTGCCGACGCCGTCGGTGCCGGCAACCAGCACCGGTTCGCGGTATTTCTTCGAGATTTCGACCAGCGCACCGAAACCGCCGATGCCGGTCAGCACCTCGGGCCGCATGGTGCGCCTGGCGTAGGGCTTGATCGCCTCGACCAGTGCGTCGCCGGCGTCTATGTCCACGCCGGCGTCGCGGTAAGACAAGGATTCTTTGGTGGGAGTATTCAAGATTTGTATGTTTGGCGAGATACAGCTACAGTTTTGAGCCTTGCAGTGCAAAGTCTACTCGAAATGAAGCCCAAAATCCTGACCGAGCCGAACAATCTGTGGTGGATAGTTCCCGCCGCGGCCGTTATCGCACTGCTGTATTTTCTCAGCCCTATTCTGGCGCCTTTCCTGTTTGCTGCCATTCTTGCCTACATAAGCAATCCCCTTGTGGGCTGGCTCGCGCGCCACCGGGTGCGCCGCGAACTGGGCGCGCTGCTGGTGATGTTGCTCCTCGGCGGGCTGCTGGCGTTGCTGCTGTTGATCCTGCTGCCGCTGTTCGCCAAGGAGGTGGCTCTGCTGTCTGAGCGG
Organism: Burkholderiales bacterium; assembly: GCA_014860395.1. Lineage (GTDB taxonomy): Bacteria > Pseudomonadota > Gammaproteobacteria > Burkholderiales > SG8-39 > 2-12-FULL-64-23. Next base: position 5,004 of record JACZJU010000145.1, on the reverse strand, counting down.
CTGCCCGGCATACTGGCCCGTCTCAACGACAACCTGATTCCCTGGATCAAGACCAAATTCGACGTGGAACTGCAGTTCGACCTGCCCGGGCTGAAGAAACTGATCCACGAAAACCTGCAGGGCGCGGACGGCCTGGGGATGAAACTGCTGGCTTCGCTCAAGATCGGCGGCCTCGCCGTGCTCGGCTTTGTCGTCAACCTGCTGCTGGTGCCGGTGGTGCTGTTCTACCTGCTGCGCGACTGGAACGCCTTGCTCGCGCGGCTCGATGGCCTGCTGCCGCGGCGCTGGCAGGCGCAGTTCGGCCTCATCGCCCGCGAGGTCGACGCCGTGCTCGCCGAATTTCTGCGCGGGCAAATCGCGGTAATGCTCTTGATGAGCGTGTTCTACGTCCTCGCCATGTGGCTCGCCGGGCTGGAATTCGCCCTGCCCATAGGCATCATCACCGGGATGCTGGTGTTCGTGCCCTACGTTGGCATGCTCACCGGCCTGGTGCTCGCGACCCTGGTCGCCCTGATGCAGTTTCCCAGCGTAAGCGGCGTCATCCCGGTATGGATAGCATTCGGCATCGGCCAGGCCCTGGAAGGCATGCTGGTGACGCCGCTCCTGGTGGGCCAGCGCATCGGCCTGCATCCGGTGGCGGTGATCTTCGCCCTGCTCGCGTTCGGCCAGATCTTCGGCTTCTTCGGCGTACTGCTGGCATTGCCAGCGAGTGCCGCCCTGCTGGTGGGCCTGCGCCATCTGGGCCGCCACTATCTCGACAGCAACTTGTACAAGGAATGATGCAGCAACTCCTGTTGCAACTCGCGCCGCTTCCCGCGCCTGCCCTGGACAATTTTGTTCCGGGGCGCAACGGTGCCGCGCTGCAGGCGCTACGCGAAATCGCCGGCGGCACCGGTGCCGAGCGCTTCGTCTACCTCTGGGGCGAGCCCGGCAGCGGCCGTACGCACCTGCTGCGCGGGCTGGCGCAGGCGGCGGGCTCGCGCAAAACGTTGTTCCTCAGCGGTGCCGCGGGCGACGGCGTCGCCGGCGACCAGGTGATCGCCGTGGACGACGTGCAGCTTCTGACCGCAGACGAGCAGATCAAACTGTTCGATCTGTACAACCGCGTGCGCGCCTCTAGCGGAGCTCTGGTCGCCAGCGGTGACGCCGCGCCGGCGCAGCTCACGCTGCGCGACGACCTGCGCAGCCGGCTCGCCTGGGGACTTGCGTACCAATTGCACCCCCTGTCGGATACGGAAAAAGCCGCGGCGCTGCGCGCGCATGCGCGTGCGCGCGCGCTCGACCTCCCCGAGGATGTCATCGCCTACCTGTTGCGGCATGCGCGGCGCGACATGGCGAGCCTGATTGGCATCCTCGATGCACTGGATCGCTACTCGCTTGAGAAAAAACGCCCGGTCACCCTGCCCTTGGTCAGGGATGCCCTGGAATCGATGAAGGACAGGTATACCTAGCAGGCCATTTTAGAGTTAGCGTAATGGCCTCCGCTTTAGGGGAGTATGAGGGGATGTATCCCCTCATACTGAAACGAATCCTGAAGGCGGCCGCGCCTCGAAACGACGACAAAGGAAATGCATTGGAACTGGTTCTATTCGATCTCGACAACACCCTGCTAAACGGCGACAGCGACTACGAATGGGCGCAATTCCTGATCGAGCAAGGCGTGCTTGAGCGCGCGAGCTACGAACATCGCAATGAGGAATTCTTCGAGCAATACAAAGCCGGCCGGCTCGACATCTACGCCTTTCTCGACTTCCAGCTGGCGCCGCTGGCGCAATACCCGCGCGCCCAGCTCGATTCCTGGCACGCGCTGTTCATGGCGAAGAAAATCCTGCCAATAATCTTCGACGCCGCGCGCCGGCTGGTCAACAGGAGCCTGCAGGAGGGGCACCTGTGCGCTATCGTCACCGCCACCAACTCCTTTGTCACCGCGCCGATCGCGCGCGAGTTCGGCGTGGCGCACCTGGTCGCCACCGAGCCCGAACAGATTGACGGCAGGTTTACCGGCAAGGTGAGCGGCACGCCGTGCTTTCGCGAGGGCAAGATTGCCCGCGTGGAGCAGTGGCTGGCCGCGCAGGGCAGGCGCTGGGGTGATTTTGCGGTATCCCGGTTCTACAGCGATTCCCACAACGATCTGCCGTTGCTGGAGAAGGTCACGCACCCGGTAGCAGTGCGCCCCGATCACCCGCTCAGGCAGAGGGCGCTCGAGCGCGGCTGGGAAGTCATCGCATTCGACTAGCAAGGGGCGCCCTCGCGGAGGGGAGATTCAGGAGCGCCCTTGTATGCGCGATGACGGCTTTACCCTGGCCGCTGGCGCTTTGTCTGCTTCGGACTTGCCCAACTTGAGGTATCATGCCGGCCACAGTGGCCGAGCGCCCCAATCAGCATACCCGGGACGATCTGTAGGCCTTTATCCATGCAAGCTCGAATCCGCCGGCAGGCCCCGCCCTAACCAGTTCGATCCCGCACTTTGATCAAGAAATTCATCCGCCGCATGCTCAACATGGGCGCCGATCCCGAGCCCAAGATTTACCGGCGCGACAAGCACGGCATCGCCCGCAATTCAATCAGCCGCAGCGCACTCAAGGTGTGCGAGATTCTGCGCTCGCATGGTCATGCCGCGTACATCGTCGGCGGCGCAGTGCGCGATCTGCTGCTCGGGGTCGTTCCGAAAGATTACGACGTCGCCACCGATGCGCACCCGGACGAGGTACACCGCCTGTTCCGGCGCTCGCACCTGATCGGGCGGCGCTTCAAGCTGGTGCACGTGCTGTTCGGGTCGGAGACGGTGGAGGTGTCCACGTTCCGCGCCGGCGAAGGCGGGGAAGCCGACGAACACGGGCGCCTGCTGCGCGACAACGTCTACGGCACGCGCGTGCAGGACGCCGCAAGACGCGATTTCACCGCCAATGCCCTGTATTACGACCCGCACGACGAAACCGTGCTCGACTACCATGGCGGCTACGCCGACGTGCGCAAGAAGACCATGCGCATCATCGGCGACCCGCGCCTGCGATTTCGCGAGGACCCGGTGCGCATGCTGCGCGCGGTGCGCTTCGCCGCCAAGCTCGGTTTCAGCATAGACCCGAAAACGCGCTCGCCGATCCGCGAGTTGGCTGACCTGCTCGAAAATGTCCCCGCGGCGCGGCTGTTCGAGGAAATGCTGAAGCTGCTGCTATCGGGGCATTCCGCGGCCTGCCTGGCGCAATTGCGCAAGGAAGGACTGCACCACGGCCTCTTGCCGCTCCTGGACGTGATCGTGGAGCAGCCGCTGCGCGAGCGTTTCCTGCGGCTCGCGCTGGAACAGACCGATACGCGCATCCAGGGTGGGAAATCCGTCTCGCCCGCGTTCCTGTTCGCCGCCCTGCTTTGGCACGAAGTACTGGCGGCATGGAAGGTGAATGAGAGCAAAGACATGCGCAGCATCCCGGCGCTGTACCTCGCCATGGATCAGGTGCTGGATGCCCAGACCGACAAACTGTCGATTCCGCGCAGGCTCACGACGACCATGAAGGAAATCTGGGCACTGCAGCCGCGCCTTGAGCAGCGCTCGGGCAAGCGCGCCTTCGTGCTGCTGACCCACCCGCGCTTTCGCGCCGGCTACGATTTCATGCTGCTGCGCGCCGAAAGCGGCGAAGTGCCGATGGAACTGGCCAATTGGTGGACCCGCTTCCAGGACGCGGAACTGGAAGAGCGCAACGCCATGCTGGTTCCGGACACTGCGCCCAAGAAAAAGGCGCGCCGCCGGCGCAAGAGCAAAGCCGGAGCCGCACCCGAGGCGGCGCCGGTTCAGGATCAAGTGGACAACTGACGACGCCGATGCACACCGCATTCATCGCCCTGGGCAGCAATCTCGACGACCCCGAGGAGAAGGTGCACCAGGGAATCGCGGCGCTGGCCGCCTTGCCGCATACGCGGCTATCGGCCGCGTCTTCGCTTTACCGCAGTGCTCCGGTCGGCCATGCCGAGCAACCCGATTTCGTCAATGCCGTGGCGCAACTGGCCACCACGCTCGCGCCGCAGGACCTGCTCGCAGCCCTGCTCGCGATCGAAAAGCAATTCGGCCGCGTGCGTTCTTTGCGCAACGGACCGCGCGTTTTGGACCTGGACTTGCTGCTCTACGATGCGCAATCCATCGATGTGCCGGGGCTCGCCGTGCCGCATCCGCGCATGCACCAGCGCGCTTTCGTGCTCGCGCCGCTGCTGGAACTCGCCCCCGCCTGCGTCATACCCGGGATCGGGCCCGCAGCCGACTGGCTCGCCGGCTGCGCCGATCAAGCCATCGTGCGGCTGACCACCCCATGACGCAAAGCCTTTGCACCCCTCCGCTACGGAAAAGCTCGGCCTGTGAATCGCGCTCCGACCTTGGATAAGTACCGCCACATCGTCGTCGAAGGCCCCATAGGCGTGGGCAAAACCAGCCTGGCCCGGCGCCTGGCCGAGCACCTGAATGCCGGACTGCTGCTGGAGCAACCGGAGCAAAACCCGTTTCTCGCGCGCTTCTACCAGGACATGCAGCGTTACGCGCTGCCGACACAATTGTTCTTCCTGTTCCAGCGCTTCAACCAGATGCGCGAACTTACCCAGATCGATATGTTCAGCCAGGTGACCGTGGCCGATTTCCTGCTCGACAAGGATCCGCTGTTCGCGCGCGTCACCCTGAGCAACGACGAATTTCATTTGTACCAGCAAATCTACGCCACGCTCTCGCCGCACGCGCCGCAGCCGGATCTGGTGGTCTATCTGCAGGCGCAGCCGGAAACGCTGGTGGAGCGTGTCAGGCGCCGCGGCGCGGAGTTCGAGCAGCCGATCTCGGAGTCCTACATCGCCCTGGTCGCGGACGCCTACAACAGGTTCTTCTACCACCACACCGGCACGCCGGTGTTGATCGTCAACTCCGAGCGGCTCAACTTCGTCGACCGACCCGCCGATTTCGGCTTGCTGCTCGAGCGCATCGAAGCCATGCGCGGGCAGCGCGAATATTTCAACCTGGGCGAATAACATGGA
>JACZJU010000144.1 GCA_014860395.1 Burkholderiales bacterium | reverse complement strand
CCCACAGCCCTGCCCCAATCGTGTTGTAGGCGAGGAAGCGCTTCCACGGCATCCGCGCGCTGCCCGCCACCACGCCGTTGAGCTGGCGCAACAGCGGAATGAACCGTGCCACGATCACGACCTCCGGACCAAAGCGGGAGAAGAACCGCTCGGTCCGCGCCATCCGGCCGGACGTGATGCCGACGCGCGCGCCGTAGCGCCGCACCAGCTTGCGACCGCCCCAGCGGCCGATGCCGTAACCGATGTTGTCGCCAAGCACCGCGGCGGCGGTGGCGACGGCGGCCACCCAGGCGATGCTCATCTGGCCCTGGGAAGCCAAGAATGACGATACAACCAGAAATGCCTCGCCGGGCAGGGGCAGGCCGAACGATTCGGTGAAGAGCACTGTGAATAGCGCTGCGTAACCGTATTGGGCGAGGTAGGTGTGGGCAGTTTCGAGCAGCGTACTCATAACATCGGCATTCATTCTGTCCGGCGGGGCACGCCACTGCGGCACACCAAAAATTCAAGCCGTCTATATAGTGACGATTCAAGCGCTCGGTTTAAAGGGTGGCGCCATTTGCGCGCCGCCGATTTTCCGGCCGAGTGCATTGATGCTGTTACCCAGCGATTCGAAGCCTTTTGCGACCTCGTCGCGCGTGTAGGTGACGCCAGCGACGAGCTTGTCGCCCAGCGCCCTGGTGTCGGCCACCGTCGCTTGCGCGCCTGCCTTCGCTTCCCCGCCGGCCCAGCCTGCAGCGCCTTCCAGCCCTTGCGCCGCGGCTTTGAGCTCGTAGCCGGCCTTGTCGTAGTCCTTGCGCGCCCAGGATTCGGCAGCCTTGGCACGATGCGACAACGCGAGCGCGTGGTCGGCTTTTTCAAAGGCCGAGTCCAGCGATTGCTCGCTCTTCACCCCGCCCTTATCAACCGCGTCGGCGAGCTTGTCCAGTTGCGCGACCGAACTGTTGAGTTCCTTTTCCGCGACCCCGGTGGCGCGTTTGGCTTCCAGGCGCAGATAGCCGGTCGCTTTGCGGATCTCCGCGGCCGTCGCCTGGTAGTCCTTCCTCGCATAGGCAGCGGCAGCGTCAGTGAAGTGGCGCTGCGGCTCCTCGCTCACCGGGTACCAGGTGTCCACGTCGGTTACCAGCCAGCGACGCTCCATGTCCGCGCGCGCGGCCTTGTCTATCGCCTTGTCCAGGTCCGCCGTGGTCTTGATTTTTCCGCTCTCGATCGCCGCGGCGGCTGCGCTCGCTTTCAGCGCGCTCGCATTCATGTGCTTTGCCGTGTCCTGGGCATACTTCAGATCCCCCGCCAGGAGCGTTTTGTCTTCCGCCACCAGCGCATTGTTCTCCGTGCTGGCGCGGGCGGCCTGCAACTTGAGTTGTTCAGCCACGGCGCGCATCTCCGCGGCGGCCTTTTCGGTGTCTTTCGCATCGAATGCCTTGCGCGCCGCATCCAGATGCTGGCTGACCGCATCGACGACCGGCGTGTAAGTGGTGCCGTCGTATACGATCCAGTCCTCTGACGCCACGGTTGAAATCGGCGCCTTGCTCGCCGCCTGCGCAGACTGGACAGCCGACGCGGTAGCTGCGTTCGCAGCCTGCACGTTTGCCATGCCCGCCAACTGGCTAGTCGCAACAAGTATTGCTAGTGAAATCGGTTTGAGCTTCAGGTTCATGATCGGATCCTTTCGCAGTGAGTGAGTGATATAGAGTCGTCGCGGATCAGGCGTGTGCCGGCGACCGCGCCTGGTCTTGCGCAGGGTGATGCTCGAACGATGCAAGACCGGAAGTTTGCAGCAGTTCCTTCGCGCGCATGATCTCCTGCCCGCCGCCGTGCACGACGAGCATGAACTTGTCTGCCTTCAGCGCGGTTTCGTAGCGCAGCACCGAATCCTTCGGAATCCCGACCGCCATCAAGGCGCCGGCCAGGGCGCTGATGCCGCCTACCATTACGGCGCCCTCCAGGCCGCCGAAGAGCGTAGCCGCAAGCGGACCCAGCACGATCACGTGGCCCACCACCGGAACGAACAACATCGCGGAGCCGAACAGCACCCCCATCAGGCCGCCCCAGAAGGCACCGTACTTGCCGAACACCTTGGCCCGGTCCCCGGCATTGAGAAAGCCGACGACGTGTTCCTCGGTGTGATAGTCCCTGCCGATGATGGAAATCTTCTTCATGTCGAATCCGGCGCGTTGCAGCGCCTTTACGGCGTCTTCGGCCTGGGTATGGTTGTTGTAGACGGCAACTGCAATATCAGTTTTGGTTTTGGTCATGTTCATGATGTAGTCCTTTAGTAATTGATCTTTCTGGATCGAGCGCCGAGGCGTTTTTCTCATCGGTGCGTCCATGGCTAGAACTGTAGCCGTCGCCCGACCGCATGTAAGCTGCTGAAGGTCATGATCTGGGACTGCAGGAAGTCACGACCTGGAAATGACCAAAGTCACAATGCTCAGGTCGGCACGCCGGCAGCGCGGCGATTAAGTCGCGCTTAAGAAACTGCGCGCACTGTGTGAATCAGTTGATCACTTTACGAAGGCAGGTGGCCCATGCGCGAACACGCAGGCGCCGATGCCTGACACGACGTACGAATTGCCGCGCAGGCGAGGATCAGCCGATTGCCGCTTGGGCAATCATTCCTGCGATGACGTACACGCATGCAAACTCAACCAACAGGAGAAACGGATATGAACACCTTCAGAATGAAACCACTCGCCGCGGCGCTGCTTGTTGCAACGGCGATCAGTGCGCCGCCCATGTATGCCTACGCCGCGTCTGCGGCAAAACCCGCCGATCCGGCTGTCGCTGCTTCGACGAAGGCGGGACCCGACGCCTCGGAGCTATTGAAGCTTTCACAGGACGGCAATGTAGCGCTTCGGGACATCCGCGGCGCGCGCATTGCGATCTTCAACGGCGACCCGAAAATGGCGCGCGATCTGACCGGCGCTGCCAAAACGGCACTGGAAGCTGCAACCAAGGAAGCGCCGACATTGATCGTCAACACCATGACCGGCGTCGACGGAAAGATCGTCCATGACAACACCGACGTCAGCAAGTTGAACATGATCCCGATCGACGGGGAGGTTTCTCTCGCGGACAGTTTCGTGCCGACGCCCGAGAAGAAGACGCACATCGCGAAGGCGAACGAGCACTTCAAGGCGGGTCGATCGAAGCAGGCGATCGAGGAACTCCGCCTGGCGGATGTCGACGCGAACTATACGCGCGTTCTCATGCCGCTTGATGCGACCAAAACGCGCGTCGCCGACGCAAGCCGCCTGCTTGCCGGCGACAAATACTACGAGGCGAATCTCGCCCTCAAGGCGGCGGAAGACGGCGTCGTGGTCGATACCGTGAGCTTGCTCGAAACGCCCGCCAAGGCCGCCGCCAAAAAACCCGCGGATACCAAGAGCAAGGCGAAATCATAGCAACTCAGCGGCACTGACCGAGGGCTGAAACCACCGCCCTCGGCTTTCTTCGTCAAGCGCGTACCGCGATCGCCGCAGCGTAGAAAACGCCGACCAAGGCGCCGATCACCCCCGGGCGGTTGCGGCGCGCGCTCCGGTGAACTCGTACCACCAGGAGGCAAACATGCCCCAGACGATGTTGTTGACAAGGAACGGAATAACCAGGGCCATGACGCCGCGGCTCGCGCCGAAGAAGCCGACATGGGCGACATAAGGGTAGATCACCAGCCAAACTCCGAGCGATGGCCCGAAGCCGAGCACGATGCCGCGCAACCACCAACTTGCACGCCAGGGAATGAGAAACAGAAAACCCCATAGTCCGCCCCATACGATCGCGCTATAGAACCAGAGCTTGACCGGTTCAGGCAGAGGAAAGGCGATGCGGGTCGGCGGAATCACGGCCAGGAGCCCGAGCAGCCATAACGCGATTCGGTTGGCGATGGCGCCGAGGGCGCCGGCCGTGAAGGCGAGCGACGCGTTGCGCCAGTATGCTTGCTTGACCATGATTCGGCTCCTCCGTTAAGCACCCGATAACCGACGTACCCGGGATAACCCAGGGATTGGAATCAAGAACAACATTCTGCTGAAACTCGCGGACGCCTACAGTCCGGGGCTGCCTTGCATGATGCCGCCGTCGGCGAAGATCGTGGTGGCGGTCATGTAGCTGGCGCCGTCGCCCGCAAGAAACGCCACCAGGCTCGCGATTTCCTCCGGGCGTGCCATGCGGCCGAGCGGAATCGCGGCATTGAGTTTGTGCAGCAGCGCCGGATCGCTCATGGTGGACTGGTTGATCGGCGTTGCCACCGCGCCGGGGCCGACGCCGACGACGAGGATGCCGTGCGGGGCCAGTTCGACGCCCGCCGTGCGCGTGAGCATCCGCATTCCGCCCTTCGACAGGCAGTAGGCGGCGTTGCCCGGCATCGGCCAGTCCTCATGCACCGAAGTGATGTTGATGATGCGACCGCCGCCGCCCTGCTTGATCATCTGCTGCGCGGCGAGCTGGGTGCCGAAGAACGCGCTCTTCAGATTGATGGCGAGCACTTTTTCGTACTGCGCTTCGCTCGTGTCGAGCACCGACGTGCGCGTCTCGACGCCGGCATTGTTGACCATGATATCCACGCGCCCGAACGCCTTGACGGCCGCGGCGATCATACGCTGCAAGTCGGCGATCTTGCTCACGTCGGCCTGCACCCCGATGGCGCGGTCTCCCAATGCGCTGACTTGCCGTTCCAGCGCTTCGGTCGCTTCGGGATGCGCGACGTAGTCGATGACGATGTTGGCACCCTGCTTGGCGAGTTCCAAGACGATGGCGAGACCGATGCCGCTGTTGCCTCCGGTGACGATGGCGACCTTGCCTTTCAGATTCATGATGTTTCCCGGTTATTAGAGATATAGCGCGCCCAAACCATCGTCCTCGCGCAAGGTTTCGCTGCGCTTCGGCTGCAGGCCGCGCCGGATTGCCTCCCAAAGGGCGGCGCCGTCCCAGCGCGACCCGTCCGCGCCGTACAGACTTCGATCCAGCGCGCTGACTTCTTCGCCGCCCGCTTCCAGCCGTGCGGCGAGCGCGCCCAGGCCGCGCGGCGGATCCGCCGGCCACTTGGCCCGCGCCAGATCCAGCAGTGCGCGTGCCGCGGCATGCCTGTCGTTGCCCGCACACGCTTGCTGCAGCGCCCGCATGGCGTCCTTGTACCGCGGCACCGCTACCGGGAGCATGACAGGCGCAGCAGGTTTGACGTTCGGGCGACGCCTACGCCGGATGGCGACGACAGACAGCATTGCCAGCGCCAACAGGGCGCCGCCGGCCGCCAGCCACCAGCGGGCGTTCCACAGGCGTTCGCGCAACGTTGCCGCATGCCCGGCGGCCACAGGCGTCGCCGCCGCTGCCGCCGGCGCACCGGCAGGCGCCGGCGGAGTTGCATTCGCCTGCGCCGGTGCAGCGCCGGGCGCGACGTTGAATTGGCGTGCAGCCAGTACCGCCCGGGTCTGCGCATTGCTGCGCGTGTTCCACCACGCCAGCTCGACCGGCGGAATGTCCAATGTCCCTTGCGCGGTCGGGATGTAAGTCACGCTCTGCTTGCTGATGCCGTAGATGGTCTTGCCGTCGGTACGGCTGTGGTTGTCGGGCGCTTCCGGATAGACCCGCGCGTTACCAGGCTGCGCCAGCGAAAGCGGCGGAATCTGCGCGGCGGCCAGCCCCTTCGCGTCGATGGTGATGGTTCGCGTCACCGGTTCGCCCACCCTGAACTGCGGCGGATTTGTCTCCCAACTGTCGTGCAAGGCGATTTGCTCGGCCGGCAGCCAGTTGCCCTGCGCCGTTGCCGGGCGCGGCTGGACATTGAATGCGATCTCCTGCCCGCGGACGGTGACCGGCCGCGCATCGGCGCCGAATGCCATGCCCGCGCCGAGGCTGTTCTTGAAGAACGGGTCGTTGGCGAAAGGCGTGCCGCGCAGCATACGGCTCATCAGGTCATCGGGCGGAGCAGCATTTTCCTGCCGCTCCGGCTCAACCAGCATGCTGCCGCGAAAGCTTGGTGCAGGAATGCGCAGGGCGCCGCTCCTTTCCGGTGCGATCGCGTAGCGGCGTTCGATGACGTTGTATTCGCGCCCATGACGCGTCGCCGTGTAGCGCGTCTCGTCGCCGAGTTGTTCGACCACGGCGTCGGCCGGAGCCGGCGCGGCAAGATCGCCCGCCTGCACGCTGTCATCGTAGTAGAGCCGGACCGTGTAGGGGATCTGCTGCTGAACGTAGATCGACTTGCCTGCGCCGGCGGCTTCCACCTCCAGAAAGACATGCGACGCAGCCTGCTTCGCCGCCTGCGGCGAAACAGCGGTGACGTTCAAAGTCAGAGCGCCGGTATGTTCGCTGCCGACGCTGATCGGCGGGATGTCGATGACGCCGGTATGGCGCGGCTGCAGTTGCACCTGCCAGCGCGTGCGCTCCGAACGGCTGCCGTTGACGATGCTCGTCTCGCTGCTGGTACTCGTGCCGATCACGTCGAAGTCCTTGCGCAGCGGCGTCACGTCGGGGCGCTCCGCTGATTGCCCCCGGTCGCTTTCGATGATCAGGTTCAGCGTATCGCCTTCCTCTACCGTCTGGCGGTCGAGTTGGGCGCGCAGGGCGGCCATGCTTGAAGCGGAAACGCACAAGGCGCAAAGTCCGATAGTCGCTGTCGCGAGTGCGCGGACGTATCGCCCGGCGACTGCTGCTGTGGATGTCGGCTTCTTCATGAAACGCTCCGTCGGTCTATGTCGTGATGCTCAGCCGGCGTCGTCGGGATGCTGCGCCCGCTGCCGGTACTGGTAAAGAAACTTGCGTCGCAGCAAACCGCCGGGGTCGTCGGGAACGCGCCGCAGCCATTGTTCCGCAGCCATCTGCTCCTCGCTGTCCAGCGGCTGCGCGCTCCCGGAAGCGCGGCTTTGCGGCGGCTGCTTCGCATTCGCCGCTGCCTGCAATCGACCCGCGGCCTGCGCGCCCGGCGCTGCGCCCGGCGCTTTGTCCGGCGATGCTTGCGCGTCCGCCTGCGTCGACCCCGCTCGCTGTTGTGCGAGCTTTTTGGCCGCGTCGGCGAACTGGTTTCCCGATTTTTCCTGCCGCGCGGCACTCGAGCCCGTCTGCTCCTGCTTGTCGCTGCCTTTCGCGGAAGCTGCCTTCTGTCCGGGCTTGCCTTTGCCCTGCTCGCCGGAGGCCTCGCCTTTCTTCGGGCCGCCATCCGGCTTGTTCGCGTTTGCGGCTTGCTGTTCCTGCCCCTGTCCCTGGGCGCCGGTCTGACCGCTCTTGCCCTGCGAGGAATTTTGTCCGCTGCGCCCCCCCTGGCCCTGGTTTTTCTGCGACTGCTGGCCTTGCGAATTGGCGTTCTGCTGCTTTGCCTGTTGCTGCTTCAACAGCGCCTCCACCGCGGCCTTGTTCGCGCGCGCATCCTCATTTGCAGAATTTTCCTTGATCGACCTGTCGTACGCCGCAATCGCGTCTTCATACCGGCCCAGCTTGGCGAGCGCATTGCCGCGGTTGTAGTCCGCGTCGGCGCCGGTAGAACGGGAGAAATTCTCCAGTGCAAGTTTGTAGTCGCCGCGCTTGTACTGGGCGCTGCCGCGCCGCAGGGCATCGGTTGCCAGCGTGGCGGCCTTGGCATAGTCCCCTGCGTCCAGCGCCTGCGCCGCCTGCTGATCCGGCCGGTGCCACAGATCGTCCCAGGTCGACGCCATCGCCGGTCGCGGCGGGGAAACCAGGCCTGCCAGCAGAACCAGGCTGAACAGCCAGTTGCGCCGGAAGGCCAATGCCGCCAGCGGCAGCAGCAACACCGCCAACAGCGGTCCCTGCTCCTTCCAGCCCTGCTTGGTCGCATTCGATTGTGTCATGGCCGTCGCGGCTTTGGCCTCCAGGGGCTCACCGAGCAGCGTGCTCAATGCCTGGCCGTTGTCGCTGATCGAGCGGTATTCCCCGCCGCCGGCGCGCGCTACCGCTCGCAGCCCGGCGCTATCGAAAGCGGCATGCTCGATGTTGCCGGACGCATTGCGCACCAGCCTGCCCTGCGCGTCGGTCAAGGGCGCGCCCTGTGCGGTGCCCACGCCGAGGACGGAGACGCGGTAGCCCTCGCGCTTGAGCGTTGCGGCGGCGCGCTCGCTTGCCGCGGCCTGATCCGGCGCGACGCCGTCGGCGATCAGCAGGACCTGGCCGCTGCTCGCGCCGGCCTGGCTCAGCAATTTGCCCGCCCGGAGCAGACCGAGATCGGCGCGGCTGCCCTCGGCCGGCATGATCCCGGGATCCAGCGCCGGCAGCAGCGCGCGTATGGTGTTCACGTCGCGCGTGAGCGGCGACACCGTGAACGCGTCGCCGGAATAGACCACCAGGCCAGTCTGCCCTTCGCCGCTTTGCGCGAGCACGTCCTCGATCTTGTAGCGGGCGCGCACCAGCCGCGACGGCTTCAAATCGGCCGCATCCATCGAGCGCGACAGATCGAGCACGACCACGCGCGCCGTCGTCGTCTGGTACACCGGCTCGGGCTTCTTCTCCCAGGTCGGGTTCGCGAGCGCCAATGCAGCGATGATCCAGCCTGCGGCAAGCAGGTACAAGGCAGTGCGGCTGGCCGTCTGCGTCCGGCCGGCCAGCAGCAGCGGCAGCAAGCGCGCGTCGACGACGCGTCGCCACGGGTTGTCGCCCTCGCCGGGCCGATACACACGCCAGGCGAGCAGCATTAGCGGTATCAGCGCCAGCAGCCACAGCGGCTGGATGAAGTGGAAATTTTCAAGCATGGCGCACCTCGGACAGACGCACCTCGGCAGGGCGAAGCCGCGGCAGCAATCCGCCGGCCGCAAGCGCAATGAGCACGCTCAGCAGCAGCGCGCCAGCGAGCGGCCACGAATAGAGTTCTTCGACCGGCCGCCAGCTTTGCTGGTCCTTGGACACCGGCTCGATCTTGTCGAGCAGGCCGTAGATGTTCTTCAAGGCCGCGACATCCGCCGCGCGGAAATAGCGGCCGCCGGTCTTCTGCGCGATCGCCTTGAGCGTGTCTTCGTCGAGGTCGCTTTGAACCACCTGCGTCATGCCGAACGGTCCCGGGACCACCATTTCATCGGCGCCGACGCCGATGGTGTAGATGCGCACGCCCTCGCGCGCGGCGAGGTCGGCCGCCTTCAGCGGATCGACGTTGCCGGCGTTGCTGACGCCGTCGGTGAGCAGGATCAGCACGCGGTTCTTGATCGGCTCCTCGCGCAGCCGCTTGATCGCGAGGCCGATGGCGTCGCCGATCGCAGTCTGTTGCCCCGCAAGTCCGATCTGCGCCTCGTCGAGCAGCGTGCGCACCGTGGCGCGATCCAGGGTCAGCGGCACCTGCACGTACGCCTCGTCGCCGAACAGAATCAGTCCGAGTCGATCGCCGGCGCGATGCCGGATGAAATCACCGGCCACTTCCTTGACCGCGGCCAGTCGGCTGATCGCCTGGCCGCCGCTGCGCATGTCGGGTGTCTGCATCGAGCCGGACAGATCCACTGCCAGCATGATGCTGCGGCCGCTCACCGGCAGGTGCACTGTTTTGCCCACCATCTGCGGACGCGCGGCCGCCAGCACCAGCAGCAGCCAGGCGAGCGCCGCGAGGCCGAGGCGCAGGCGCGAACGCGTTCTTGCGCCGCCCGCCAGCGTCGCGCGCAGCGCGTTGAAGAACGGGAAGCGCAGCGCCGGCGGCGCAGCCTCGGCCGCGGCGGGCAGCAGCAAGGCGAGCAGCGGCAACGGCAACGCCGCGAGCATCCAGGGCCAGGCGAATATGTAGTCCATTTCAGGCTCCCGCGTTCCGGGCGACCCATTCGCGCAGCAGCGCGACCAGGCTGGCCGGCTCCAGATCAGGCGGCAGCGAGCGCTGATAAGGAGCGGTGGCGAGCACGCGCCCCGGCCCTTCGGAGAAGCGCCCGTTGCCGCCGGATTCGTCGAGAAAACGCAGCCACGCGCTGCCGGTCAAAGCGGCCACTTGCCGGCGCGGAAACCGCATCAGCGCCAGGCGGCGCAAGAGCACGGATATGTGCGCCAGCGCGTCCGGCGTGCGCTCGCTCGCGAGTTGGTGTTCGAGATTCGCCAGCGCCGCAAGCACGCGCTGGCGTTGACGCCGGATGCGATAGCGGCGCAGCGCGAAGACCGTCAACCACGCCAGCAGCGCGAGCAGCAGCGCGGCGAGCAGCCACCAGCCCGGCGCCGGCGGCCAGAATGCCGGCGCCGCCGGCAGATGAATGTCGCGCAGTTGCAGTACCTGCTGCGTATTCGGGTTCATGCGGCGAGCCTGTTGCTGCGCGGACGCATCACCTGCGCCGCGAAATGTTTTCGCAATGCCGCGGCGACGTCCTCGCCGGTGGAAAGACGCAGCAAGGGAATCGCGCAGCCGCGCATGGTCGCCGCGACGGTTTCATGATGGCGGCTGAAATAGCCCTGGTAGGCGTCCCGTGCGGCCGAAGAGCGGGTATCGAGTACGCCTGAGCGGCCGCCGGCAGTGACGCCGTAGCGCGCAGCCGCGGGCGGCGCCTCCTCCAGCGGGTCGACGATTTGAATCGCCACCACGTCGCTGTGCTGGCGCAGGCGCAGCAAGTGCTTGCGGCTGTCCTCGTCGATGCCGTAGTAGTCGCCCAGCAGCACGACCAGGCTGCCGGGCCGGCTGACGCGGCGCAAGCGGCCCAGTGCCGCGTTCAGCCCGTCAGGATGAGCTTGTCCGCTGACGCCGGCGCGCGGGTCGGTGTGCTCGACCACCTGGCTGATCAGTCGCAAAACGCCGTTCTTCCCGCCGCGCGGCGGCAGGTCGCGATGCACGCCGTTGAACAGCATGCCGCCGATGCGGTCGCCGTGCGCCGCCGCCGCCCAGGCGATGAGCGCGGCGGCGCGCGCTGCAACGACCGATTTCAGCATGCCGCGGCTGCCGAAGAACATGCCCGGATTGAGGTCGAGGAACAGGACCACGGGGCGTTCGCGTTCCTCCTGATAAAGTTTGATGTGGGGCGTGCCGGTGCGCGCGGTGACGCGCCAGTCCATGCTGCGAATGTCGTCGCCCGCCTGATACGCGCGCGATTCCTGGTAGTCCATGCCGCGTCCGCGAAATCGCGACAGATGGCTGCCCGCCAGTCTCGAACTGGCCGAGCGCGTATGCGTCAGGTCGATCGTCCCGGCGTGCCGCTGCAGCCCGATCAAATCCTCCAGCGTGACCCGGGTCGCCGGGTTCAGCGCCGCATCCGGCGTCGGCGATCCCGCCGCCGTCCGCGCGACGGGCCTGCGCCGCAGCCATTGAGCCAGGGCGGCCATCTCAAGCCGCCGGGACCAGTCGCAGAAGCTCGCCGATGATGCTGTCGGACGTCGTGCCCTCCGCTTCGGCTTCGAACGAGATCAGGATGCGATGGCGCAGGACATCGTAGGCCACCGCCTGCACGTCCTCCGGCGAGACGTAATCCTTGCCACGGAGCCAGGCATAGGCGCGCGCGCAGACGTCGAGGGCGATGGTCGCACGCGGGCTGGCGCCGAAGCTGACGCGGCGCGCAAGCGCCTCGTCGTAGCGGGAAGGGTCGCGGCTTGCCAGCACCAGCTGGACGACGTATTCCTCCACCGCTTCGCTCATGTGCATTGCCAGCACTTCCTCGCGCGCGGCGAAGATCTGCTGCGTCGTGATCTGCAGCGGCGGCGCCGGTGGCGCGCCGAAGGCCTGCGTCGCCCGCTGACGCGCCAGTTTCAGAATGGCGTGCTCCGCGTTCGCATTCGGATAGCCGATGCGAACATAGAGCAGGAAGCGGTCGAGCTGCGCCTCCGGCAGCGGATACGTACCCTCGTGCTCGATCGGGTTCTGCGTCGCCATGACCATGAACGGCCGCGGCAGCGCATAGGTATGGCGCCCTACCGTGATCTGGTGTTCGCCCATGCCTTCCAGCAAAGCCGATTGCACCTTGGCAGGCGCGCGGTTGATCTCGTCGGCGAGTATCAGGTTGTGGAACAAGGGCCCCGGCTGGAACTGAAACTCGCCCGTTTCCGGACGATAGACGTCGGTGCCGGTGAGATCGCCGGGCAACAGGTCGGGGGTGAACTGCAGGCGGCGAAAATCGCCCTGCAGCGCCGCCGCCAGTTCCTTGATGGCCGTGGTCTTGGCGAGGCCGGGCGCGCCCTCCACCAGCAGATGGCCGTCCGCGAGCAAAGCGACCAACAGGCTCTCGACCAGGTGCGCCTGGCCGATGATCTTCGACTGCAGATGCTGGCGCAGATTCCTGAACGCCAGGTGGTTGGTGCCTAGCGACATGTTCTCCGCTGCGATTGCCGTTCGTGCGTTCATGACATTGACTCCGTGACAGGTTATGTTTCCGACTTGCGCCTGGGCGTAAATACTGCACGCCGGTGCAGGCAGCATTTGCGCAAGGCCCGTTTGCCGCGCGCCGCCAACGGCGATCTGCCCGAGGCAGCGACGATCGGGTTGGGCGAACCGAGGGTCAGGCCAAGCGACTGCACGGGTACGATTAGGCCCGTCCCGGCTTAAACGAACCTTAAGGGGCCGCTACGAGATGGGAGAAATCAGCACAGCTGCTTAATCGAGCGGAGAACGGCTTCGACAGATACGAAACGACCGCAAGGGGAACGCCGCTGCGCAACAGCACGACCCTGCGTGCGCAGACAATCGCACCTCAGTCTTCGGCATTCGGGCTCAGACTCCCCGACCAAGGCAGATCCGGGCATGCCTGCTTGCTCGAGATACCTTTGTGCCAGCAGCTCTTGGACGATTGGCGGCTTTCTGCCAGGGACCGTAAACCGAGTCCGGCATCAAGCGCGGTCAGCAGCTCATCCCGGCACCAAGCGAAATGAGCGTCCGCCGCAGTCTATAAAGCCGACACCTGCGAGTTCATGGCGGACTGCTGCAGGTCGGCCTTTGCGGCCGTTGGCATCAGAGACAACGAGTGGCCGGTTCAGAGCTATCTACGGACGTTGGATCGAGGTTCACTACCTGAATGGCCGGCTACGCCTAGGGCGAGGGACAGCACGCGACCCAGAGTTGACGGTGGCCACCGTCCGCTATTCGGCAGGCCAATCGAACAAGTTGTATTCAACTCAAACATTATAGTCGGGCGTGACCCCATTCTTGTTGTAGCCTCAACAGCAAGGGCGTCAACCCTTACTGTTCCCGAGGAGCAAAACAGTTCTCGTCGGATAACTCTGTTAAGGCTCGTTCCGATCTAGGATCGTGCGCCACGTTCGGCGGGCAGTGTGAATGAGGTAGAGGTCGGTAAGTTGCTTGGCCGATCGCAAATTCACGAGGGAAGTTTCCGTGGTATCACCTTCCACCGTCAACGCTTTAAACATTTGAGTACGATGTTCGAGATCGGGCATGAAAGGCGCAAAACCGTCGTGAAAGCTAGCCTCGAAATCCTCGGGCTTGCCACTCCATCCGCCGTAGTGTCGTAGTGCTCCTGCCAAGCTGCCGCAAAAGGCGCTCCGCGCCAATCGGTCGAAGTTGTAGAAAGCGTCAGATTTGGCGATCAGCGCGAGTCCGTTGTAATAGGGCATGAATATCGGCTCCGCCTGCACTTCCGGCAATGGCGCGAAGGCCATCATGCAGTGTATCGCATGATCGATATGTTCAGGCGTGAGCGCGACTGCTCGACCGTCACCCCAGAAGCTCTTGCCACCTTCTATCGTCATCAATTGTTTGCTTTCGAGGTCACGAACGTCTTTAAACATCTTCCGTTCGAAGCCCGACCGTTCGAACCAGAAGTAGCCTATCGTCCCTATGTTGAGGCAGGCAACAACCAACTTCGCGAGGCTTATGACTCTACCGGGTAATGCAGGAAGGGGTTCGTTGTCGTGCAGCGTAATCTGAAGAGTGAATTGGTCCTTATTACCTGACCATATAAGTTTGACCGCCTCAAACTTATCGTTCCATTGTGCCAGCACTTTAGATCTGAGCGAGTGCGAAGGGGTGTACACAACAGCGTTTGCTCGCCAACGCGGCTTAGTGGCACCTTTTGGCGCGGGTTGTCGAGCCAGGTCCGCTTCCAATAGTTCGCGAGATTCTCTGTCGAGGCGCGCAAATTCAGCTCGTGACCAAGCAGCCCACGCGCGTGCGTCGCCCTTCAATTCTTCAAACCGCGCGGTGAACGGCTTGCTTAATAATTGCCGTGAGCGATCCGGGTCTTCCATTGTGTCGAGAAACCATTCGGTGAGTTCATCAACGACACCGGTAGGTGTCCCACGCGCGCGTTCCATTTGGAGACGTGCTCGGGCGAATTTGAGTGCCTCGTGGGCATACTCTGCTGACACCTGTTCACAAGGGGGCAAGTCGGTAATTCCGGCTTTAGGATCAACATACAGTGAGGCCAAACGCTTTGCGTGTGCGCCCTCAGCGAATTTTCGCGCCGCTTCAAAATCCTTCGGATCAATGCGGTCCATCGGAGACCAAACTGCCCACTGTAGCTTCCTACGGTGACTGTCGAGCCAACCTTCGAATTTGCTGTCATCGCCTCTGGCTTGACTGACCATCTGCGCTGAGAGCATGCTTGCCTTGCCGACCTCCTCAAGCGCAAGTAGGCTCAGGTGATACACGATGTGCGGACAGTTGATGTCGCTCAGATGGCTCGCCGCGTCAATAAATCCTTGAGCTTGATCTAGGCAAAGTTGTCGCCCATTCAACAATTTTTCGTTCATACCCGTTGTTCCTCGTCACTTCGCTGCACGCCACAAGATCATACGATTAAAAATTACTATCAGTACTAGCACTGGAATACTAACACCGGGGGCAGACCCATATTTTTGAGCTATCCCAACGTCGGTTTTAGGGTTGCAAGAATTGGAAAGTTAACTTCTGCTGATGGCCGGTTGTTGCCCGCGGCGCCTTCTGCCTACTGAAATTCCGGCCAACGTTCGCCTGCCGATGGTGCCGGGTCCCCAGGCGACCCATTGTTGCCGTTTAAGCGGAGCGGAATCGGACATTCCGATCAGCGGGCAACCTTACGGTGTCGATGACGCATAACGCTTCAACTATTGCCGCTTATAGGTACGGCGACGGCGTGTCGTCCCAATCCGAGACTAGGCCTCTGGCCGTTATGGTTGCAGGCAACAGTGCGCCTAGTTGCTGCACTTTTTCATCCATCATGCCCTGGTCGCCCGTCAGGGCCATGAGAATCGCGACGTCCGCATTCAATTCTTGTGCAGTCGTAGCTAAGTCCTCAATATCGCTCCTCGCAATGAGCCCTACTGCGGCCTTTACCTCCCCGATCACAAATTTGCCATCGACGATACACACGACATCCAATTCGCGATCGACCCTCTTGCCTTGATTTTCCGGGTAATCGCGATAGAGCGCCGTTTGCGGAGCAAACATGAAGCAGTCACTCGATTCGTGACGTAATGCACTTAGCGCCCAAGCCACCGTGAGGGTATCGTGTTCGCGCAGGCAAGTAGCAAAGAATTCATTAAGGCGAAAATCGAGAGCTACATTAACAGGAAGCTGATGATCTCTTCGGCAGACGTCGCAGGACACTATGTCCTTTAATGAGTCTACGCCGACCCAATTTCGATGCGAGCAATCTATGCAAACCCATTCGTGGCCGCGATAAAAGATGCCGCGCTCTAGCAGGAAGCTCAACGAGCGATTCAAGTCCTCGGGCGCTTCTGCAAGAATTGCATCACGGCGACGCTTAAGCTGGTCGTTTGCATCTATTGCCGCAGTGAGCTCTTTCTCCCAAGCAACAAACAGCTTGCTGTAGCGCGTAGTCTCCCGAGGAACTCGCAGGCGGATCGACTTCTGAATAACGCGCTCCGCCAAAGTCTGCCATCCCGTAGCGTCATCGATTTGTAGGAAACCGTTCTTTGCCTTCATGCGCAGCTGCAGATCTTTGATGACCTCCTCTTGCTGGTCCTGTGCTGGCGCCGCCATATTGCTGAATTGACTACGCCAAAAATGATTGTTAAGGATAGCTTCAACATCACTCAGGGTTCCGAACATTCCGAGTAGACCCTGCAGATATCGACCTTTGTCGGACGGCTCAGAATACTTGTAAGCAACCGGCTTTACTGCCTTCGCGCGCATGTCTGAAAGCGCATAGTGTTGCCTATCGTTGAGGATGTGCCAAAACACATCGCTGTCCGTCGGTTGCTTGACCTCGACGACATGCTTAGTGGTATCAACCTGCACCGAAATGCTACCGCTTTTGGAGATCCGAGCAGGCACCCTATCAACGAACAATCGAACCAACTGCGGACGAATCGGCAGCGTCCACGCTTCACGGACATTCGAGAAGCGACCGTTATCGTTCAACCGATCAATCACCAAGTCGAGAAACCAGCATCCTTGCGAGAAGATCGGGTGCATTCCAGCGCAATAACTAAGCTGAAATGGTTCAGGCACTGCAACTATCGTCGTAACATCGCGTACTGTGGCATCAGCTGTTGCTGGTGATGGACTTCCAAAACGGTACTCACCGTGTATGAGTTTCGTGTCCGATGGACAGCAATCGTCAATCGACCCAATCGCCGCAAAGTCAACGTGCGACATCGCAACCTTGCGAAGCCGTTCAACGAACTCTTGAACTTCCGCCGCGGCCAATGAATGCGATCGCACGACGATCCGCGAAGGGCCGTTGTTACCGCCTATCCAGTTCCGCTGGCGCAGGAAATTTGCGATCTGACTTGTTCTAATTTCGTCTGACCTGATAGCGGCTGGAACACGCATAGTCTTGAAGGTTTGACTTTGCGCATCGCCGAAAAGCAGACCGGCGTTCCAACATGAAATGCGATCGGCGAAGCTGTCACCCACGACAACGCAGAACCCGTTGGTCCAAGGATGCTCGTAGCGATGCGGTTGGGAATTGAGGTTAGACAGCTGCCCCAGGGTCACGATGCCACTTGCTTTTGACATGCGGTCGACCACATCGTAGGCGTCCTGCACCTCGTCAGCGGCGACCCCGCCAAAACGCCAGCGGTTCTCGGGCGCGTCCTTCGGCGTCAGAATTAGCCCGCGCACTCCTAGTTGCTCGTGAATCGGGAACGACTGCGCGCTGTCGTAGAGCGTCCCGAAATTGTCAGTAATGAAACCGTCGTCTACCCAGGCGGGATATCGATCTAAGATAAACTCAGGCGCGACACGCTGTATGCCGGAGACTACCTTTAGGAATGGTAGCCACGAAAGTGAAGTAAGGCCAGTCGCATCGAATCCGAATCTGGGATATTTCTCGGTCTCATCACGCTTACGCTCGCACGCCACGATATCCGTGTCTGCTAGCAGATCAACTAAGCCGGGAACCAACCCTTGATTATCGTAGGTGAGGGCCAGGACGAAGTCTGGATCGAGAACTCTTAGCCATTCTCTATAGCGCTCGGTTATGACACCGTTCACTACCGGCACGATCAGCGACTGTCTGCCGCCATGCCTTCCGAAGCATGCCGCGAATATGGCGTCAAGCCAGCCATGCGTGTCGACGCCGTCTTCGAGCAAATACGCTACGCGCACTGGGCGCGGTGTCGCTCGAATCTTGGGATCAGGTTTCATAGAGAAACGATTGGGTGGTCAATGGGTAGGATGCCAAGATTGCGACCGATATGGTGTCCCATAGAAATTGCCCGCTGTACAACGCAAGCTAGGCGCTTGTGCCACTTGATCGTCCGCATGACGGAAGGTAACAGTACACAATATACGTTAGATAGTCGATGTCGGCGCATGATGGCCCGCCCGGCGGCTGACCGGTATCGGGAACATAGCCAATCGTCCGGTTTTGGCAGGAACCTGCCTGTCGGTCATTATGGTAACCAGACCCAAGTATGGCCCTATCATTTCAAGAGCCGTTTGCTTCGACAACGGCACCCTGATCAAGAGCGAAATACACCGTAGCGGTCGTGCTCGAAATGGTGAATCTT
>JACZJU010000143.1 GCA_014860395.1 Burkholderiales bacterium | reverse complement strand
GGCCGCGCGCGTGCTCATGCCCGATGGCCAGATCGTGATCTCCGGCTTCAACCCGCTGAGCCTTTGGGGTATCAAACGCGCCCTCGGTCTGGGCAGGCACGAATATCCCTGGTGCGGCCGCTTCATCGGTTTGCTGCGTCTGAAAGACTGGCTGCAGTTGCTCAGTTTCGAACTGAACGGCGGGCGCTTCGGTTGCTACGCGCCGCCGTTTTCGCAGAAGAAATGGCTGGAGCGCGCGGCCTTCATGGAAAAGGCGGGAGATCGCTGGTGGCCGATCGCCGGCGGCGTGTATGTGGTGCGCGCGGTCAAACGCACCGTGGGCATGCGCCTGGTGATGCCCAACTGGCGCAGCCAGGCGGCGCGGGCCAAAGCCTTGTCGCCGATCACCCAGAGCAATCATCATCGCAACGGGACCGACGCTTGAGCGCTGCAGCGAACGCAGAGCGGGTGCGCATCTACACCGACGGTGCCTGCAAGGGCAATCCCGGTCCGGGCGGCTGGGGCGCGCTGTTGCAGTTCGACGGCCGCGAGAAGGAGCTTTGCGGCGGCGAACCGGACACCACCAATAATCGCATGGAACTCACCGCCGTGATACGCGCGCTGGAGGCGCTCAAACGCCCCTGCGACATCGATCTGTACACCGATTCACAGTACGTGCAAAAAGGCATCAGCGAATGGATCGCAGCGTGGAAGCGCCGCGGCTGGAAGACCACCGACAAAAAGCCCGTCAAGAATGTCGATCTGTGGCTGGAACTGGACAAGCTCGCCGGCGCGCACCGCATCCGCTGGCACTGGGTGCGCGGGCATGCCGGGCATGCCGAAAACGAGCGTGCCGATGCGCTTGCCAACCGCGGCATCGACGCGATCGCAAGATAGTGCCTGTATTCCTCGATCGGCCCCGATCAAGAGGCTATTTCAAAATGAGGGGACATCCCCTGCGGGGACTTCCTTCTGGGCGCATCCACTCATACTCCCCTATATTGGTCGTTGCAAAACTCATTTTGTAACGGGTTCAAAGTGCGTCCGCCTCGGTTACAATCGCCCCTCACGCTTTCTGACATCCTGTGCAAGGACTGCAATTCTCCATGGCGGCTTCGAAAAAAATCCTGGTTTCCGTAGTCTCCGTGCTGGCGCTGGGCGCGCTGGGAGTCTATGCGTATTACGCCAACCGCAGCCCGCTGGCGCCGCAGCCGGCAGACGGCAAGCCGGGGGCCGCACAGCCGGCTGCCCGCGCGGGCGGATTCGCTATTCCCGTGGAAACGGTCAAGGTGGCGCTGGAGACGCTGCAGGAGGACGTCAACGCCGTGGGCTCGCTGCGCTCGAACGAGTCGGTGGTAGTGCGGCCGGAGATTTCGGGGCGTATCAGCGCCATCGATTTCATCGAGGGTGCGCAGGTACGCAAGGGAACGGCGCTGGTGGTGCTCGACAGTTCCACTCAGGCGGCCGAGGTACAGCAGGCGCGCGCCAATCTGGCGCTAGCGCAGAGCAATTTCGAGCGCACGCAAGAGCTGCAGAAAAGCAATTTCGTCAGCGCCAACGCGCGCGACCAGGCGCTCAACGGCCTGAAAGTCGCACAGGCGAACTTGGCACTGTCCGAGGCGCGCCTGGCGAAGACGCGCATCCTCGC
>JACZJU010000142.1 GCA_014860395.1 Burkholderiales bacterium | reverse complement strand
CCGACCATGAAGGCGACCGCCTGCGCGGCGCTGCCGATGCCGAAGGCGGTGCCGCGCCGCTCGCGGCTGACGTTGAGCGCGATCATGGTGTTGGTTGCCGGCATCATCGATGCGTTGAGGAACGAGGCGAGGGTGAAGGCGAGGACGAACAGCCAGACCGAGCCGGCGAGCGCGAGCAGCAGGTGCGCAGCCGCGGTGAGCACGCAGGTGACGGCGAGGATGTCGCGCAGGCGCCAGCGGCGGAAGAGTGAGGTCGACAGGGCCCATACGCCCAGGGCGCTGGCGATGCCGCCCAGCGTAAATGCGATGCCGGTGACTTCGGTCACGCTCGCGCCGGCGATAGCCTTCAGCGCGATCGGCGTCGCCACCGACCTGAACGTGGTCAGCGCGAACAGCGCGAAGAAGAGCAGCACGCCCAGCGCGAATTGCAGTGTCGGCTTGAACGGCGCCAGTGCGACGGCCGCGCCCGAGAGGTCGAGCTCCTTCTTGCGGACCTTGTCCGCCGGCACGAGAAAGATGACTGCGGTCGCCACCGCGGCGATCAAGAGGCCGGAGGCGAAGATCGCGCCGCGATAGCTGAAGGCGATCGCCATGGCCGCGCCGACCGCCGGCCCGATCGCGCTGCCCAGGTACTGCGCGCCGGAGACGGCGTTCAGGCCGTCCCTGACCTTGGCGTCGGGCACGCTGACGCTCATCAGCGCCACCGCCGCGGGCACGAAGCCGGAGAGCAGGCCCTGCAGCCCCAGCGCGGCGCGCTGGCGGGCTACTTTGCGCCGCCGCTCACGGACCTGGAGCGCGCGACGGCAGAGCGCGAGGGCTGGATCCTGGGGGTGATGTGACGGGCTGTGCGCGTCGAACGAGACGCCAATAAATATTGACAGTACATTGGTTTTACAGTACTTTCGTGTTTCGCGAAACAAGAATATTTCAAAACCTACCCCAACATCATGGCCCGGATCGCCAACCGCCAGCCGACGCTCAAGGCGCAGGATTTGTACCTCCTGCTGGCGCTGGCTGCGTGGCGCGGCGAAACCATTACCTACCCGGAGCTAGCTGCCTTCGCCGGATTGTCGATGTCGGAAGTGCATGGCGCTCTCAAGCGCGCGGAGCAGGCGCGGCTGTTGTTCTTCGACGCAAAGCGCCCGACGATCATCAAACCGGCTTTCAAGGAGTTCCTCTTCCATGGTGCCCGCTATGCTTTTCCGGCAGCAAGGGGAACGATGGTGGGCGGAATTCCAACGGCCTATGCGGCAGCCCCGCTCAATGCGCATATCGCGCCTTCGGCCGATCCGCCCCCGGTGTGGCCTTATGCGCAAGGCAGCGCGCGCGGCATCGCCCTGATTCCCCTCTATCCTTCGGCGCCCGCTGCCGCAATGCGCGATGCGACGCTCTATGAAAATCTGGCCCTGTTCGACGCGCTGCGCAGCGGCAACGCGCGGGAGCGCGCGCTGGCGCAGAAGCTGTTCGAGGAGCGCTTGTGAATCCCGGTGATCCCAACGTGGCCAGGGTCGAGGTGGTGGCTGCGGCGCTGGGAGACCTGTGCGAGGAACTGGTGTTCGTGGGTGGCTGTGCGGCCAGCTTGTTGATCGACGCGCCGAGCGCGCCGCCGAGCAGGGTCACCTACGATGTGGACGTAATTGCGGAAGTGGCTGCACTCAGCGGCTACTACGCTTTGGAAAAGCGGTTTGCAGAGCGCGGCCTTGCGAGAGACGTTTCCGAAGGGGCGCCCATTTGCCGCTGGCGAGTGCAGGATGTCGAGGTGGATTTGATGCCTGCGGATGAAAGCATCCTGGGGTTCTCGAACCGATGGTATCCGGCAGCGGTTGCTTCCGCGTCGTCCCTTGCATTGCCCAGCGGCCGGCGCATCAGCCTGATCTCGGCGCCGGCATTTCTCGCCACCAAGTTCGAGGCCTTCGACACCCGCGGGAAAAGCGATGTGTTGATAAGCCATGATCTGGAAGACATCGTGAACGTCGTCGAAGGCCGGGCGGGAATCATGGAGGAAATCGCCGCTGCGGAAGCCGGATTGCGCGCTTACCTGGCGGCGAAATTTCGCGAGTTGTCGCGGAATCCGGATTTTGCCAACGCCCTGCCGGGGCTGGTGGCCTACGATGTTCTTTATCAAAGCCGGATCCAGACCGTACGCGATCGCACCTTGGCAATCGCCGGGCTCGAAGATCAATGAAGTCCGCCACCTTCGAATCTCTCGCTTGGCCTATTTCTCCACCGGCGGCTCCCGCACCGCAAACGCCACCACCCCCGCCAGCGCGAGCATCAGCACGCCGACGGTGACAAAACCCGCTCTGAGCGAGTACGTCGCAAACATCGCCGCCCCCATCGGGCCGACCATGAAGGCGACCGCCTGCGCGGCGCTGCCGATGCCGAAGGCGGTGCCGCGCCGCTCGCGGCTGACGTTGAGCGCGATCATGGTGTTGGTTGCCGGCATCATCGATGCGTTGAGAAACGAGGCGAGGGTGAAGGCGAGAACGAACAGCCAGACCGAGCCGGCGAGCGCGAGCAAGAGGTGCGCCAGCGCGGTGAGCACGCAGGTGACGGCGAGGATGTCGCGCAGGCGCCAGCGGCGGAAGAGCGAGGTCGACAGGGCCCATACGCCCAGGGCGCTGGCGATGCCGCCCAGCGTAAATGCGATGCCGGAGACTTCGGTGACGCTTGCGCCGGCGATGTCCTTCAGCGCGATCGGCGTCGCCACCGACCTGAACGTGGTCAGCGCAAACAGCGCGAAGAAGAGCAGCACGCCCAGCGCGAATTGCAGCGTCGGCTTGAACGGCGGAAGCTGGATGGCGGCGCCCGAGAGGTCGAGTTCCTTCTTGCGGATCTTGTCCGCCGGCACGAGGAAGATGACCGCGGTCGCCACCGCGGCGATCAAGAGGCCGGAGGCGAAGATCGCGCCGCGATAGCTGAAGGCGATCGCCATGGCCGCGCCCACCGCCGGGCCGATCGCGCTGCCGAGGTACTGCGCGCCGGAGACGGCGTTGAGGCCGTCCCTGACCTTTTCATCGGGTACGCTGACGCTCATCAACGCGACCGCCGCGGGTACGAATCCGGAAAGCAGACCCTGCAGTCCGAGCGCGATGCCGATCTGCCAGGGCGCGTTGATCACGCTGAGGATGAATGCGGTGAGCGCTGCGAAAAACACCGCGCGCACGAACATTTTCTTGCGCCCGAGGCGGTCCGAGAGCAGGCCCCAGAGCGGCCCGCCGATGAGGCGGCCCGCGCCCTGCGCGGTCGCTCCGATCGCCACCCAGAACAAGGCCGCGGCGTCGTCCACGGCGCCGACCTGCAGCATGTACAGCGGCAGGAACGGCAGCCACACGTTCATCAGGAGCGAGGTGCTGCCGGTGGCGGTGGCAATGGCGACCATGGCCCGCTTGTGGAGGGCGTGCGCCGCGTCTGCTGTTTTGTACATCATAGGATTGCGGCAGCCGGGGCGTGGGCCTGCGGCCGCTTTGGCGGACGGCCCCTCACCCCAGCCCTCTCCCCGCAAGCGGGGCGAGGGAGAAATTCCATCACGGCGGCGCGCGCCGCACGTCTATACATCACGGCTCCGGCGTTCCTGTGTCTATGGTTCCCTGGCTCAACTCGGCTCTCGCCGCGGCTGCCAGGGCCTGATATTTGTTGCGGAAGGCATCGAGGCTCTCCTCCTCGAGTTCTTCCAGATCGAGCAGCGCGTTATGCGCGCCCTTGGTTGCGCGTATGAGTTCGTCGAGCTTCACCTGGATTGCCTCGGTGTCCCGGTTCTGCGTGTTCTGGATCAGGAACACCATGAGGAAGGTGACGATGGTCGTGCCCGTGTTGATGACCAGCTGCCAGGTGTCGCTGAAGTGAAACATGGGGCCGGTGACGATCCAGACGACGATGACCGCGACAGCCAGGGTGAATACTCTGGGACGGCCGCAGAAGTGTGCCGTCTTCTTCGCGAACTGCGAGTACCAGGTAGCGTTGCGCATGGTGGTCCTTGTTTCGGAGGATCAGTAGAAATCGGGCCCCCAATGAGGGGCTGCACCGGACCCTGGGGCCGGGTTGGGCGAGACTACCGTTAATTCCCTGCCTGCTCAACAGCGCCGCCCGGCTCCTCCAGCACGAGGATGCTGCCGGCGGGGAAGCTGCGCTTGAGATCGTTGAGGTCCGGCGGTTTCCGAAACGCGATGCCGACGGCCTGGCCGCCGCGGTCCATCGAAGACAGGCGCTCGACCACGCTCACTTCCAGGCGCTGCGCCGCGCCAGCCCCAAGGACCAGGGGTGCGGTCAGCTGGCCGACGCGCGCGGTGCCCTCGCGCACGTGGCCCAGGATCACCGCGCCGCGGCCGGCGAGGAACATTGCATTGCTGACTTCGATTTGCGCGCCGATGTTCGCCGCCTTCATCGCGAATGGCCGAACAGCGTGTTAAGGCCGGGCAGCGCCGCCTCCACGGCGCGCTCGCCCGCCTCGATCGCTTCCTTGGCGCGGTGAAAATCGAGCAGGCCGAGGTGGGCGAGGCGCGGCGTAATGATCGCATCGGGCGGATCGCCCGCCATGCGGCTGCGGGTGACGCGCACCTGCATGATATTGATGCTGGTGGCGACGACTTCGAGTATGGACGGCAGCCTGGGCTCGCCGTCGTCCGCGCGCGCGGGCATGAGCGTGCCCAGACGCTCCTGCAGTTTGCGCCGCCATTCGCTGACCTCGGCCACGGGCGCTTCGTGTTCGGGCTCGGCGCGCTGGCGGCGGCCGAGGATGTCGGAGCTGAGGTCGACGGCGATCACGATATCGGCGCCCATTGCGCGCGCCAGCGACACCGGCACCGGGTTGACCAGTGCGCCGTCCACGAGCACGCGTCCCTCGTGCACCGCCGGCGAGAACAGCGCGGGCAGCGCAATGGAGGCGCGCACCGCCGCCATGGTCGAGCCCTGGCGCAGCCACACCTCGATCCCGCTGTTCAGGTCGGTGGCCACCGCGGCGTAGGGCATGGGCAGCTCTTCGATCGGCCGGTCGATGAAATTGCGGCGGAAGAACTCCATCAGGCGCTCGCCCTTGATCATGCCGCCATTCAGGCGCACGTCCAGGAGCGCGAGCACGTCTCTGATGCCGAGGCCGAGCAGCCATTTCTCGAAGCTCGGGAGCTCGCCGGCGACGTAGGCCGCGCCCACCAGGGCGCCGATGGAAGTGCCGCACACCAGGTCGGGGCGGATGCCGGCTTCCTCCAGCGCGCGGATGACGCCGACATGCGCCCAGCCGCGCGCCGAGCCGCTGCCGAGCGCGAGCCCCACGCGCGGTTTGCGGCGGGTGCTCATGCGCGGGCGCTCCAATAGCCTGGCTTGCGCCGATGATGGGCGAGCGCGATCACCCTTAGATCTTCGCCGCGAACGTAGTAAATGATGCTGTACGGAAATCTTCGCAGCGGAAAGCGGCGTCGTCCACGTCCCCAAGGCGCGCCAAGGTTCGGGTTGGCGCATAGAAGCGCCAAAGCCCTTTCGTATTCCAGAATGAACGCAAGGCCAACTTCTGCATTGGCTTCTCGGGCGTAGAAGATGGAACTATCGGATAGCTCCCGGTCCGCTTCCGGGCTAACCGAGGGGATCATTTGATCGCGGCGCGCGCCCTGGCAATGGAGTCGGCTGCCGGAATCAATGCGGCGCGACCGCTCTCGATTTCCTCTATGCGACGTTCCACCTCTGCCGACCAGGCATCTTCGATTTCCTGGTCCTTGAAGAGACTGGTAACCAACCTATCCGCGAGCTGCGCCCGTTCCTCTGGGGAAAGCTTCAATGCCTGTGCTTCAACAATATCGAGCTGATTCGACATCCGGACCTCCTGACGTAAAACCAGTATAAACCATACCGGTGCGGGCATGCATTCGCGCGAGGCTGAGCGCCTGGCCGACGATGCGGCGGCGGCGGGGACGGACGGCTTTACGCTTGGCGTCGGCCGCGACGGTTCGCGCCGCGTTGTCGGGGAACTGCGGTAGGATGCACATGAACCGCAACAGATGAAAGGGAATCTGTAAATGAACCCGCCCGCGACCACGAAGCGCGTGTTTCGTATTGAAATGTGGCTAGACCCGGTGTTCGAGGAGCGCCTCGGCCGGGAGCCGGGCGTCGTGCTCGTGCGCTGCCCGGTGAAGGCGAGCGAAGACGAGTTTTTCCAGGCCGTATCCACTGCGCACGTGTATCACACCAGCAGCGCGAAGGACGAGGTCCCGCACCATGCGTTCACGACGGACGCGCTGATCGGGCGCTGCCCCGAGCTGCTCATCGTGTCGACCTACGGCGCGGGCTACGACACGGTGGACGTCGCGGCGTGCACGCGCGCCGGCATCATCGTCGTCAACCAGGCGGGCGGCAACGCGCAGTCGGTGGCGGAACACACGCTGGGCTTTGCGCTCGCGGTGTCGCACCGCATCGGCGAATCGGACCGGCTGCTGCGGCGCGCGCGCGGTTTCAGTCGCGAGGACCTGATGGGGCGCGAGATCGCGGGTAAGGTTTTCGGTGTGGTGGGCATCGGCCACGTCGGCACGAGCGTGGCGCGGCTCGCGCGCGCCTTCGGCATGGAGGTGCTCGCCGTCGATCCCTACCTCACCGAGGAGGAGATCGCGCGCCGCGGCGCCAGGGCGGTGACCTTCGAGGCGCTGCTGGCGCAGTCCGATTTCGTGTCGCTGCACTGCCCGCGCGACAAGAGCACGCTGGGCATGATGAATGCGGACGCATTCGCGCAGATGAAGCCCGGTTCGGTGTTCCTGACCACCGCGCGCGGCGGCATCCACGACGAAAAGGCGCTCCTCGCCGCGCTGCGCTCGGGGCAGCTCGCCGGCGCGGGCATCGACGTGTGGGACCGGGAGCCGCCGCCGCTCGATCATCCGCTGCTTGCCTGCGACAACGTCGTCGGCACGGTGCACACCGCCGGGGTGACGCGCGAAGCCCGCCGCAACGTGGCGGCGATGGGCGCGGAGCAGATCGCCGGCCTGCTCAAGGGCGGCCGGCCGCCGCGCCTGGTGAATCCCGAGGCCTGGCCCGCCTACGTCGCGCGCTTCGAAGCGCTGATGGGGATTGCGGTGGCGAAAGCGAACACCGACGAGGACTGAGAGTCTGTTTCGAAATGAGGGGAAATCCCCTACGGGGACTTCCTTCGGGGCGTCTCCCCTCATACTCCCCTATATCGGGCCGTCGCAAAATTCATTTTGCAACGGGTTCTAAGACTAGCCGGTCGCACCGGCGGTCAAGCGTTGCAGCTTGGAGGCAACCCCATGTACCAGCTCTACTATTACCCCGGCAACGCCAATCTCGCGCCGCATATCCTGCTGGAGGAAATCGGCGCGGACTACGAGCTGGTGCTGGTCGACCGCACCAAGAACGAACACAAGAGCCCCGCCTACCTCAAGCTCAACCCGGCCGGGCGCATCCCGGTGCTGATCGACGGCGAGCTGGTGCTGTACGAGTCGGCGGCGATCTGCCTGCATCTGGCCGACCGCCATGCCGCGGCGGGGCTGGTGCCCGCGCTCGGCAGCACGGAGCGGGCGGAGTTCTACAAGTGGCTCATCTACCTCACCAACACGGTGCAGGCGGAACTGCTGCTCTATTTCTATCCGGAGCGCCTGGCCGACGATGCCGCGGCGGCGGCGCAGATCAAGGCGCATGCCGAGCGCCGCACCGGCGAGATGCTCGACCTCGTCGAGACTGCGCTCGCCGCCGGCAGCGGCCCGTTTCTGCTCGGCGCGGCGTATCGCGCCGTCGACGCCTATCTGCTGATGCTGTGCCGCTGGACGCGCGTGATGCACAAGCCGGCGCGCACGCGGCCGCATCTCGCGCGCCTGCTCGATGCGGTCATGGCGCGCCCGGCGACGCAGCGGGCCTTCGCCGCCGAGGGCATCGCCGCGCCGTTCTACTGAAATCGCGGTCGCTGCCGGCTTCCGGTGCACGCATTCCGCCCGCGCCGAAGAGGGGCGTCGTTTCGATCCGCCGCGGGAGGAAGCCCAGGAGGAGAGGAAAGCTTGGCCGCCCGAATAACCGCGCTACTTTCGGCCGCGCCAATAACTCGGGCGACGCCGTTGGTGCGCAATCGCCACGATGACGACCGTATCGGGATCGCGCCGATAGATCACCGAGTAAGGGAATCCGGCAACGAGCACGCGTCTGCGATGTGGCCCGACTGGCAATCCTGAGTCAGGAAACTCTCGAATTAAAGTGATTGTGCGCTCGACTTCAGCCGAGAAAGACTTGCCGAGACCCGGCATCCGGGATTCGTAGAAGAGCGAAGCGTCTGTAAACTCGGCGTCTGCCTCGGGATGGAAGGAATAGGAAATCACCCGAGACGGCGACGCAGCCGTGCGAACACTTCGTCGCCGGGGATGAGTTGAACCTCTCCACGCTCGATCTGAGCAATGCGGCGCTCAACCTCGACTCGCCATGCCTCCTCGACATCAGGGTCTGCCGGGCCGTCGAGCGATTCGATTAATGACAGCGCGAGCTCTGCTCGCTCGGTATCGGACAAGCGAGCCGCTTTTTCTTTGAGATCGACGAGCATGTCTGACATTTTTCACCTCCGCGCTTCACGATAAATTTTATTATACTCGCCGGCGCCCGCCGTTCGAGGGATGCGGCGCGCCATGACGTCCGCTGCGCCGCCGGCCGAATTTCCCGTAGTAAGATGTCCGCACATGTCACCCGAACGCATGCGCTGGACTTCGCTCCTGTCCCATCATCGCCTGGGCGGCCCGCCCGTGGCCGGGGTGGGCCCGCGCTCGGAGTTCCAGCGCGACTTCGACCGCATCGTGTTTTCCTCGGCGTTCCGGCGTCTGCAGGACAAGACGCAGGTGTTCCCGCTGGCGAAAAACGACTATGTGCGCACGCGGCTGACGCACAGCCTGGAGGTGGCCTCGGTCGGGCGCTCGCTCGGCGTGCTCGCGGGCGATCATGTGCTGCGCGCGCAGCCGGAGATGGCCGCGAGCGGCTACACCGCCGCCGATTTCGGCGCCATCGTCGCCGCGGCCTGTCTCGCGCATGACATCGGCAACCCGCCGTTCGGGCATGCCGGCGAGGCGGCGATCCAGTCCTGGTTCGAGACTCCCGAACTCGGCCGCTCGATTCTTGCGCGCCTCGCCGCGGAGGGGCGCGCCGATTTCGAGCGCTTCGAAGGCAACGCCCAGACCTTCCGGATACTTGCGCGCCTGGGCATGCCCGACAACGCCGGCGGCATGCAGCTCACCTGCGCCTCGCTCGCCGCGGTGGCGAAGTATCCGCGCGCGGCGCACCTCGCGTTCGCCGCGCCTGCGGGCATCTCGGGCAAGAAGCACAATTTCTTTCGCGCCGATCGCGAGCGCTTCGAGGCGGTGGCGCAGGCGACCGGGCTGCTGCGCCGCGAAGCGGGCGCGCACTGCTGGTGCCGCCATCCGCTCGCTTTCCTGGTGGAGGCGGCGGACGACATCAGCTATTGCGTGATCGACGTCGAGGACGCCTTCCGCGCGGGCGAGATGCGCTACGCCGAAATCGAGCCGCTGTACCGCGGCATTCTGGGCGACCCGGCGGCGTGGACCAAGGCCGGCGCGATTTCCACCGACGAGAAGCGCGTCGAGTACCTGCGCGCAAGAACGATAGATACGCTCGTGAATGAGGCGGCCGCGGCGTTCGCCGCGCGCGAGCAGGCGATGCTCGCGGGTGAATTCGACGAGGAGCTGATCGCCGTGATCCCGCACGCCGCGGCGCTGGAAGCGTTTCGCGCGCTCGCGCGCGACCGGGTCTACCATTCGGCGGTGGTGCTGAATCTGCAGAGCCCGGGCGCGGCGATCCTCGGCGAACTGCTGGATGCCTTCGTCGGCGCGGTGGAGGCTGCCGCAAGCGGCGCCGCTGCGCCGCGCGCGCGCGAAATCCTCGATCTCCTTCCGGGGCAGTTCCTTTCGGCGGATGGCGCGCCGGCGACTGACCTCTACGCGCGCGTGCTTGCGATCACCGACTTCGTCTCCGGCATGACCGACACCTATGCGGTGGCCGTCGCGGCGAAAGTGAGGGCGCTGCGCGAAAGCGGCGGCCGATAGAACTGCCACCTCGGCGGACGGTCTTGCGGCTCAGAGCTTCGGGATGCGTATGCGGCTGACCATGAGCGAGCCGGAAACCGCGAACATGAGCACCAGCGGATGCAGGGTGAAGCCGCCAAGCTCGATCTGCCCGAACCAGAGCGACTCGCCCAATGCGCCCTGCAATGCAGCCGCGAACATCAACATGACCAGCAGCATCGAGGTCGGTATGGGCGTTCCTTCGAAGTATTTCACCTTGCCCGCCTCGTCGGACAGCGCCTCTGCGGTAACGTTGTAGCGCGCCAGGCGCGACACGCCGCAGGCGACGAAGTAGCCCAGGACGATGCGGTCGTACAAGCCCTGCATGCCGCAACCGTATGCGATCGCCGCCGGGGCGACGCCGAAGGAGATGATATCGGCGAGGGAATCGAGCTCGCGGCCCATCGCGGAAGTCTTCTGCCGCCACCGGGCGATGCGTCCGTCCAGAATGTCGAAGACCAAAGCGGCAAACACCAATGCGCAGGCAAAGTAGACATGCAGGACGTTGCCGGTTTGGAGGTAGGTCATCGTGGAAAACAGGGCGCCGACGCCGCAGACCGCGTTTGCCAGCGTGAACCAGTCGGCAAGATGAAACTCGCGAATCATGGCGAAGGGCTTGGTCAGCTTGGGTGTCGTCATGGCGGCTAGCGGGTGTTGGAGGCCGGCGCGACCGCAAGCTGCTTGAGGCCGGCGGCGTCGAACGCCCGGCGCACGATGCCCGAGGTCTTGGCGTCTTCGAGAAACGCGCTCACATAAGCAAGCGCATCGGGCCTGTTCTTCGGCACGGCGATGCCGATTCCGGTTCGATGGAAGGCGCCGTCGAGTATGCGCGCGCCCGGCACGCGCGCGGCCAGCGGCGCGAGCGAATCGCGGGTGAGGGCGAATGCATCCGCCTCGCCTGAGCCTATCATCGCCAGTGCTTCGTCTACCGAAGGCACGGGCGTAACCGTCGTTTGTTTCAGCAAACGCGCCGAGGTGCGTATGGTGGTGGTGCCGGAAATGCCGATCACGCGCACGCCGGGGCGGTCGACGTCGGCGATGGTCTGGATGTCCGAACCCGCGCGCACCAGGTAGGTGTTCTCGAAGACGAAATACACCGGACCGAAATCTACCTTCTTGCTGCGCTCGTCGTCCACCGGCATAAAGGCGGCGTCGATTGCGCCGGAACTCACCGCGTCAGTCACTAATCCTGAATTCGGCGCGACCATGAATTCGATGGGGATGCCGGCGCGGCGCGCAAGTTCGCGCGCCAGGTCGGCGGGGACCCCGCTGGGCTGGCCGCCGGCGTCCTTCACGACGAAAAAAGAAGTCCGCTCCGGAGCGGTGACGACGCCGAAGCGCAGTGTTCCGGTGGGCGCAAGCTCGCCCAGCGTGGCGGCATCAGGTTGGCCGGGGGGCGCTGCGCGCCCGCCCAGGGCCGTGGCGCAAAGCAATAGCCCGAATTGGATTGGCTCCATGCATCTGTCTCCGCGTTTGCCTGTTCGACCAGGCGTGGAAAATGGGATCGGACCGGTTCAGGGTACCGTCAATTGCCTTATTGCTCAACCGCGCCATGCGCGTGCGCGCCGTCCCGCGCCTGACGCGGCGAAAATTGCGGCGCCTTCGGCCAAATGCTATTACTATTAGCATTGCAAGAATGGGCGTCGGCGCTACGCCGCGCGGTCAGGCGCGATGATGACATTTGTTGTCGCCTCCACTCTGCGCGCCATCGCCGGCTAGTCCCGACTGGAGGGCACTATGAAAGGCGGTTCCATAGTACAGAGCACCCCCGGCCGGAGTCGCGCGCTGGGCCTTTCCGATGCGGTCCCCGCGCCGGCCGAGATTGCGCAGTTCAGGACCGTATGCGCGAATTGCAACCTGCGCGAGCTGTGCGTACCCTGCTGCGGCCTGACCCGCTGCGAGAGGGAGGCCGCCGACCGCGTGGTGTTCAATCGCGCGCGGCTGCGGCGCGGCGAAAGCCTGTACCGCACCGGCGATCGTTTCGTGTCCCTGTTTGCAGTGCGCAAAGGCTTCTTCAAGTCCCTGGCCCTGATCGAGGATGGGCGCGAGCAGGTGACGGGGTTCTCGATTCCAGGCGAGATCCTGGGCATGGACGGCATCGGGCCGGAGCAGCACAGCTGCAACGCCGTGGCTCTGGAGGACAGCGAGGTCTGCGCCATTTCGTTTGCCGGATTGCAGGCCCTGGCGCACGAAGTTCCCGGCCTGCAGCGCCACTTCTACAAAATGATGAGCCGCGAAATCGTGCGCGAGCAAGGCGTGATGCTGCAGTTGGGCAGCATGAATGCCGAAGAACGCCTGTCGATGTTCCTGCTCGATCTGTCGCAGCGCTTCGCTGCGCGCGGCCACTCGCCCTCGGAATTCAATCTGCGCATGACGCGCGAGGAGATCGGCAGCTATCTGGGCCTGAAGCTGGAAACCGTCAGCCGCACGTTCTCCAAATTCCAGGAGGAAGGGTTGATAACCGTGCGGCAGAAATTCATCCGCATCCGCGATAGCGCCGGCCTCAGGCAGGTGATGGCGCGCAATCAGGGCTGAACCTGCGTCTGCATATGACGGTGTTTGACCTGGTTTGCGATGCCTAGGGTCTGCTGAATGTCAGCAGACCCTAGAATACTCACGCCGCGTGCACGCGAATTCCCCAGCAATCGAGCCGCACACCATTTCCTGATCACCATCCATCGCGAGGAACCATGATCCACGAACTGCGTATTTACCACTGCATGCCGGGCCGTATCGCCGATCTCAACAATCGTTTCGCCAACATCACGCTGAAAATCTGGGAGAAGCACGGCATACGCCAGGTGGGCTTCTGGACGGTTTTGATCGGCCCGTCGAACCATGCCCTGTATTACATGCTCGAGTGGGAGAGCCTCGCCGAGCGTGAGCAGAAGTGGAACGCGTTCGCCAGCGACCCGGAGTGGCTGGCCGCGCGCGCCAAGACCGAGGCCCAGGGCGCGATCGTGCAGCACCTCGAGAATTACATGCTGACGCCCACGACGTATTCGAAGATCAAGTAAGCGCGCCCCTGCCGGCCCGCGCGGATCAACGGCTCACGGCCAGTTTGATGCCGAAGCCTATCAAGGCCAGACCCGCCAGCTTTTGCAGCCAACGCGAAATGAGCGGATTGGCGCGCAAGCGCTCGGCCAGGAAGTGCGCCAGCAATACCGCCGTCGTGC